>QEVI01000029.1 GCA_003576855.1 Planctomycetota bacterium
GGGTCCGGGGGAAGGGACCTTGGGGCCTCATGGTCCCTTCCCCCGCGCCCCGCCAAGCAACGTCAACTCACCCACGAATTCCGCTGAGGACCCAAATTTTCGAGGCGTCTCCACCGTAGGTAGTTCCCGACGGGTCGCCCGCCAGCGGACGGAACTTGACTGTGAAGTTGACTCCACTATTGGGATAGATGTAGCCGCGATTGTTGGTGTAACTGTTCCAAAAAATGTCGGGAATCTGAGACCCCGTGAGTGTGATGACGAGGTCGGTGACTTGACCGTCTGAGTTATTTCCGACCATGAAGGGCAACACCATCTCGGTCTCCCCCTCCTTCGGCATGCCGACGTCGTAGGATGCCGGCGTCGTGTCGGAGTCGCAGACAACCGGGGCGCCTGCAATCCGGTGATACGTTATGCGCACCGGCTCGGCGAACGCGGATTGAAATGCGACGAAAGTCGCTATTGCTACGCTAAGAGAAGCAGTACATGTGGTTTTCGAGGACATCAGAAGGTTCTCCGAAGGCGAACGATTCATGGTTACGACGCGGAGCGACACCATGCCGCCGCCGCTGCGTCATACCGCTAGGGCTAATTCCGCGGGCGCGAAACAGCGTCGCCAGTCCCTTGCGAAGGTCGCAGGCGCCAAATCGCGAGCGCGGCGTTCCTTGCACAAAAGCGTTTCGAGAGTGCTAGTACGTCCTGCGGATATCGGCAAGCACCCCTTCCAGCAGCCCGTTGAAGTCGTAATCTCCGCCTGTAGCTGCAATATCGCTGACTGTCGATGCTAGTAGGCGCCGCGATTCAAGTGTTTCTACCCGCAATCGCTTTCCTTTGTTGACCGCTGCGCGCCTTCGAAGCGGCCTATGGAAAGCAATTGTAGATTCCTTGTGTTCAACGAACTGGCTTGCGCAACGGCGACCGGATAATTGCCGCCCACAAGGTCGCGGCAACGGCGAGCGTCGTTTTACCTTGCAGGCGACGATCGATGCGGAACCGGCGAGGAACGGCGTCGTGCTGACTCCGTAATCGCTCGACGCCAAGCGGCATGCTGTCTCACGTCCCAGGCGGCCATCAGCGAGAAGAACGGCTGCTAGTCTTCTAAACGCAATTGCGGCCGCGGCGTCACTGAAAACCTTGGCATTTCGTCGGACTTTCTTCGCGCTGCTTGCCATGCGAGCGCAGTTACGCTATGGGTAGTCGGAGCCGTAACCGCGTGTTCTCGTCTCGTTGCGACTGGCGACGTCCTTGCGGCCGCCGTCGCCGCTTCGGCGCTTGGACCTATGAGTTCCCACGCTGCGCACTTGCTGTCGCTGGCCCGGCAGGGCGACGCTACGGCGTTTCAGATGCTCTTGGCGCTGTACCGCAGCCGGTTGAAGCGGCTGATCGGCTTCCGGATGGACCGCCGCCTGGCGGGGCGATTCGACTTGTCGGACATCGTGCAGGACGCGCTGGTCCAGGCGTATTTGCATTGGCAGCGGTTCGCGTCGCTGCCCGACCGGCCGTTTTATGCGTGGTTGCGGGAGATCGCCTGCAACCGGCTGATCGACTTGCATCGGCGGCATGTCAAGGCGCAGCGCCGCAGCGTGGCCCGGGAACAGTCGCTGTCGGGTCCGCCGGTCTCGACGGCGGCGAGGCGGGACCTGGCAAGGCGGTTGGTCGACAGCGGTCTTTCGCCGAGTCGACACGCGGAACGCCGCGAGGCGCTGGACCAAGTCCACGCGGCGCTCGCACAGCTTCGCGACGACGACCGCGACCTGCTCGTCATGCGATTTCTCGAAGAGCTTAGCCCGGAGGAAATCGCCGACGTGCTGCACATCAGTTACTCGGCAGTCACGTCGCGGCAGGTCCGCGCGCTCCAGCGACTGAGCGGACTGGTCGCCGGTCCGCGCAGCCGGGAGAAACCGTCATGAACGATGCGCTTGCCATGCCGGCCACGACGGAAGAGCTCGGCGCCCTTGTCGAGGACCTAATTCAGCGACTGCGGCGCGGCGAATCGATCGACTGGGACGAATTGAGCCGGCTTCAGCCTCATCTCGCGGAGGAGCTCGCGGAGTTGCGGCCCGCCCTGGAACTGCTGTGTCAGCTCGGTGCGGCGTCGGCCGAAAAGCCGCCGCGCGGGTTAGCTGCCTCGAGCCCGCGTCGCGCCGAGCCGGAGGCGCCGACGCTCGGCGATTACCAGTTGATTCGGGAAATCGGGCGGGGCGGCATGGGAGTGGTGTACGAGGCGCGGCAATTGTCGCTCGATCGCCGTGTTGCGCTGAAGGTGCTGCCGCTGGCGGCGGTGCTCGACCCGCGGCAACAGGCCCGCTTCAAGACCGAGGCGCGAGCCGCCGCGCAGCTTCACCATACGAACATCGTGCCGGTGTTTTCCGTGGGGTGCGAGCGCGGCGTACATTACTACGCGATGCAGTACATCGAGGGCCGTTCGCTGGCCGACGTCATCGCCCAGTTGCGGGCGTCGCGCGGCAAGAGGCCAGACGATGCGACCTTGGCCGGCGTCGAAGATGCGACCGCCGCCTGTGGCACGGGGAGGCGTGGCGCGCCGCTCGCTGACGGCGACGGCGACCCCGCCGACACCGCCGCCGTCACGGTCGTGGACCAGCGGAACCGACGCCCAGGGGCGTATTATCGCACCGTTGCTCGCTTGGGGATGCAAGCTGCCGAGGCTCTGCATTTCGCCCACGAACACGGCGTATTGCACCGGGACGTAAAGCCGGCGAACCTGATGCTCGACGCAGCCGGCAACGTGTGGATCGCCGACTTCGGCCTGGCGCGCCTGGAGGCCGACGCCGGGTTGACCGTGACCGGGGACCTCGTCGGGACGCTGCGGTACATGAGCCCCGAGCAGGCCGGCGCCGCTGCGGGATGCGTCGATCGGCGCACCGACGTGTACTCGTTGGGACTCACGCTGTACGAATTGATCGCCCTGGAGAGCGCGTTCGACGGTCGCGGGCAGCGCAGCATCTTGCGCCAAATCGCCGACGAGGAGCCCCGGCCGCTTTCGCGGCTTGACAGGGACGTTCCGCGCGAGCTGGACACGATCATCCGCAAGTGCGTCGCGAAACGCGCCGAGGAACGTTACGCGACGGCGCAGGAACTGGCGGACGATTTCCGGCGCTTCTTGGACCATCGGCCGATATCGGCCCGCCGCAGCACGGCGGCCCAGCGGGCGCTTAAGTGGATGCAGCGCCACCGTGCGCTGGCAGCGATGGCCGCCGCGTCGATCCTGTTTGCGGCGGTCGTCCTGGGCGGGACCGTGTGGTGGTCGGCGTCGCGCGAACGAGACCGGCAACGAGCGATAGCGCTCGAACGTGAGCGCGAAGCGGCGGCGGGGCTTCGCCAGTTGCGAAAACTGGAATACGCGTTCGACATGCGGCGGATCAATGCGTCCCGTCTGAGCCACGAAGCGCAGCTGGTGCGGTCGATTCTTGACAAGTACGCTGCGGGCACGCCCTCGGCGGACTTGCGGGGATTCGAGTGGCATTGGTATGCGAGCGCCCTGGACGCGCTGCAGCGCGCTCGCCGCGAGACGACCGGCGTCCACTCGAGGCAGGTTTATTGCGTCGCCTTTTCGGCGGACGGCCGGACGATGGCGACGGCCAGCGAAGACGCTCGCGCCAAGCTCTGGCGTTACCCTTCGATGGAGCTCGTGCAAACGCTCGTGGGGCACTTCGGCGACGTCAACTGGGCGGCGTTCTCGCCCGACGACAAGACCGTCGCCACGTGCAGCGACGATGGCACAGTGCGGCTCTGGGACGCGGCGACGGGAACCGAGACCGGCTCGTTCGTCTCGAACCTCCGCTGGGCGCGGGACGGCGGACAGTCGGTCGCCTACCGCGTCGCCTTCACGGCCGACGGCAGGTCGCTGATCACCATGCACAGGCTCCATGCCAAGCTATGGAATGCCGCGACGGGAGAACTGCTCGCGACGATTCCGGGGCGCGGGCTGGCCGTTGCGCGTTCACGCCGCGTGGCCGCTACGTCGCCGAGCGACGGGACGATTGCCCTTTGGGATCTCGACACGGCGCGCCAGCTTGGCAGCATCGCAACAGGCGCAGCCGTGTCGCTGAACGTCGGTCAGTTCGCTGCTGACGATCGCGTGCTCGTGGTCGCCGACGAGGCTGGATACGTCACTCGCTGCGACTTGAAGTGGGACGGCTCGGCGCTGAAGCCAGCCGGCCATCGCCGCTTCTTTGCCGGCGGCGCGGCTATCGAGGGGTTGTCAGTGTCGACGGATGCGCGGCGGGCGGCCGTGGCGTGCCGAGACGGCAGAATCGGCGTCTACGACGCCCGGTCGTGGCAGCGGATAGGCGGGCCCTACGGTCATACGAGTCGAGCGTGGTCGGCGACGCTTGCGCTGGATGGCGATTTCGTCCTTACGTCCGGTCAGGACGGCAACATCACGCGCTGGGATGCCGCGTGCGAGTCATTCGCCGCAGCGCCAATAGGCCGGGCGTTCGCCTCTCTGTCGGCGTGTTACTCTCCCCGCGGGGACGTGCTGGCGGTGTTCATTCCACGCGTGCAGTGGCGCAAGCACGGCGATGCACTGCGCCTCCATAACGTCGAAACATGGAAGTGCGAAGTCCAGTACAGTTGCCGCAGCGGCGCCGACGACGAACATGACGGCGCGACGGACCTATTCGTCGACGCCATGGCGATTTCCCCCAGCGGACGGTTCATTGCCGTCACCGGCCGAAAGGGCGTTTTCGTGGTGGATCGGCGAACGTCGGCATCGGCGCCGGTGCTGGCTCACGCCTGGCCCGACTCGGGGCCGACGCCTGCGCGGGCGGAGTTTACCGAGGGCGTTGTCGGCAGCGCCGCGTTTCTCGACGACCGGCGGCTGGCCTTCGTCCGGGAGGGCGTGGCGCACCTGGCGGACCTCGGCGAAACGACGGCGGCCGTTCCACTGCGTCCGCCGGGGTCCGATGAAGTATATCACTGCGTGGCCGCATCGCCCGACGGCCGACAACTGGCGATTGGCGGCGAGTCGGGTTCGTTCTGGTTGTACGATGTCGCCCAGCGACGCTGGAAGCCGGGCGGGCGCGTGGCGTCGCGAGCGGTGGTGCGCATGGCGTACTTGGCGCCTCGCCCGTGGATAGCCCTCGCCAGCGAGGATGCGACTATCGCCATCTGGGACGTCGCCGCGGGGAGACTCCGCCATCAACTGGGCGGTCATCAGGACCCGGTCAACGCGTTGGCATGGTCGCCGCAGCAGGCGCGGCTGGCATCCAGCGGCTCGGGCGAAACCGGCGTCGTTCGCCTTTGGGACGTCGAGTTCGGGCAGCAAGTCGGCGCCTTGGAGACGGGGGCCGACTGCGAAGTCCACGAGTTGGCGTTCGCTCCTGACGGCCGCTCGCTGGCGGCATTCGGAATCACCGGCACTATGGTGAAAGCGTTCCGATGGCAGGCGGCCAGGCCTGCCGAGCCGCGTGGTTTGTAGCCCGAAGGCGCCGCGCGGCGAGCGCGTCGCCATGCAGCGGGTTCGGCGTCGCAAATGTGGATTTCAATGTCCGGATTATCGCGGCGCGTTGGCGAATGCAGCTCCATATCTTTAGACGAGTGCTAGCACTGCTAGCGCTGCGTATCCGTACTGGCGCCAAAGCTGCTGATGTGGCGCTCAGACGATGCCGCGCGTGGCCGGCGCCGCTTCAAGTGGGTGCTTTAAATCGCGGAGCGTCGGCGTCCCACTGGTCCGGTGGTCCGGACTCCGTAGAATGCAATATACACCCGTACATATTACACCGCCATGGTGCGAGCTGCCAAGTCAACGCCGCGGGGGCCGATCGTCGGTAACGACGCGATCGCCGATGCGCTGGCGGAAATCGCCGACTTGCTGGAGAAGCAGGGCGCCAACCCCTACCGAGTCCGTGCGTATCGGCAAGGGGCCGAGACCGTCCGTTACGCCGAACGGCCGTTGCAGCAGATCTTGGCGGAAAAGGGAGTCCGGGGCCTGATGCGCTTGCGGGGGATCGGCGATTCGCTGGCGGCGGCCATCGTGAAAATCATCCACGCGAAAAAGGTGCCGTTGCTGGAACGGCTGCGAGGCGGGGGCGCGCCCGAGCGGCTCTTCAGCACCGTGGCCGATATAGGGCCCAAGCTCGCCGCGAGGATCCACGAGGAACTGGGCATCACGACGCTGAGCGAACTGGAGGCGGCCTGCTGGGACGGCAGGCTGGCGCGGGTGCCCGGCATGGGGCAGAAGCGGATCCGCGCGGTGCGGGAATCGCTGGCTGGGCGGTTTAATCGCGGGCGGGATCGTCCGGCGTCCCCCGCCGCAACGGCGGCGGCGGTGGACGAGCCTCCTGTCGATGAATTGCTGGACATCGATCGTCAGTACCGGGAACTGGCCGAACGCGACCGGCTTGTGCGCGTGGCGCCTCGGCGATTCAATCCCGAAGGGCGAGCCTGGCTGCCGATTTTGCATGCCGAGCGGAACGGCCGCGCGTACACGGCCATGTACTCCAACACCAGCCGGGCGCACGAGGTGGGCGCGCTACGCGACTGGGTCGTCATCTACCGCGAAGATAAGAAGCTGGGCGGAACCTGGACGGTCGTCACCTCGCGCAGCGGGCCGCTGAAGGGCCGTCGCGTCGTGCGAGGACGGGAAGCGGAGTGCGCGGCATGGTACCGCGAGCAGCCGACGCAACTGACGCTGGTGTGATCAGGCCATGGTTCGGCGGCGACGCTGACGTTGCCCGCGGGAGCGGCGGCGTGGAGTTGGCCCGACCGTCAGACTTGACCGTTGCGACGGCGACGCTGTCGGAGGCGCTTCGCGGCGGGGGCTACTGGGCTGCACGCGTCGGGACGAATGGTTCCCTTGCTTGCGCTGCGGGCTCTTTGCGCTGCAGGCTCGTTATGAAATTGGCGCGGGGGGTCACTCGGCTGCGAGCTCGGCGACGGCGGCGTCGATGTCGGCGGGCGTGAATTGACGCTCGGCGCCTGGATCAATGCCGAAGGTTCGCCGCAGCTTGCCCGATTTATCGTATAGCTTGTAGTGGGGCACCGAGCCGCCCTCGATTTCAAACGCTTCGACAGCGGCCGGGCCTCCGCCCTGGGCGCTCATCAGATGGACGGCGGCCGCAGCCGCCTTCGCGCGGACGAGCTTGGCCGCTCGAGGCGCGTCGTCGGCTTCGTCCATACTTACCGTCACGACGGCCAGGGTTTCCGGGCCGTACTTCTTGGCCAGTTCGTTGGTATGCGGAAGCTGAGCCAGGCAAGGCCCGCACCACGTCGCCCAGAAGTCGGCCAGGACGACTTTGCCGGCCAGGGAACGGATCGCTTCGTCGTAGCCGGCGCGATCCACCGCTTTGAGTGCGGCATCGTCTGCCGGCGAGGGGGCGCCTTCGGCGCCGGGCGTATCCGCGGCGATATTGCCGTTGGTCTTGGCCGTAGGCGCCGCGGCGGGCTGGGTGCAACCCGCCGCGGTCGCGCATACTACGATGGCCGCCCATGCTGAGAGGCCGGACGATCTATTCATACTGAATCCCGCAGCCGAACTGCTTGGTCGTCGCCGGTTCGGGCGCGTTGCCCGCCAAGACGGCGTCGATGGCGTCCTTCAGGTAGTGGTTCTCCACCTTGTCTTCGTCTTGATTATCGTCGATCGCGCCCATGTAGACGACTTTCCGGTTCCCGTCGAGCAAAAACGCATGCGGCGTGACGGTGGCGCCAAAGGCCCGGCCGATCTTCTGCGATGAATCATAAAGGTAGTCGAACTGGAATCCCTTTTCTTCGGCGCGCTCTTTCATTTTCGGCAGGCGATCGGCCTCGTTGTTGTTTACGTTGATCGCCACGAGCGCCACTCCCTTGTCGGCGTACTGCTTGTGGAGGGCGACGAGGCGGTCTTCGTACGCCTTGGCCACCGGGCAGTGATTGGTCGTAAAGACGACCGCCACGGCTTTGGCCTCCTTGAGATCGGCGAGGCTATGCTTCTTGCCGTCGACGCCTTCCAACTTCGACCAGGCTGGCGCCGGGTCGCCGACTTCGAGCGATTTCTTTTCGGCCGGGCTGCTTTGAGCGTCCGCGGCGTCGGCGAAAAGCGTCCGCGGCGAACCTGCGGCCGCCGCCAACACCGCCAAGCCGACGAGCGTCTTCGATGCCATCTGTTTGCGCATGACGGATCTCCCTGGAGTAATCGCCGGCGGGCGCGGGCCATCTCGCGCTGAACCCTCCGGCGACGGCATCAACTTACGCTGCGGAACGGCGGCTTGGCAATTACCCAGGGGCGGTTTGCCGGTGAGAGACGGGACCCTGCAGGCGACAGTGGCTGCGGCCGGCGGGCCAAGCAGAGGCCTCGGCCCGCGCTTGCGAACCGGGCGCTTTCGGCGAAGTGGCGACGGCTACTGGAACTTGGCGAGCCGCCCGGCGATACTCCCGGAATGGACAGGTTTCGCCACATCGTTTGGGTGCTCTCGAGCCAGGCGGTGCTGTTCTACGGCGCAGCAGCGGGGAAGGAGCCGCCGTCAGGAGCTCCGATGGCACTCGTCGCGGCGCATTCGCACAACGATTACTACCGTTCTCGGCCGCTCGCGGACGCGCTCGACCGGGGGTTTGCCAGCATCGAGGCCGATGTCTTCGTCGTCGACGGAGAACTGCTGGTCGGCCACTACACACGGGAGCTTCGGCCGGAGCGGACGCTCGAGGCGCTGTACCTTGCGCCGCTGCGGAAGCACGTGGCGGCACACGGCGGCCGCGTCTTTGCCGGGCCCGAACGGCTAACGCTGCTCGTGGATTTCAAGAATGACGGCGCCGCCGCGTACGCAGCCCTCGCCACTTTGTTGGCAAAGTACGACGACCTGGTTTCGGGATTGGCGGAAGGAACGTGGCGGCCGCGCGGCGTGGACGTCGTCGTCACCGGCGATCGGCCGGTGGACGCCATTCGCAGCGACCGCAGTCGCCGCGTGGGGATCGACGGCCGCTTCAACGATACGCCGCCGGACGCGCCGGCCGATCTGACGCCGCTGATCAGCGAGAACTGGCGCGACCATTTCCGCTGGCGGGGCGTCGGCGAAATGCCTCCGGATGAGCAGCAGCGCCTTGCGGAGCTGGTTGAGCGAGCCCACGGGCAGGGTCGGCGGCTGCGCTTCTGGGGCGCGGCCGACAGCCCGGCCGTGTGGACGCAGATGCGACGGGCCGGCGTCGACGTACTGGGGACCGATAACCTGGACGCGCTCGAGCAGTTCTTACGGCGGCCTTAGAAAGCGCGCTTACCTGGACGCGGCTCGTTGGGCGCTGATGAACTGCAGCGTTACCGCGTCTTCCGGCCGGATTTCGCCGTGCTTGTACATGCCGGCCTTCGTCATGTCGTCGTAGAAGCGGCGGACGCGCTCGAGCCGTATCACGCCAATGCCCGCGGACGCTGCGTCGCCCGATGTCAGCAGGCCCAGCTCGCGCATCTTTTGCCGGGAGTACGCGATCTGCTCGTCGGTGATGGCGGGATTGTCGCGCTTGATCAGCGCATCGGCCGCGGATGAGTCCTTGCCGTCGAGATACCGCTCCCAACCGGTTCTCGACGCGTCGATGAAGCGCTGCACCAGCTCGGGGCGATTTTCAATCAGATCGACGCGGGTCTCCAGCACGGTCGAGTAACTGCTCCAGCCGTGGTCGGCGAGCAGCCATACCCGCGGGAACCGCCCGGTGGCTTCCTCGATGCGTTTCGGTTCGGCGGTGACAAATCCTTGCATCGCCGCGGTTTTGTCGTTCAAGAAGGGGGCGAGGCTATGGTTGTACGGACGCAGGTTGGCTCGCGGAAAGCCGTGGGCCGAGTGCATCCACAGAAAGAAGGTCTGCCGCCCGGCGTTGCCCATCAAGAGCGGCGCCTTGGCGACGTCCTCCCAGGTTCGATGCGGGCCGTCGGCATGGGCGAGAATGCACTGCGGATCGCGCTGGAAAAAGGCGGCGACTACCTTCGTGGGGATTCCCTGCTTCACAGCGTCGAACGCCTGAAGCAGATTAGTGCCGACGAGGAAATCGACCTGGCCGAAGGCCAACAGCGGGCGGTTATTGACCAGCGGCCCGCCTTGTTTGATCGAAACTTCCAAACCTGCCTCGGCGTAAGTCCCGTCGGCCAGCGCCTGGTAGAAGCCCCCCAGTTCCGGCTGGGCTTTCCAGTTCAGCGCGAGCGTCACTCGATCCGCCGCCAGGGCGTCGGCGGCGCCGACGAACATGGTGCACAGCGTGCAACGCAAAACCAGCGCTGAAAGCAATCGCACCATGGGCGTGGCCGGCGACGGCCGGTTAAGGTTGGCTGACCAGCGCGCTGTCGTGCCAGCGGCGCAGCAGTAGGAAGCTAAATCCGTGCGTCGCAGCATACGCCATCACGCCTGTCACGGAAATAAGCGCCAGGGCGGCGAACATCGTCGGGGCGTCGCTGCGTAACTGGCTCTCGAAGATCGTCGACGCCAGCCCCGGGTTGTCGACCTGGGCGCCGACGACGAATTCCGCGACGACGGCGCCCACCAGGGCCAGGTTGGTCGAAACCTTCAGTCCGGCAAGGAAATAGGGCAGGGCCGACGGCGCCAGCAACAGCCTGAGCCGCTGCCACGGCGAGGCGTGGTAAAGCTGGAACAGGTCGCAGAGACCGCGATCGGCGCTGCGAAAGCCGATGGTCGTATTCGATAGGATCGGGAAGAACGCCACGATCCACGAACACGCCAATTGCGCCCACCACACCCGCTGCCAGCCGATCAATAGCACAATAAACGGGGCGACGGCTACCAGCGGCGTGACTTGCAGCATGACGGCGTAGGGAAACACCATCCGCTCCACGAGTCGAGACGATGCAAGCAGCGCGGCCGACGGCACGCCGAGGATGATCGCCGCGAGCAGCGCGACGGCCATGGTCATAAGCGTTACTGCCCACGCCGGTCGCAGGGCGTCCCACTCCGCGACGAGCGTGGCGCCGATGGCGCTGGGCGCCGGCAACATGTATTGCGGCACGTCGGCCACGCGCACCGCGATTTCCCAGCCGGCCAGCAGAACGATGGCAAGCGCCCCCGGCGCCAGG
Source organism: Planctomycetota bacterium (assembly GCA_003576855.1). Classification (GTDB taxonomy): domain Bacteria; phylum Planctomycetota; class Planctomycetia; order Pirellulales; family Lacipirellulaceae; genus Lacipirellula. The sequence continues at coordinate 11,000 of QEVI01000029.1, forward strand.
CTGCCCAGGGCACGAAGCAGCCGCGGCGCCGGCGCCGGCGGAGGGGTAGCTTCGCTATTCAGCCCAAGGTCGCTCACTTGTCGCCAGCCAGTCACGGCGTTGCCGACGCACGCTCCAGTGAATGAGAGACCCGACGACATAACTCGGCGTACCGCGGCGAGGTCCGTGTGTCCATCGTACGCTCGTCCGGTAGGTCGATGGCGATCTCATCGACGATGCATCCCGGCTGCTGAGACATGACCAAGACGCGCTGCGACAAATAGACAGACTCGAAAATGCTGTGCGTGATGAACAGTGCTGCCCAGCGGCGTTGCCGCCACAGCGTCAGCAGGTCGTCGTTGAGCCGATTACGGGTGATCTCATCGAGCGCCGCGAACGGTTCGTCGAGCAGCAGCAATTGCGGATGGGTCGCCAACGCCCGTGCGACGGAAACTCGCATTTTCATGCCGCCGGACAATTCCCGCGGGTAAGCTCGGGCAAAACGGCTCAGGCCCACCAGTTCCAAGGCCTCGTCCACGCGGCCGGCGGCTGTCGAGCGATCGAGTCCTTGCAGCGCCAGCGGCAGGCGAACGTTGTTCCAAACAGTGGCCCAGGGCAGTAGGGTCGGTTCCTGAAAGACGCAACCCAGCGGCTGATCGCCCGGCGACGCACGCTTGCCGGTCCACGCTCGCTTGATGACTCCGGCGGACGGTTCGCTGAGGCCGGCGATGAGCCGCAGGACGGTGCTTTTACCGCAACCGGAGGGGCCGAGCAAGCTGACGAATTCGCCACGGCCAACGACGGCGCTGAAGCCGTCCAGCGCTCGAGGACCGTTGGCGTATGTCTTGCCTACCTTTGCCAGTTCTACCAGGATCGCCTCGTCCATGGCATTCACCGGGGCCGCCGCCGCTTGATGGCGTACATGCGCTTGTCGGCGGCGGCAAGCAACTCGCGAAACGGCGTTAGAGGCGACGCGGCGATGGCGGTCCCGATGGTCGCGGAGAGGCGAAGCGCGGCGTCGCCGGCCTGTATCGGCGTTTCCAACGCGCGGCGAAGCCTACGGACGACGGGCCTGGCCGCGGCGACGCTGGCCGCGCCGCGTACGAGGACGATGAATTCATCGCCGCCGTAGCGCGCGACCACGTCTTCTTCGCGAACGCAGCGTTGCCATCGTCGGGCGACTTCCTCCAAGGCCTGATCGCCGGTCAGATGGCCATGCTGATCGTTGACCTGCTTGAATTCGTCCAAGTCGATAAACAGAAGTGCGAAAGGGGTTTCCGGCGAGCAGCGTCGCCATGACTCGACCGTCGCGAGCAGTTCACGGCGGTCCGCCAGCCCGGTTAGCGGGTCCCGCGAGGCAGTCGGCGCGCTGCCGGTCGAGGAGACAGCCACAAGAACCAATGGACCGCCTGGTCCGGCAAGTCGTCGTGCGGCGACGTGGATCGGTTCGCCCGGCGGGCGAGCGGTCGCAAGTTCAGTGGCGAATGAAGCTTCCGCACATTGCGCCAATCGCTGCCGGAGATAGCCATGGCACGAGGTCGCAGGCGCCGAGTCGTCGGCGGGCGGCAGTAACAGTTCATCGAGCGTAGCTGCCGCTTTGGAAGCAGCGACGCCAAGGCAAGATTCCCACCTTTCATCGCTGGCGACAACGCGTCCGTGGATGTCCACGACGAGGAACAACGTCTGTCCTGCAAGCTGCGTCATAACGGCGGAATCATGCGACCGGGATTGCACTTGCGCCTCCTGCGGAGCGTCGCAAATCGGACTAAGGGTTCATTTTGTCCGAAAACGCCGAGGCAGCGAATCGGACGACCACGCACCGGAAATGTCGGAACGATTTTTATTCAACCAAATTGGCCAAGAAATCATTAGACATGCGGTAAGTCACCAGTATAATCGACGATCGTGCGCGAACCCGCAATCACGGTTTGCGTGCAACTGTCGCGGTCGTTGCGCGCCGGACAGTACAGGACACGCCTCACAGGGGGCAGCCGAAACTGCATGGATTCGTTTGACCTGAAGCGCAAGCCCGCCACGCCGACGTCGTAAGCCTGGGAAGAGATGGCCCTCGGGCGTTTGACGTCCTTATTGCTGAGAAGATTGTGCGCGAGCAGAGGAGGAGGCGCCGACGGCGTTGCGCGCCAGCGGCCGCCGAGTTGCGCCCGTTCGCACCCAGCAGCCCATGTTCAGTGAAGAGACATGCTGGAAAACGCCCGCGAAAAGCGTGCTGTGAAAGCGCTTTCGTCGCACCGGTTGGTTTGGTTCGCCACGCTGATGGACAAACTTCTGAATGCTTCGACATTCATTCGCGTGTTTTTCAGTTCACCAGGATGTAATGGCGCAAAGCTGAGATGACTCAGGACACCATGCCCCGCCGGTTTCACGCCCGGGTGCTCGCTCGCCGCCGGACTGCCAGGCACGACGTTTTCCTTTCCGATGCGGACTTTCGTTTCGCCGCCGACTGCGAACGAATGCGCGTCGACCGGAATGGATCGGTCTTGTCGCTGCTGCTGATTCGCTTGCCCGCCAAGCACTCCAGCGATTCAGACATCGGGCTGTTGGCCCGCGTGCTGGAGGGGCGGCTCCGCGTCACCGATACGCCCGGATTGCTCAACGACGGTCGCATCGCGGTGCTGCTGCCCGACACGCCGGCCGAGGGCGCCTGGAAGGTGGCGGCGGACGTCAGCGAGGTGTACCCGCCGGGGCCTGAGCGGCCCGAGTGCGACGTGCTGGTTTACCTTCCCCATCAACGCCCTGGCGGCGGCTTGGAGGGCGTCGGCTTGGAAGCGTCCGGCGGCGCATCCAGCGGCGAATTGCTGGCAGCGCCCGACCCGCCGCAGCCCAGCGAGTTCTTCTTCGCTAAGCCCATCGCGACGTGGAAACGGGGCGTTGACGTCGTAGGCGCCGTACTTGGGCTGGTGATCAGCGCGCCGATCATTGCGCTGGCGGCGGCGGCGATCAAGCTCGACACGCCGGGGCCGGCGTTCTTCGTGCAAGAACGTGAAGGCCTGGGGGGCCGACGGTTCAAGATGTACAAGCTGCGGACGATGTACGTCGACGCCGAGACGCTCAAACCGTCCTTGCTCCCCCACAGCGTGCAGGACGGTCCGGCGTTCAAGATGTACCGCGACCCGCGGACGACTCCGTTCGGCCGGTTTCTACGCTGGTCGAGCATCGACGAACTGCCGCAGCTTTGGAACGTGCTGCGCGGCGAGATGTCGCTCGTCGGCCCGCGGCCGTTGCCAACTTATGAGTCGCAGGCCTGCCAGCCTTGGCAGCGGCGCCGGCTGACGGTGACGCCGGGCATCACCTGCACCTGGCAAGTGTCGGCCCGCGGCAAGGCGCGCTTCGACGACTGGGTGCGGATGGACCTCCGCTACGCCGCGAAGATCAGTCCCTGGGAGGACTTGAAGCTGTTGCTCATTACGCTGCCGTCGCTGGTTTTCCACAAGGGAATCCGTTAGCTCGAGTTCCGCCGATGAACGCTCAAAAGTTCACCGTCCGCCAGTCCGCGAGCGCCGAGCCCCGCCGCGCGGCGGCCCTGTTTTTCCGGCACAAAAAAAGGCCTTCCTCTTCGCGATGATCGTCGTGGCCGGCGGCGTCGCGTTGATCGCGCTCGCGCCCCGCACTTACCGATCCGAGGCGAGGCTGTTTCTTCAGGTCGGCCGGGAAAGCGTGCGGCTGGACCCGACGGCGACCACGGGCGACACGATCGCATTGCACCAAACTGGGCGCGATAGCGAAATCGCCACCGCGATGGAAGTGCTCAAGAGCCGAGCCATCATCGAGAAGACCGTCGACCGCCTGACGCCCGCGGCGGTGCTCGCGGCGGCCAGCGGCGAGTCGGCCGCAGGGCCGCAATGGGTGGAATCGCTTAAGCAGCCCGTTCGACGCATCGCGCAGGCCATACGCAGCCTTGACCCGATTTCTCAGCGGGAGCGGGCCGTGATCGAGATCGAGAAGAACTTAGAGGTCTACGCCGAGTTCGATTCGGCGCTGATCGTGATTTCGCTCGACGCCAGATCGCCGCAGCTAGCTCAGCAGGTGCTCGCGACGATCGTGGATGTGTACCGCGAGCAGCACGTGCGGCTCTACCAGACGGAGGGTTCCAAGCCGTTTTTCGAACAGCAGCGGGCGGAATTCGCGAGTCGACTGGCAGCGGCCGAGGACCGGCTTCGGGAGGCGAAGAACCGGATGAGCGTCGCGTCGATCGAGTCGCGACGCGAGACGCTGGAAACGCAATTGCGGAGCATCGAGGAAGCGCGGCACTCGACGCTCCAGCGGATTGCGGCCGCCGAGGCCCGCATCGCGTCGCTCCAGCAGAGAATCGGCGAACTGCCGGAGCGCTTGCTCAGCGAAACGCGCGTCGTGCCCAACACGGGGGCCGATGTGCTTCGTTCGCAACTGTACGCTCTGCAAGTGGAACTGATGAACCTGGAGGCCAAATACAGCGACGACCATCCGCTGGTGAAGGCGACCCGCGCCCAGGTCGAAGAGGCGAAGGAAATGGCCCGGCACGAGGCGCCGTCCCGCCAGGAGACCGTCGACGGCCTCAACGGCAACCGGTTGTCGCTGAGCTTGTCGCTGGCGCAGGCGGAGAGCGATTTGGCCGGCGACGTCGCGCAGCGCAGCACGCTCGAGGAGCAGCGATCGGCGGCGCTGGCCAGCCTCAAGCAGCTTAACGACTTCGAAGCGGAGCTCGAGCAACTCAATCGCGACGTCGAGCTGGCCCGCACGAGTTACTTCAACTACGCGACGGCGTTTGAACAGTCGCGGATGGATGAGGAACTTAATCGCCGGCGCATTTCGAATGTCAATGTCGCACAAGCGGCGACGCTGGCGGAAAAACCGGTCGGGCCTTCCAAGCTGCTTATCGCCGGGATGACGCTGGCGTTGTTGACGGTCGGCACGGTGGCGCTGGTGTTGCTGGCCGAGGCGCTGGATGGACGAATTCGGTCCGAGGAACAGCTCGAGCAGCTTTTGCAGTTGCCCGTACTGGCGGCGGTGCCCGAGGCGCGGGCCTACAGGACGGCGCCGGTTGCAGCGGCGCCCGTGTGACGTGCAGTTTTGGCGAACGTGCGGCGTGATTATCCGTGCCACAGGCGTGCAGAGCTCGGCGGCGCATCAGCATAGGTTTTCGGAGGGGCTTGCAATGAACGAAACAGCGCTAGCGAATGGGGCCGTTCACGACCTGCGGCAGGCGCCGTCGCGCGAGCCGGCAAGGCGCCGTGCGCCTGTGCGGAGCGTTGCGAGCCGGCGCGGCGTCGAGCCGTTCGACGCCCTGTTGTGGCGGCTACAGGCCCGTCGTGCAGCCGGTGGGCCGGAAGCCGGCGTCGTCGGTATCACGGGATGTGAACCAGGCGCCGGCTGCTCGACGGTCGCGATGAACCTGGCCGTGCGGGCCAGCGAACTGGGCATGGGACCGGTGCTGCTGGTCGAAACCGATGTCCAACGTCCGAAATTGCAGCGTCTTTGGCGATTAGCGCCGGGGGCGGGCCTGGCGGAGCTGTTCGACGGCGCTGCGTCGCTTGCCGATTGCCTGCGGGACGGGCCGGCGGCCGACCTGCATGTGCTGCCCGCCGCGGCCGGTCCCTTGCGGCGCCAGCCGACCTGGGAAACCGGCGTGGTAGATGGTTTGATCGCCGAGGCCGCCGCGGACCATAGCCTGGTGCTTTTCGATCTTCCCGCCGCGGACTGTTTGCAGCAATTCCTGATGGTCGCGCAGCGGCTCGACCAGGCCTTGCTCGTGGTGCGGGCCGAGCGCTCGCGGGGCCCCCAAGTGGAGCGTGCGGCGAATTGCCTGCTGGACGATGGCGTGCCGCTGTCGGGCGTCATACTCAACGGGCAGCGGAGTTATGGGCCGCAGTGGCTATTGCGGCGACTCTAATCTCGATGTACGCACCTTCGACCGACAACTCGAACCACGTGGGCGCCTCCTGGGGGGCCCGCTGCGCCGTCGCCATTGCGCTAGGCGCGGCGTTCTGGTTCGTCGGCCATTCCTTCACGGAGAGCCGGGTTACCCAGCGCCAAGGCTCGCTTCTGGCCAGCCGCGTGGAAAACCAGTTCGCGGAGCAGCAGAAGGTCACCAACATCGGCTCGGCGGCGGGGTACTTGCTGGTCGCGGCCGTCGGGGCGGCGTGTTGGATGACGGCGCCGCGCGTGGCCTGGGCGTGGCGGTCTCCGTTGATGTGGTTGGGCCTGGCGTACTTGCTGTGGTGCGTCGCGAGCATGGCGTGGTCGATCGAACCGTCCCTGTCGCTCCGCAAGCTGGCCATCCTGGGCTTCATGTACGTCGGCGCCGTGGGGTTGGCCTCGAGGTTCGACTTGGACGACCTCGCGTGGATCACGGTGCTGACGTTTTTCGGTTATCTCGTCGTGGGAGTCGCGGCGGAGGCGGCATGCGGAACGCTGCGTCCGTGGAGCAACGGCTATCGGTTTTCGGGCACGTGCCATCCAAACGACCAAGGCTTGCAGTGTGCGCTGCTCGTGCTTACAGCGGGTTTCTTAACGTGGCGGCATCGCAGCCGCGTTTGGCTACAAGGGGCGCTCATTGCCGCGGGGCTCGCGGGACTGGCGATGACCAAGTCGCGCACGACGCTCGCCGCCTTGCTGGTCGCCGTCGGATTGGCGGCCGTCGTCCGCTGGCGAGGACCGCGACGGTGGATTGTCGTCTGCGGCGGGCTCTTGTTGACGTGCCTGGCCGGGCTCGCGGCGGCGTTCAGCTCCGTCGCCGCGCGGGACGGGCTGGCGGACGTCGCCGCCATGGGGCGGCGCGAGAACATCGGCACGCTTTCCGGCCGGCTGCCTTTGTGGAAGCAGGCGTGGATCGAAGCGCAAGACCGGTTGATCGCCGGCCATGGCTACGGCGCCTTCTGGCGGGAGCGAAACGTTTTGCGGTTCTCGAAGCGGTTTGCCTGGCACATTCCGCACGCCCACAACGCGTACATCGACCATGTCCTGGCGACGGGGCTGGTCGGTCTGCTCCTGTTCCTGGCGTGGGTCATCACGGCGGCCGCGGCGGCGCTGCGGCGGGCCGAGCAGCCGGGCCGCGCAAGCTCATACCTGGTCGTGAGCCTGATTGCGTTTTCGTTGGTCCATGGCGTCAGCGAATCGAAGCTGCCCGGCGCGGGAATGGCGGGATTTGTGCTGTTGGCAGCGATCGCGTGCGTGACGCTGCACCGGCCGCAGCTCGAGGCCCAATTGGCGGCCGAGCCGATGGAGCCGACGCCCGGGCTGCGGCCGTGGCGGCTGGGCTCGTGCGGCTGGCAGCCCGCCGGCGCACCGCGGTGGCCATCCATGCCGACGCCGGCGAGGGGCGGCCGATGAATGCTCGTCGAGACAACGACGTGGCCGTCCTGATGACGTGCTTCAACCGTCGCGAGTTGACGCTACGCTGCCTGCGATCGTTATATGCGCAGGAGCCTCCGCCGGGATACTCGCTGCGGGTGCTGCTCACCGACGACGGCAGCACCGACGGCACCGGCGACAGCGTCCGCGCCCAGTTTCCGCAAGTCGCCGTCTTGCAAGGCGACGGCACGCTGTACTGGTGCGGCGGCACGATGATGGCCTGGAACGCCGCCCGACCGGCGGCCTTCTATTTATGGCTCAACGACGACGTGGTGTTGCTGCCGGGAGCGCTCCGCACGTTGATCGGCGTCTACGAGACGAGCGGCGCGGCCGCCACGATCGTCGTCGGCGCGACACGCGATCCGCTGCTGGGCAAAACGGTTACGGGCGGCATGCGGCGCCAGTCGTGGTACAAGTGCAGCCTCATGGAACCGGCCGATCGTGCCGCGCCGTGCGACAGCTTTAACGGCAACATCGTGCTCGTGCCGCGAGCAGCGGAAGACCGAATCGGGGCGCTGGCGCCGAGTTTCACGCATTACTTCGGCGACGCCGACTATGGCATTCGCGCCCGCAAGGCGGGTATTCCGGTCCTGTTGGCGCCGGGCCACCTGGGTGAATGCCGGCTAAATACGCGGACCAACACGTCGTTCGACGCCAGCTTGTCGCTTCGCCAGCGTTGGCAAAACATGTTTGGCCCCAAGGGATACCGCCGCGCCGACGAGTGGTGGGCGTTCGTGCATGCGCACGCCCCGCGTCCCAAGGCGCTGTACTGGCTGGCGCCATATGCGCTGTTCGGGGTCGAGTGCCTGCTTGGCGGACGGGTGATTCTCCGCCGCGACGTGAACACGGAAATGGTCGCCGAGTGAAAGGCTTACAGGCGCCGTCGCCATGAACATCCCCGCGTTCAACAAATCGACAGCGGCGCTCACGGCCGCGGCAATCGCCGACCGCGGGCTGCTGGGCGTCGCAACGCTGCTGACGACAGTGCTCATCGGCCGCTGGGCGGGACCGGAGGAGCTTGGCCTGTTCTCGCTGTTCTTTCCGGTCGCGTTCGCGGCAATTGCGTTGCAGGAGTCGCTCATCACGGCGCCGTACACGGTCTTTGCGGCCGAGTGCGCAGGCGCGGAGGACCGCCGCGCTTACCTCGGCAGCGTGCTGGTGCATACGGGGGCGTTGGCCGCGGCGCTGGGCGGCGTGTTCGCCGTGGCGGCGCTCGCGCTATGGCTTGCGGGGCACCCGGCGTATGCGGCGGCGGCGGGAGTGCTTGCGCCTGTGGCCCCCTGCGTCTTGTTGCGGGAATTCGCCAGGCGAGTCGTCTATGCGGATTTGAACCCGCAGATTGCCGTGGCGGTCAGCGGCGGCGCCAGCGTTTTGCAGCTAATTGCCATGGCGGCGCTACACGCCGGCGGCCGGCTGTCTGCCGTATCGGCGTTTGTGGCGATCGGCGCGTCGAGCTTGCTGGTCGGCGCTGCGTGGACGGTGCTGTCGGGCAAGCGAATCACCGTTCGCCGCGACTTGGTTAAAGGCCATTTCTCGCGGAACCTGCACATGGGACGGTGGATCGCGGCCGCCCAAGTCGGCGACGTCGTCCGCATCCACATGTTCCCCTGGCTGCTCGCGTTGGCGTTGGATGAGAGCAGCGTCGGCGTGTACGCCGCGTGTGCGGCCATCGCCGGCCTGTCCGGCCCGCTGCAGATCGCCATTAGCAGCATCCTGTTGCCCAAGTTCGCCTTGGTCGAGGCGCGGGGCGGCATGGGGGCCGCCGACCGACTCATGTGGCAAGCGACCGGCTGGATGGTCGCCGCGATGGCGTTGTTCACGCTGGCCATCGGCAGCGTCAGCGGCCAGGTTGTGCCTTTTCTCTACGGAGCGGCATACCTGGGAGCGCAGACGCCGCTGGTGCTGTTGCTCATGGCGCAACTGGTAATCGGGGTATCAATGCCGGCGGCCCGCGCACTGGTTGCGCTGCGTCGGCCGGACCTCGACTTCATCACGCACATGGCGGGGATTGGCGCCAATCTCTTCCTCGGAGCGCCGCTGGTGCTATTGCAGGGCGTCGAAGGAGCGGCGGCGGCGGCGCTCATTGGGGCGGCTGTGAAAGCTGCGCTGACGGCCGCATTTTACTCCCGCGAGCTGCGCGGCGGGCGTCTTGGCAGCGCGGCGGCGGAAGTGCAGGCGGTTTCCCTGCCGGTGGCGCCGCTGCCCGCGACCGCGGTCATCGGCGCGCCGCGTGGAAGCTACGCGGCTGCAACGACGTCGCACAACTGGGCGGAGGATCGTTCGTGAAGATACTTCTCTGCCATACGTATTACCTGCAGCGCGGCGGCGAGGACTGCTGCTACGAAGAAGAGCGGGATTACCTCCGCGCTCACGGACACAGCGTCATCGAGTACGTCCGTCACAACGGCGAGATGACGAGGATGGGCCCGCTCTCGGCCGCGGCGACTACCATCTGGAGCCGCCGTGCAGCGCGAGAGATCGCCGCCCTGATCGACGACGAGCGGCCAGACGTCCTGCATTGCACGAACGCCTTTCCCACGATTTCGCCGGCGGCGTGCTACGTCGCCCATCGACGGGGCGTGCCGGTCGTGCAGGCGCTGCAGAACTACCGCTGGCTGTGCGCCAACGGCTACCTGATGCGCAGCGGCGGGCCATGCGAGCAATGCGTCAAGCGGCCTTTGCCCCTGGCGGCCGTGCGGCATCGCTGCTACCGCAACAGCTTTGCCGCCACGGCGGCAGTGGTCGCCATGCAGGCGGTGCACCACCGGTTTGGCCGGTATGCGTCGAAAGTCGATGCGTTTTTCGCGCCGACGCAGTTTGCGCGGCAGCGGTTCATCGAAGGCGGGTTTCCGCCCGAACGCACCCACGTGAAGTGGAATTTCGTCAGCCGCGACGCGGGCGTCGGCCGCGGCGACGGCGGCTACGTCATGTTCGCCGGCCGGCTATCGCCGGAGAAAGGCGTCGCGACGCTGTTGGAGGCCTGGCGGCGCGACCCCGCGTTGCCGCGGCTGGTGATCGCCGGCGACGGACCCCTGGCCGATGCCGTTCGCACGGCCGCGCTGCAAGACGGGCGGATCGACTGGCGAGGAGCGGTTCCGCTGGGGGAGGTGCAAAAGCTGATGGGCGCCGCGGCTGCCGTGGTGATGCCGTCGGTCTGGTACGAGACGTTCGGCCGCACGATCGTCGAGGCGCTCTCCTGCGGGACGCCGGTGGTTGCTTCGCGGTTGGGGGCGATGGCCGAACTGGTGGAAGACGGCCGCACCGGCGTTCACTTCGCGCCGGCCAGCGCCGACGATCTGGCGTCGAAGGTGCGGGCGATCGTCGCGCTGCCGGCCGATCGGCTTGCGCACCTGCGACGAGCGGCGCGCAGCGCGTACGAGTCGCGGTTTACGGCCGCCGCGAACTACCAACGATTGATGGAGATTTACGACTTGGCGGCCGCGCATACTCACAAGCGGCGCCGGCCGACGCACGACTGGCGGCCGCCGCCGGCGCCGCAGTCCGGGCATGCAGCCGCTAACCCCGAGTTCGTGTTAATGGATGCCTAGACGTACGACTTCATTTTGTGGATCGCCGTAGTACTTCCCGTTCATGTCAACAACTTTGCCAAAAAGCCGCCGTTTGCCCGCGTCCAACCATGGATCGCCGAGGGGTTCCTCGCCGTCGCTGCCGCGCGTGGATCTGTTCGGCGTCAAGGTGACGAAGGCCGACGAGGACGAGATTCTGGAGACGATCGTCCGGTGGGGAGTGGCGCGACGGCCCGCGACAGTTGACTTTTTCGGCGTGCACGGTCTTACCGAGGCCCGCCGAAACCCGGCGTTCCTAGCTGCGTTGAACCGGCTCGACGTTGTAACGTGCGACGGCCAGCCGATCCGCTGGGCGCTCAATCGATGGTACGACGCGGGAATCGCCCGGCGGGTTTACGGACCGACGATGACATTGCGGGTATGCGAAGCGGCGGCCCGCCTGGGGCTTTCGGTGTACTTCTACGGCAGTCGTCCTGAGGTCCTTGAGCGGCTGTGCGAGAACCTGCGGGAGCGTTTTCCGCGGCTGTCGATTGCGGGGGCCGAGTCGCCGCCGTTTCGTCCGCTTACAGCAGCCGAGCAAAACGCGACGGCTGACCGCATCAACGCCAGCGGCGCGGCGTTCGTGTTTATTGGTTTGGGCTGCCCCAAGCAGGAGTTGTTTGCGGCCGACATGGCGGATCGCATCGACGCGGTGCAGCTTTGCGTGGGCGCGGCGTTCGAGTTCCATGCGGGTACGGCGCGCATGGCCCCGCTGTGGATGCAGGACGCCGGGCTCGAATGGTTCTACCGCCTCTGCCGGGAACCGCGGCGCTTGTGGCGGCGATATCTTTTCGGCAACGCCAGCTTCATTGGGCTGTGGTTACGCCGCGAACTGCTGCGATCGAGCGCCGGCGCCTCAGCATTCGTCGCCGCGGGGAGCGAGCAGGATGGTCTGGCTTTGCCAACCGCGTCCGCAGCGCTGACGGTCGCCGCGTGCGAACGAAGTGCGGCGGACGCCGGGCCGGCGCACGCCGCAACCGCGCAGCGGCAGGTCTCCGTCGTCGTGCCGCTGTACAACGAACGCGACTGCATCGAGACGCTGCTGACATCGTTGACCCGGCTCGAGCAGTCGCTCGCGGAGCGCTTCGGTTTTGAGTTTCTCCTGATTGACGACGGCAGCACCGACGGTACGCCGGCGCTCGTCAAGACGGCAATCGACGGCAAGCAGCGGTTCCGCCTGATACAGCACGACGCCAACCGCGGGATTGCGGCAGCGATCCAGACGGGCCTTCGATCCGCCCAGTATGAGTTGGTCGCGTCGATCGATTGCGACGGGTCCTACGACGTCATGCTGCTGGCGGAGCTCATACCGTTGCTCGACGAAGGCGTGGACCTGGTAACGGCTTCGCCGTATCACCCGCAGGGCGCCGTGGAGAACATACCGGCGTGGCGGCTGCGGCTGTCGCGATCAGCGTCGCGATGCTATGGACTGGTATGCCGTAAGAAGCTGAGCTGCTACACGAGTTGCTTCCGCGTGTACCGGCGTTCGACGGTCGCGCCGATCGAGTTGGACAACGAGCGATTTGTCGGCGTCGCCGAACTACTCTGCAAGGTGTTGGAACGCGGAGGCTCCGTCGTCGAACATCCCGCCAGCCTGCGGCCGCGCGCCGCCGGGCGCTCGAAGATGCGCGTTGTGCGGGCGACGGCGGGACATTTGCGGCTGATTGTGAAACTTGGGCGTCGCCGTCTCTGGCCCGGACGGCGCATCCCCCCGCTGGCGACGGCAGCGACGCACGACGGAGCGGCGGCGCGTCGAACGTCGCCCGGCGCGTGACGACCGCGTCGCAGCGCTTCGACCGTGAGGCGCCGGCGCGTCGCCGCGAAACTGATTGGCTGCTAACGCACACGACCCTTTGAAATCCATTTTGTACGAGACAACTGCCCATGCCAACGAATCTGCCTGCGCTTGATCGCATTACGTTGCCGTCCGACCAAGATGCCACGGGCCGCGAGCTCGGCGACGACGAGATGATCCAACTCGCCGCCGCCATTGAAAGCGGGACGCTCACGAGAACGAGTTCGCCGCGTACCTGGGCGTCGATCACGCCTACGCGTGTTCGCACGGCACGGCTGCCGTGCACACGGCGCTGGCGGCCGTGGATCCGGAACCGGGAGATGAGGTCGTGACCACGGCGATCACGGACATGGGGGCCATTACGCCGATTCTTTACCAAGCGGCGGTGCCGGTGTTCGCCGACGTCGATCCGCTTACGTACAACGTTACGGCGCGGACGATTGAGGAGGCGCTCAGCCCGCGCACCAAGGCGATTGTCGTCACCCATTTGTTCGGGAACCCATGCCGCATGGGCGAGATCATGGATCTCGCCCGCGCGCGCCGCATTCCGGTGATCGAGGATTGCGCCCAAGCGTTCGGGGCCGAGTGGAACGGGCGTAAGGTCGGCGTCTGGGGCGATATCGGCTGCTTCAGCTTGCAGCAAGGCAAGCATATCACGGCCGGCGAGGGGGGCCTGGTGACGACGAACGACCCCGAGCTTGCGCGCCGCATGTACCTGTTCATCAACAAGGCTTGGGGATATGGGGACCGCAACCCCGATCACTACTTCTTGGCTTTGAACTATCGCATGAACGAGCTTACCGGAGCCGTGGCCGTGGCCCAACTGGCGAAGCTCGGCGAGTTCGTCGAGCGTCGCGTCAAGGCGGCGGCCCAACTTACGGCGGGGCTCAACGATCTGCCAGGCATTTCCACGCCGGCGGTCGATCGCCGCGCCAAACACACGTATTGGAAGTACTGCCTTCGCGTGGAAGGGGACCGGTTCGAAGGCGGGCTGGAGGGCTTGGCCCGCGGCTTGCGCGAGCGGGACATCCTTTGCGCGCCGCGCTACATTCAGAAGCCGGCTTTCGAGTGCCAGGTATTGAGCCAGCAGCGAACGTTCGGCAACAGCCGCTTTCCGTTCACGCTGGCCCGGCCCGAAGCCGTCGATTACCGCCGGGAAAGGTTTCCGGGGACGTACGAGGCGCTGGCGTCAGTCCTCGTACTGCCGCTCAACGAGAAGTACACCGATCAGCACGTAGCGTATGTGGTGGACGCAATTCGCGATGCAGTTCAACAGCTTTTGAGGGACAAGCCGTGAAAGAATCATCAGCTTGCCGTGCCGTGCAATTCGGCCTGATCGGCGCCGGGGCGATTGCCCAAGCCTACGGTCAGGCGTTCGCCGAGAGCGACCGCGCCCAGTTAGCGGCCGTAGCCGACTGCCGTGCGGCAGCCGCCGAGGCCATGGCGGCGACGTTCGGCTGCCAGGCGTTCTCCAACTCCGAGGCCATGCTGGAGGACGCGGAGATCGACGCCGTGATCGTCTGCACGCCGCCGTCGACGCACCGGGAGGTCTGCTGCGCGGCGATGGAGCGCGGCGTTCACGTGCTTTGCGAGAAGCCGCTTGCCGTATCTTCGGCCGCCGCGGAGGAGATGATCGGCATGGCGGAGGCGCGGGAACTGGTGTTCACGATGGCCTCGAAGTTCCGCTACGTACCCGACGTGGCGCAGGCCAAAGCGTTGATTGCCGGCGGCGCGATCGGCGAAGTCGTGCTGTTTGAAAACGTATTCACCGGCCGCGTGGACATGACGCGTCGCTGGAATTCGGATCCGCGAATCGCCGGCGGCGGCGTGCTGATCGACAACGGCACGCACTCGGTGGACATCACCCGTTACTGCCTTGGCGAATTGGCGGAAGTGCAGGCGATGGAGGGCAACCGCATCCAGTTCTTGCCCGTCGAGGACACCGCCAAGATGTTCGTGCGCAGCCGCGACGGAGTGCTTGGCAGCATCGACCTGTCTTGGAGCGTGAGCAAGGAGTTGCCGTACTTTATCGCCGTCTACGGGAGCAGCGGCACGATTCTCGTGGGTTGGCGCGAGTCGAAATTGCGGCGCAGCGGCGACGAGGGCTGGACCGTATTCGGCGCCGGGTACAACAAGCTCGAGGCCTTCCGGCGGCAGATCGATAATTTCGCCGGCGCCGTGCGCGGCGAGGAGTCGCTGGTGGTGACGCCGGAGGATGCACTGGCTTCGGTGCAAGTCATCGAGGCGGCCTACCGGTCGCTGGCGCGGCATGAGTGGGAGCCGATCGGCGAGCCTCGCGAGGAATTGGTGGGATGAGCAATCCGTTGGTTGAGCGCGCCGGCGACGGCGCCGTATTGCATCCGCCGGACGTCCGCATCCACGCCACTGCCATCGTGGAGGCGGGCGTCGCGTTGGGCAGCGGAACGTGCGTGTGGGATAACGTTCACATCCGGCAGGGCGCTGCGCTGGGCGAACAGTGCATCGTCGGCGAAAAGACGTACATCGCCTACGGCGTTAAGATTGGCCGCCGCGTCAAGATCAATGCCATGGTTTACATCTGCTATGGCGTGACGATCGAGGACGGCGTCATGATCAGCGCCGGGACCATTTTTACCAACGACGCCTTCCCTCGCGCAGCCACTCCGGACCTAAAACGTCTGCGACCTTCAGACCCGGACGAATCGACGCGGCAGACGATCGTCGCCGAGGGCGCCACGATTGGCGCCGGCTGCACCGTGGGCAGCAACCTGCGGATCGGGCGGTTTGCGATGATCGGCATGGGAAGCGTCGTGACCCGCGACGTACCGGATTTTCATTTGGCGGTCGGCAATCCCGCGCGGTCGATTGGCGCCGTGTGCCGTTGCGGCCGCCCGATCGCGCGATGGCCAGCGGGCGAGCCGCCGACGCAGGCGCACTGCGAGTGCGACCAGTGCGGCGCGCGTTATTCGGTTTGCGGCGGGAACGTCGCCGAAGCGCCGGCGGCGGCCGCGGTCCTCGATTCGCAGCAAGCGGCGCCATGACCCGCGAGGCCCCGGACACGACGAATCGCTGGGGCGTCGTCGGCGGCGGCATGCTTGGCCTAGCGCTTGCGCAAAAGCTGGCAGCCAGCGGCCAGAACGTCACCGTGCTGGAAGGCGCCGGCGAAGTGGGGGGGCTCGCCTCGGCCTGGCAGATTGGCGACGTGCAGTGGGATCGCCATTATCATGTCACGCTCCTTTCGGACCTGCGATTGCGAAAGCTTTTGCGGGAACTCGACCTGGAGCGCGAGATGCGATGGGTCGAGACGAAGACCGGCTTCTATACCGATGGCCGGCTGTACTCGATGTCCAATACGCTTGAATTCCTGCGATTTCCGCCGCTACGGTTTATAGACAAGGTTCGTCTGGGGCTGACGATTTGGGCGACGTCGCGGCGCAAGGACTGGCAAGCGCTGGAAGGCTGCCTTGTCGCGGATTGGCTGCGCAAATGGTCCGGCCAGCGGACATTCAGTCGCATTTGGCAGCCGCTGCTTAAAGCAAAGCTCGGCGAGTGTTATCGCGAGACCTCCGCCGCGTTCATCTGGGCGACGATCTCCCGAATGTACGCCGCGCGCCAGAGCGGGATGAAGAAGGAGATGTTCGGCTACGTGCCGGGCGGCTACGCGCGGATCCTGCAACGATACGTGGAACATCTTCGCAGCGCCGGCGTCGAGCTCCGGACAAACGCCGGCGTTTCGGCCGTCACCGCCGCGGCGGACGGCCAGGTGCTAGTCGAAACCGCCGGCGGCGCCGAATCGTTTTTCCATGTTGTGCTGACGACGCCGTCGCCGGTGATCGCGCAGCTCTGCCCGCAAATGGGCGGCCAGGAGCGCGCGAAGCACGAATCGATCCGGTATCTGGGCGTCATTTGCGCCTCAGTGCTTATGAAACGACCGTTGGCCGGGTATTATGTAACGAACATCACCGACGGTGACGTGCCGTTCACGGCCATCATTGAAATGACGGCACTGGTGGATCCGGCGGAGCTCGGCAATTCGCACCTGGCGTATCTGCCGCGTTACGCGGCAGTCGATGACGAAGCATGGACTTGGTCGGACCAGGACCTCCAGGAGCGGTTTCTGACGGCGCTGGCGCGGATGTATCCGCAATTCGCACGCGAGGACGTGCTGGCGTTTCGGGTTTCGCGAGCGCGGTATGTCATGGCATTGCCTACGCTACACTATTCGCAGCGACTGCCGCCGTTCGAAACCGGCTTGCCGGGCGTGCTGGCCGTCAATTCGGCCCATATTGTGAAGGGCACGCTCAACGTCAACGAAGTGCTGGAGCTGGCCGACGCAGCCTTTGATTCGACCCTAGCGCCCGCGATAGCTGCGGCGAAGCCGACATGTTCGGCGTCGCAGCGCGGAGCGCATGCGCCTTTGAATTGCACCCCGCCTGATGAATGCCATGACCAAACGGCTGGCGAGCTTGTCGCTCGACCTTGATAACAAGTGGTCGTACATGAAGACGCACGGCGACGCGGGCTGGGAGAGCTTTCCCAGTTACCTCGACGTGGTCGTGCCTCGGGTGCTGGAATTGCTTGATGCTCGCGGGCTGAAGATCACGTTCTTCGTCGTCGGCCAGGACGCCGCGCTGGATAAGAACCGCGAGGCGCTGTCGGCGATTGCCGAGGCCGGGCACGAAATCGGGAATCATTCGTTCCGCCACGAGCCATGGCTCCACCTCTATGGGCGGAAGGAGCTGGCCGAGGAGTTAAGCCGCGCCGAAGAGGCCATTGAACGAGTGGTCGGCGTCAAGCCGGTCGGATTTCGCGGGCCCGGCTATAGTTTTTCGCCTCCTCTGCTGGAGGAATTGGCGCGTCGGGGCTATGAATACGACGCCTCGACTCTGCCGACGTTTTTGGGGCCGGTGGCGCGGGCCTACTACTTTTTCCGATCCGAGCTTAAACAAACCGAGCGGCAGCAGCGGAAGCGGCTGTTTGGCAAGCTGTCGGATGGTTTTCGGCCTTTGCGGCTGTACGTGTGGCCGGACTTGTGCCGCGACCTGGTCGAAGTGCCGGTGACGACGATGCCGCTGTTGAAGCTGCCGTTCCACATGAGTTACCTGCTGTATCTTGCGCAGTACAGCGAACGACTTGCCATGTCGTATTTTCAGGCCGCTCTGTCCCTATGCCGGATGACGGGGGTGGAGCCGTCGCTGTTGTTGCACCCGCTGGATTTCCTTGGCGGGGACGATGACGGCGATCTTGCGTTCTTTCCCGCCATGCAATTGCCGTCGGCCCGGAAACTGCGTTTCGTCGAGGCGGCCCTCGAACGATTCGCCCGCCTGCCCCGGAGCGCGCCCTCCTAGCTGCATCGGCGGACGAATGAACGGGATGGGTGTCGAGCGGCCACTGGCGGGGAGCGAAGCCGACCGCGCGGGGCTGGTCATCGTGCTGACGCTCGCCGCCGCCGTGCGCGTGTGGGGCATCCAGCGGCAAAGCCTGTTTTGCGATGAAGTCGTCGAGGCGTCTATCGCCCGGCTGCCGTGGCGGCAGATAATCACCTACCCGGACGGGTTTCCTCCGCTCTATCACCTGGTCTTGTCCGCTTGGTCGCGAGCGTTTCCGAGTCCTGAGAGCGGTCGTTGGATCTCGGCGCTATTCGGCGTGGCAGCCGTCTATGCCGGCCATCGCTGGGCGCGGCACGCCGCAGGGAGTAAAGCAGGGCTGTTTGCGGGGTTACTCCTCGCGATTTCACCGCTGCATGTCTATCTGTCCCAGGAAATGCGAGCGTATGCGCTGTACTTCTGTTTGACGGGTTTTGCGCTGATGTATTTCTTTGAGGCGCTGGCGTCGAATTCGCGTGCGAGCTGGACGGGCTTCGCATTAAGCGCCGGTTTGGCGATCAATACGCATTACTATGCGGCCCTCTTGGCGGGCATGCTGGCCCTGGCGCTCGTCTACTACCGCCGGAGTTGGATCGAACTACGTCGCGGCGTGGCGGCGTTTATCTGTTTGGCGGCATTGTCTGCGCCGGCGCTGATGCTGCTGCCAGGCGACGTGGCGTATCAGAGCGAGGGGTTTGCCGGTCGAGCGCCGCTGTTGGCGACGCTCGCCCATACGGCCTATTCGTTCTTCGGGGGGTTCTCGCTCGGACCGTCCTTAACCGAACTGCACGTGCTGCCGATGCGCTCTGCGGCCATCAAGGCGGCGCCCTGGGCGGCTTTTTTTGGCGTTATCGGCCTGTGGCTGCTGTGGCAAGGATGGCTCGACTTGCGTCGCCGGCGGTTTGGCGCGGCGATTGTCGTTCTGGCGTTGGCGTCGGCGCCGGCCATTGGTGCAGCCGGGGCGCTGGCCGGCGTGGGGCCGAAGGTTCGCTACTGGTGCTGGATTCTGCTGCCGCTGGTGGTGTGGTTGGCGGCGGGAACGGCAAGAGGATGGCATGGCCGATGCCGGCTGGCTACGCGAATCGCATTTGCCGCACTAGCGACGGCTCAGCTCTTTGCTGTCGTCAATCGGCATGTCGATGAGGCGTATGCGATCGAGGACGTGCGGTCGGCCGCGGAGCTGATTCGCGAAAAAGCAGCGCCCGGCGCGCCCGTGGCCGTGGTGGCGGACTATATGGCGCCGACGGCGCGGTACTACCTGGACGGCGCCGCGACGCTTTACGGCTGGCTGCCCTACATCGACCACGGGCCAGCGAGCGCCGTTGTCGGCGCGATATCGGGTCGCGCGTACCAATGGACCGTATTCCCGCGAAACGACTCCGAGGTGCGAGGCTCACGCCCGTTTGATCGCGCTGCGATCGACGAGTGGCTGAGAGCGGTGCGGGAAATATCGCCAGACGGGAAGTTCTGGCTCATCTATTCGCGAGAGTACCACGGCGACCCCGGCGGCCTGCTCCTGGAGCACCTGCAGCAGTCCGGCATCGCGGAGCTTGAATCCCAGTTTCCCGGCGTACGGGTGTTTCGAGGCCGATTGTAACGCCCGCGCGGGGCCGCGAGCCTCAAGCTGCGGCGTTACGGCCCGAAGATTTTCTTGAACCGTGCGGTCTCGACGACTACCGGTTGGCCGGCTTCTTCGTACTGAAACATGGCGGCGATATTGCGTGCGTCGCACCATCGGCGGCCCTCGCCAGGCCCCATGACCATTAGCGCGGTGTCGAGCGCATCGGCCTCAAGGCACGTCTCGGCGACGACGGTGACCGATACGCCCCGGTAGGGCAGGGCGCGCCCGGTGCGCGGATCAATGATATGCGTGTATCCCTGTTTGTCATCAGTGCGAAAGTTGCGATAATCGCCTGCGGTCGTGAGCGCGAGATCGCGGAGCGACACGATGCGCACAAGCGGACGCTCGCCGGCGGGGCGGGCGCGTTCGACGCCGATTCGCCAAGGCGTGCCGCCGGGCCGCGTGCCCGCAGCGCGAACCTCGCCGCCGCACTCGACCATGGCATCGGCGAATCCGAGGGATTGCAGCAACTCGATCATCAGGTCCACTGCAAAGCCCGGAGCGAGCGCAGAAAAGTCCACTTCGACGCCAGCTTGTTCCTTCCATAATGCCGGCGGATCCTGGCGGACCCGCAGGCGGCCGGGGCCGACCAAGGACATCGCCGAACGGATTTCTTCGTCCGACGGCGGTTGAAACGGGGCGGATGCCTGTTTTCCTTGGGCGTCGAAGCGCCACAGTCGGAGCACCGGCGATACGGTGACGTCGAGCGCTCCGCCCGTGAGTTCGCAATAGCGCACGGCTTCGCCAGCGACATACGCCGTGCGGCGCGATACAGGGAACCACTCGCCGGATGATGCACGGTTGAACCGCGACAACTCCGAATCCACGCGATAGGTGGACATCTGCAGATCGAACTCGGCGAGCAGCGTTTCGACGGCTTCGTGGACGTGCTGCTCAGTTCCTTGCCCAGAACCCCAGTACTTGATGCGATAGGTAGTGCCCATGGCACGGCCCGTAAGTAGCACTGGTTGCACCTGACTTTGCGCCGCCGGCGACGCGTCGTCGGCATGGGCAAGTGGAAGTCCCAGAAGCGCCAGCGAGGTTATCAGCAGAGCATACAGAGGGATCGACATGCGAATTAATGCAAAAGTGCTACGTTGAACAAACCGCGGAGGCATGGAGCACACGGAGATGCGCGCGAATTACTGCCACTTATGATTCGCAACCCTCGACGGCGTTGTACAGCTACGAGTGACATGTCGGAGAGGTCAACGCAGGCGACGACCGATCTGGATGGCACTCAAACGTGATCCATGCCTCCGTGACGCCGGATCAGGCCGAACGCTGAGGGATGCACCCAACGCGCCGGAGCATCTGCAATGCACTGTCAAACCCTGCCGCCTAATTTGAGCATAAAGCCCAGCGGCGGCGGATGCCACTGCGGCGGCGCGAGACGGCTAGACCGGCTGAATCGGCGGCAAGGGGTGCTGAGAGCGTCCCACGATAGACGCCGGGGCCAGCGATGTTACAATGGCCCGCGACGCCGCGGCCGCGCGGTCCATGCCGGCGGCATGATCGCAAGATCGCCTCACGCCGCGGCTAGGGGCGGCTGCATAACCAAGTCATTTGGAATCTGAACGATGCCAGAAGCTGACGTAAGCAAGAAGGAAAAGCAATACTTCACGGACGTGCCGCAGCAAACTCCCGGGTTTTTTCTGAAGGGGAGCGGCAATCTCGATTGGGGCATGAAGCACCGCCTGGCGCAGACGTTCAATCCGAAAACCGGCCGAACGGTGATGTTGGCCTTCGACCACGGCTACTTCCAAGGTCCCACCACCGGACTGGAGCGGATCGACCAGACCATCGTCCCGCTGGCGCCGTACTGCGACGCGCTGTTTTGCACTCGCGGGGTCGTTCGCTCGTTGATTCCGGCCGACGTGCAGCAGCCGGTCTTTTTGCGGGCTAGCGGCGGACCGAGCATTCTGAAGGAGCTTTCCGACGAACAAATCGCGATGGATATCGAAGACGCGATTCGGCTCGACGCGGCGGGCATCGGCATTCAGGTGTTTATCGGCGGCGAACACGAGACGCGGTCCGTCCACAACATGACCCGCCTGGTAGACGCCGGCATGCGCTACGGCATTCCGGTGATGGCCGTAACAGCGGTCGGCAAAGACATGGTTCGCAACGCTCAATACTTCCGGCTCGCGTGCCGCATCTGCGCGGAGCTGGGGGCTCACGTCATCAAAACCTATTTCGTCGCCGAGGAGTTCGAGACGGTGACGTCGTCCTGCCCGGTGCCGATCGTGATGGCCGGCGGCAAGAAGCTGCCGGAGCTCGACGCGCTGACCATGGCGTACAATGCCGTTCAGCAAGGCGCCGCCGGCGTGGATATGGGCCGCAACATCTTCCAGTCCGACGCGCCCAAGGCGATGATGGCTGCGGTCAATAAAGTGGTGCATGAGAACATGAAGCCGGCCGAGGCGCTGCAACTGTTCGAGTCGTTGAAGGCCGAGGGCAAGTGACTCGACAAGCGCTAGTTGACGAGTTGCGCGCCGGTCCGCCCAAGCTGAGCGTCGGCATCCTCGCGGCCGACGCGATGAACTTCGGGGCGGCCATCGAACTGCTCGAGCGGTTCGGCGCTTTGGTGCATCTAGATGTCATGGACGGCCGCGTCTGGCCGCGGATTACGGCAGGCTCGTCGCTGCTGGCCGGGCTGCGCACGCGTTTGCTAAAAGACGTCCATCTGCTCGTGGAGCGGCCGGAGAAGCATATCGAGGATTTCGCCAAAGCCGGCGCCGACCTTATTTCGTTTTCGGTCGAACATTGCCGCGACGTCGCCGCGGCGCTCGACCTTATCGGCGCCTTGCCCAACGCCAACGATCCCCAGCGAGGCATCTTGCGAGGCGCATCGCTCGATCCGGCCACGCCCGTCGAGGCGTTGGCGCCCGTGGCGGATCGCATCGACGTCGTGGTGCTGCTGGCCGTCGGACCGACGACGGGAAAGCAAGATTTCATCGCCGGCTTGCCGGACAAGATTTCCGCGGTGCGTCAGCTCAGGTCCGATATCCTCGTGTTCGTCGATGGCGCCGTGACGAAGGAGAACATCGGCCGCGTCGCGGCGATGGGACCGAACGCCATCGTCACCGGCAGCGCGGCATTCGCGGGCGACGCGGCGGAAAACATCCGGTACATGCTGGAGCAGATCCGTGGATAAGCTCTTATCCGGGAAAGTGGCGGTGGTGACCGGCGCCGCCGGCGCAATCGGGTACGGCATCTGTGAAGTGCTGTTGGAGAACGGCGCTACGGTCGTCGCCACCGATCTGGCGGGCGACAAGCTCGATGGGTTCGCCAGGGACCTCGATGAAATCGCTCCGGGGCGGTCGGTCGCCCTGCCGATGGACGTCACCGACCCCGGCGCCGTCGGCGCAGCGCTAGACCAGGTATATGAGCGGTTCGGCAGTCTGGATATCGTCGTACACAACGCGGGAATCGCGTATGTCTCGAAGATCGTGGACATGGATCTGGAGCGATTTCGGCTATTGGAAAAAGTCAACGTCGACGGCACGCTGGTGGTGCTGAAGGAAGTCGGCAAACGGATGATCGAGCGGGCCGCGGGCGGCGACATCGTCATCATGTCGACGAAGAACGTCCCCTCGCCCAGCGCCGGGTTCGGGGCCTATAGCGCTACCAAGGCCGCGTGCCATCAGCTTGGCCGGATTGCAAGCCTAGAGCTGGCGCCGCACGACATTCGCGTGAATATGGTGGCGCCCGACGCGGTGTTCGCCGAAGGCAAGTACAAGTCGGGCCTGTGGGACCTGGTAGGCCAGGACCGCATGAAGGCCCGCGGCATGACGGAAGCGGAATTGCACGAGTACTACCGCAATCGCAATTTGCTAAAAGCCGCGGTGACGGGCCGCCACGTCGGCAATGCGGTGCTGTACTTCGTATCGCGGCAAAGTCCGACCACGGGAGCAACGATTCCCGTGGACGGCGGCCTGCCCGACGCGACCCCCCGCTAAGACGCCACGCCCTGCTAAACAACGATGCCGGCCGTATGCCCGGCCGATCACCCGGCGTCGCGTCGCGTATTGCGGCCGATGCAATTCGGAATTGCCAGGCTGTGCACCGCTAGCTCAAGCCGGTTGTGGGAAGTCGGCCGTGCGGGCTATACTCGACGGCCAGCGCGTGACCTGCGCAATTCCCGGGTCAACCGCGTCGAGCCCTTTGAGAATCCCGCATGAAAATCCACGAGTTTCAGGGTAAAGAGCTGTTCCGCAAGGCCGGCATCGCAGTGCCCGCAGGAATCGCCGCTCGCTCGCCTGACGAGGCGGCGGCCGCGTTCGATCAACTGGGCGCGCCAGTGGCCGTGGTCAAGGCCCAGATCCACGCGGGGGGCCGGGGAAAAGGCACGATCAAGGACAATCCGCAACAGCGAGGCGTACAGCTCGTTCGTTCGCGTGACGAGGCGCGACAGGTCGCCGCGGCCTTGCTGGACCGGGAGCTGGTGACCGTCCAGACGGGGCCCGACGGGAAGAAGGTGCAGCGCGTGCTCGTCGAGGCGGGTTGCGACATCGAGCGCGAGCTTTACCTGGGGATCATCGTCGATCGCGCCGCCGGGCTGCCCGTGCTGATGGCGTCGACGGAAGGGGGCGTGAACATCGAAGAGGTGGCCGCGAAAACGCCGCACCTCATTCACATGGAGCATTTCCACCCGTCCGAGGGGCTGCAGCCGTTCCAGGTGGGCAAGCTGTGTTACCGGCTGGGGATCAAGGGCGACAGCGTCCGCTCGGCCCACAAGCTGATGCGCGGCCTGTGCAAGCTGTTCGTCGAGTTGGATTGCAGCATCGTAGAAGTAAACCCGCTGGTGGTCACCAAGCAGGGCGAATTGCTGGCGCTCGATGCGAAAGTCAATTTCGACGACAACGCGCTGTTCCGGCATAAAGACCTGCTGGAGCTTCGCGACCTGGCCGAGGAGGATCCCGCCGAAGTGCGTGCGGCCGCGGCCGGACTGAGCTACGTTCAACTCGAAGGAACGATCGGCTGCCTGGTCAATGGCGCCGGCCTGGCGATGAGCACGATGGACATCATCAAGCTCCACGGCGGCCAGCCGAGCAATTTTCTGGACGTGGGCGGCGGCGCTAATACCGAGCAGGTGACCGAGGCCTTTCGCATCCTGCTGGGCGACAAGAACGTGAAGGCGGTGCTGGTGAACATTTTCGGCGGGATCATGCGATGCACGACGATCGCCAACGCCATTCTCGAGGCCTACAAGCAGGTCGGATTCAACGTGCCGCTGGTCGTGCGGCTGGAAGGGACCGAAGTCCAGGAAGGGCGAAATATCCTGGCCAATAGCGGCGTGAACATCATCAACGCCGAGGGACTGACCGACGCCGCCCGGAAGGTTGTCGCGGCGGCAAACGCGGCGTAAACCATCGCGGCATCGGCTGTTGGCGAGCCGCCGAATGCTTGCTCTTACCGGTCAGGTTTTTCCGGGATCAGCGCGACGGCAATTCTGGAATATCAAGTCGCGAGCCGGCAACTTAACTGCGAATTCACATGAGTATCCTGGTCAACAAGAATACGCGTTTGATCTGTCAGGGCATTACCGGCAAAGCGGGGGAGTTCCACAGCAAGAACTGCCTCGAATACGGCACGAAACTCGTCGCCGGAGTTACGCCCGGCAAGGGGGGCCAGCAGGCGCTCGGTCTGCCGGTGTACGACACGGTCATCGAAGCGGTAGAGAAGCATGGGGCCGACGCGACGATGATCTTCGTCCCGGCCGCGTTCACGGCCGACGCCATTCTCGAGGCGGCCGACGCCGGCCTGAAGCTGATCGTCGCCATCACCGAAGGCGTCCCCGTATTGGACATGGTGCGGGTCCACAGCCGATTAAAAGCCGATTATCCCCATGCCAGGCTCGTGGGTCCGAACTGTCCCGGCGTCATCACGGCCGACGAGTGCAAGATTGGCATCATGCCCGGGTACATTCACAAGCGCGGCAAGGTGGGCGTCATGAGCCGCAGCGGCACGCTCACCTACGAAGCGGTGTGGCAACTGACGAATCTCGGCCTCGGCCAGACGACGTGCGTTGGTCTTGGCGGCGACCCGATCGTCGGGACGTCATTCATTGATCTGCTGACGATGTTTCAGGAAGATCCAGCGACCGAAGCCATTATGATGATGGGCGAGATCGGCGGCACGGCCGAGGAAGAGGCGGCCGCGTTCGTCAAAGCGAACGTCACCAAGCCGGTCGCCGCTTTCATCGCGGGCCGCACGGCGCCGCCGGGCAAGCGGATGGGCCACGCCGGGGCCATCATTTCCGGCGGCAAGGGAACCGCGGACGAAAAGATCGCCGCCCTCAAGGACGCCGGCATCGAGGTCGCGGAGAGCCCGGCAGATATGGGCGAAGCCGTCGTTCGGGCCATGAAGCGCGGAGGCCGATAGACCGGACGCGACGGTACGATCGGCTTGGCGGCGGCGTTCAATACTTCACGCCGGCGCGCATAAAGATGGCGTCGTCGAGCGCGATATCGGGCATAGCGCTGTCGTAATCGAGCTCGCGATTGAAGACGTAGCCGGTTTCGACTCGCCAGGAAACGCCGCCGGCGATCTCGCGCTCAAAACCTGCTAGCACGCGCAAGTCGCTGTAGCTGATGACGTCGAGGCTCCGGGTCGAGGGCCGCGTGACGGACCATACGCCGCCGCCGAATTCCCCGCCGACGTACAACCATCGTTCATCGCCGGGGACGCTGCCTGCGGTTTGCCAGGCGAATTTCGGCCGCGGGAAGATGAGGTCCAGCCGCGTCGTCGGCGTCGGTTCGCACATCAGACCGACGACCGGCAGCACCGTCGCGCCGGCGCGGTTCAAATAGGCCACGCCGAGAATCCATTTCGTGCCTGGCGTCGCCTCGTAAACGGCCAGCCCGCGGCCCGTGATTCGCACGGCGTCGCTCGAGCCGTGTTCAAGGTCGCTGTAGTAGCCGACAGCCGTGGCGACATCCATGGCCCACGGGCCCGCCCCGAACTTGCGCAGGTGACGCAATTCGACCGCCGAATCGTACAGCGTGCTGGGGATGTCGAGCGCCGCGGAGTTCTCGAGGAAGTGCATGCCGAACTGCGGGGTGACCAGCAGCGGCGTGTCTCGACGGGTAAAAGGAAATCCCAGGACGATCCCGGCGTCGAACTCGCCGAAGCCGAGCGAGTCGGGCTCGTCTTCGAGAATCGGCAACCACGTGCCGTTGAGATAGATTCTCTGAAAGACGCCCTCGCGGGCGCCGGGGGGCAGTTTTCCCTGCGGTTCCGCCGACATCTGGTTAAGGGGCGCTACGGTGTTCTCCGCCAGGCCGGCGACGCGAATCTCCGGCGGCGCCGGAGGCTCCAGTTGATCCAGGTATACGGAGTCCTCGGCATGCGGCGTCAGCGGCTCGGGGGTGATGAACGACGGCGACCGAGGCTGCAGCGGCGCAATGCCGCTGGCGGCCGTCGGCTGGCTCATCCACGCGGCGCCCGACCTGGCTTTTCGGGGGGCGAGCAATCCTGAGTGCTGGGCGTCGCCGTCGCTCGTATTCTCGTTGGCAGGCGGCGCCCATGACGACTGCGGTTGAAATGGCGCCGCCAGTTGAGCGGCGGCTGGCGTGCTTAGTAGCAAGCTTAAAGCGACGGTCAGCTTCGAGACGCGCACCGCCCGCTCGTTTCTGGCGAGCAATAGGAAGCCAGCCCCTCGCGCCGGCGGCCGTGCAGCCGGCGTAGGTCGGCGGCGGGCTACGCTATGTGTGTAAGCGGGCATAGTCGTTTGGGTTATAGGAGCGTTAAGGTCAACCCTTCCAAAGCGTCCCGGCACGCTCCGTGGTCACCCCGGCAGCGGCGTCTAGAAGTCCACGCCGGCGCGAATCATGAACGTGTCGTCGAGGTCGTATGTCGCCGGCATGCGCGTGCCGTCATAAATGATTTCGCGGTCGAACACGTAGCCGACTTCGACGCGGCCGTGGATTTGCGTGGCCGTTTCCCACTCCAGGCCGAGGATAGCGCGGATGTCGTTGATATCGATGTCGTCGTCCGCGCCGGACGCTCGCTCGATCGTCCACCGGCCGCCGCCATATTCGCCGGCGACATACCACCACCATTGGCTGGAGCCGATGTTGATAAACCGTTTGCGGACTTTCGGATTGGGAAAGACAAGAAAGGCGTCCCATTCGCTATTGGGGCGCCAATGGATCCCGCCTGCCGGAAGCAGCGAATAGCGGTTGCGATCGATGTACCAGACGCCGGCATGAACATCCATTCGCGGCGAAAGCGTGACGACCCCTAAGCCGCGGCCGAGCACGCGCAGGGAATCGCTGTTCACCGCTTCAAAGTCGGTCCAAACGCCAGTCCGCAGGCCCAGATCGGCGCCGATGACCTGCCCGAACCGCGGAAACCAGGCGGCGTCGATGTAAGCGTCGTACACTTGGCCGGGCAGGTCGGCCGTGGGCCCGGTGGGGCCTTCCAGGAAATTGAAGGCAAATCCCGGCGTGATCAGCAACGGCGCGTCGGTGCTGGCGCAGAGCGGCATCCCAAAGGTCGCGGCCAGCTCCGTGCGATTGATTTCCAAGTCGCGGGGGTCGTCGACGCCGTACAGGTAGGCGTGCTCAATGCTGATTTGCTGGAGGAAACGTTGCAGGCGGGCGATCGTGCCGTCGGGGTTCTGATAGTCGTACGTGCCGCGATTCCACTGTACCGTGGGCAAGTGCTGAAACAGGTTTCCTCCGGAGGGAACCGCCGGCGCCGGAGTATAGGGAATGCCAACGGTCGGGGGCGCCGTGGCGCTGGGTGGTCCGTAGCTATATGCCGGCGGCGAGGCAGAGGCGGGCGGCCCGGCCGGAGGCGTCCAGGGCACGCTCGGCGGCGGTGGGCTCACTCCGGGCATCGCGTACGGGTCGAAACCCGGAGTTGCCGGCAGCGACGGCTGGTGCGTAGGCAGGTAGGGAGAGACGGCCGGTGCACCAAGCGCCGGCGAAGGGAATTCAACACGCTGACCCCACGCAGGGCGGGAACCGCTCGCGTGCCACGCGGCAATCGTCGCGCAGCATAGAACCCGGGCGGCGAGTTGTTGCGAGAACCACGTCACGCTAATTGCCTTGAGCCGTGGGGCCTGGATTACGCCCAGGGAAAAGCCGTGGGTAAGTACCACTGCGGGGCGCTTGGGTCAAGTTCGACGGCGATGCTAGCGGCAGTGGAAGGGCGAGGGCAGAAGGCGGAAGGGGGAAGGGACGGGAAGGGAATTAGCAGCGGCGCTTATTCGATGGGGGCTTGCGGGCTCTGGGGCGGGCCCAGGTAGCTGTCGGGCGGCTGGCCGGTGATAACCACTAGCTTCTGAAGAACGACGCCTGGATCGACCCGCCAGAATCTCAGGGTGTGGTTTCCCGCCGATGCCTGTATCGGCGGGGAGCGAACAACATGGATATTGCTAGCTACGCGGTGGCGCCAAGCTTCAAAATTGCGTTCCGGCGTGCTCCGCTCGGCGTGCATGTCGACGACGGTCGCCGGCTCGTCGTCAAGCGAAACTGCGAACCGCACGCCCGCATCTTCGCCGGAAGCATCGGCGCCCAGATAGTCGAGCGTGGGCGAAAGGTAAGCTTCGACCCGCACCGCGGCGTCGTTCACCAGGCGAATGGGATAATCGAGGCGAGGCGCGCGCTGGTGCGGCATGGTGGGACCGGCCGTCACGGGCGTCGAAATCACCGCGGCGCCGGTCCGTCCGCAGTCGGGGAGCACGACCCAACCAATGCCGGAGCCCGCGACGGCGCGATCATAGCTATCAGCGTTGAGGGCGATATACCCGTTGGCTTCGACGAACCCGCGTGCTGCCGCACGAGGACGGTAGGCCGCGGCCGTAATTGCCTCGGAACTGCCATCAGAGCCCTTTATGGTGACGGTTGTTTTCACCGGCCCGGCGGCGTCTCGTGGGAACTTCGACCAATTGACGGTCACGCGGAGTCGGACCTGTGGACTGACGTTGCCAGTCGTCGGCGTCGCTTCGAGCCACGGGTCCTCAGCGCTGACGGAGTAGCTCAACGGAGATCGGCCGCGATTGTACACATCGATCCAGCAATCCGGGCCGCCGGGCAGCATGACGGGGAGCGTCGCGGCCTGGTCCCCCTCGATGGCGACACCCATTTGAGCGGCTTCCGGCACGACGATGCGCCGCACCGCGGGCATGACCTGCTCGTCCGGCTGTTGCCAGCCGGTGTATCCAATGTGCGTTTGCGACATCATGTGGTTCCATTTGCCGCCGGCCAGCGCGTGGTAGCGGTTTGTCAGCTCGCCGTCACGCTCGTAGAAGCGCTCGGCCCGGTCGGCCAGATCGTTTGTCGCTGCTCGCTCTTGGTCCGCATAACGGCGGTTTCGGGCGACAGCGTAGTACAACTCGTTAAGATTCGCGCTCGCCAGCACGGGATGGAGGACGATCTGGTAGTACGCGTCGCGATAAGCGGCAGGCAGCGCAGCCTCCACCTGCTGCGCCTTGTCGGCCAGGCGGCGCCACCTGTCGATCGTTTGCTCCCATTCGCGGTGGTTCTTCAGGCTGTACGTGCTCGCATCCAGTAATTCAGGCTTGCGCCGCGCGTTCAGCCGGACGTAGCCCGCGATCAGCTCGGCGATGTCCGCGGCGTGCGCCGAGCCGAACTGCTCGGCGGCCCAGTGTCGCTGCCAGGCGGGCAGGCGCTCGGCGATCGCCTCGGCGGGAAACTGGTCGGGGTCCCACGCCATGGTCAGAAAGAAGTCGATGGGCTGCTCCATCGGCTTCAAATCCCCGACATTGGCGATCCAAATGCGGTCGACCCCGTGGCGCCAGCAGAGGTGCATTTGTTCCCAAACGCGTGAAAGCTGGTTGGTGTTAAGCCACTTGTAGTTCCGCGGGTCGCCCACATAGTCGAAGTGATAATACATGCCGTAGCCGCCGGCGCGTCGCGGGGCATTCGGGTACGGCAATCGGCGGACGTTGCCCCAGTTGTCGTCGCACAGCAGGAGCGTGACGTCGTCCGGCATGCTCATGCCGCGGTCGTAGTACTCCTGTACTTCTTTATACAAGGCCCAGACCTGCGGTTGGGCTTCAGGGGCGACGCCCAGCTCCTCGGCCAAGGTGGCCCGCTGATCGCGCACGATGCGTTGCAAAAGCTCGATGTTCGCCGATTCGCTCATCGGCTCATCGCCGTCGCCGCGCATGCCGACCGTGACGACGCTTTCATAGCCGTTCATGCGGCGGACGCCCTCGCGCCAGAAAGCCTGGAGCGTCTGGGCGTTCTTGCTGTAGTCCCATGGTCCCTGGCCGTAACGGGCCCATTCGACGTGGGCCCGCTGCATCGGCTCATGGTGCGATGTGCTTAGCACAATGCCGAGCTCGTCGGCCAGGCGTTGGCTCTCGGGGTCGTCGTCGAACAAGGAGCGGCCCCACATCGCCGGCCAAAGGTAATTGCCGCGGAGCCGCAGGATTAGCTCATAGACGTGAACATAGAACTTGCTGTTGCAGCCGCCGAATTTTTCCTGCCTTCTCAGCAGAATTCGTGGGTGAATTCTGGTTGGGGCAGATGTCCAAGTTGGTGATATAAGGCCAGTTCGATGGTGTCGAACTCGCGATAGCCGT
>QEVI01000030.1 GCA_003576855.1 Planctomycetota bacterium
GTCGGTCGGCTTGAGTTCCCGATGCTTTCGACAAGCCGCCGCCCCGCCCGCGGCAGTTGTTCCTGCGGTTTCATAAGAAGCTTGGCGCCCCATTCAGGACAGCGGATAATCAGCCAGTCTGCCGGGAAGGCGTCTAGCTAACGCCAAGCGTCTCGGCGTCGGATTTCGTTACTCCCATTGCGAACCGACGCCGAGGCGACCCGGCCTTAATGGGAGACTTCGCGAACATGGTCAGCGTCATCACCGAACCGAACGGCCGCAAGCGGATCGAGTTCATAAACGCCGAGGGGCAGCGGAAGCGCGTCCGGCTCGGCAAGATTCCAAAGGGCGACGCCGAGACGATCAAGACGCACGTTCAGTACATCGTCGCATCGCAGCAGAGCAAGCAACCGCTGCGGCCGGCGACCGCCGAATGGCTCGGCGAAATCAACGGCGTGCTGCGAAAGCGATTTGTCGCGGTTGGCTTGTGCGAGCCTGACGAAGCGCCGGCCGCTGAACGTTCGGCAGTGATGACGCTGGGCGAGTTCCTTTCCCGCCACCTGAGCGGCTTGACGCATATCAAGTCGTCTACCGCGACGGCCTACGGCCACACAAAGCGATGCCTGTTGGAGCACTTCGGCGCGGACAAGCCGATCGGCGAAATCACCGTGGCCGACGCGACTCGTTTTCGCCGTTGGCTCGCTACGCACGAATTCCGCCAGGGGCGCAAGCTGGCGGACGCCACCATACGCCGCCGTTGCACGCTGGCACGGCAGTTCTTCAAAGAGGCCGTCGAAGATCGGTTTATCGCCGAAAACCCGTTCGGCAAGCTAAAGGGAATCGGCGTCAAGCCGAACCGCTCAAGGGATTACTTCGTTTCGCAGAAGGACGCCCAAAAGGTGCTGGATGCCTGCCCAGATGCGGAGTGGCGACTCTTGTTCGCGTTGAGTCGGTTCGGCGGCCTGCGATGCCCCAGCGAGCACCTAGCGCTAACCTGGGGTGATGTGGACTGGGATGCCAGGCGCATTACGGTGCACGTCCCCAAGCTGGAGCACCACGGAGAAGAGTACGCGACTCGCCAGATTCCGCTATTCCCGGAGTTGCGGCCGTACCTGGAGGACGCCTTCGCCCTTGCCGGAGAGCGGGGCATCGTCCCCAGCGAACCGATCATCACCCGCTATCGTTCGGCCAACGCGAACCTACGAACGCAGCTTGAGCGGATCATCAAGCGGGCCGGCCTGAAGCCGTGGCCTAAGTTGTTTCAGAACCTGCGGGCGTCGCGGCAAACCGAACTGGCCGAGCGGCACCCGCTGTATGTCGCGTGCGCATGGATCGGCAACAGTGAGCGGGTCGCGCAGAAGCACTATCTGCAAGTGACCGACGAAGACTTCGCTGCTGCGACCGAAGAAAAAGCGGCGCAAAAAGCGGCGCACCATGCCGGCATATCGGCGGACAACACGGCACACCACGCGGCGCGGCGCTCAAAAACCCCCGGAAAACACGATATTTCAGCCGAAACCGAAAGCGTTCAGTGGGCGCGCCAAGATTCGAACTTGGGACCTCAGCCTTATCAGGGCTGCGCTCTAACCAACTGAGCTACGCGCCCGCGTTGTGTCGGCCGCTGCGGCCGGCGATGGGCCTGCAACGCCATCATACTGCGGGTTGCTGGCAGTGCAGGCAAGTCCCATATTCTAGGTTGCCGGCCGAAGCTGTCAAAGGGGCCCGCGGCTTCAGGGTTCAGGAAGCAGAAGGGTTGTCCCGTGAACACGATGCAAGCCGCCACGCCCGCTATAACACGGCAGGCGCACGGCGCCTGCCGTGGATGCCCCGCCGAGCGGACGCATTGCCGATCCGGCCGCGGTGCATGGGGAGCGCTGGCTACTTCGCAGGTTATCCGCGCCCGCAGGATGAAGCAGGGCGATTGGCGCCTTCCCGCTGAACCGGCCGCTAGCTCCTCGCGAGCATGGTCGCAATCGGTCTGGCCCGGCGGCGGCATGGGTTCTATAAAACCGGTAATCTGCACGTGGGCGCTACGCCGCCAGGATTTCAACGAGGAACCAGGTTCGAGGGATGTCGATGATTCGTCTTCGTTTGAGCTGGGTAGCTGTGGCAGCAATGCTGCTGATGTCAACGGCGCCGGTGCAAGCGGCGCCGACGGTCGACGACGCCTTGAAGCTGGCGCCGGTTCAGCCGGGCATTCAGTACGACGTCCCCACGGCCGAGGAAGTGAAGGCCTGTAAGATCACGCCCGAGAAGTTCGGCGGCGCCACGGCGTGGGTGGTGCGGGGGGCCGACGGCGCGGTGCTGCGGCAGTTCACCGATTCGAACAACGACAACGTCGTCGATCGGTGGAGCTACTATCGCGGCGGGCTGGAGGTGTACCGCGACGCCGACGTCAACTTCAACGGCAAGGCCGACCAGTACCGCTGGTTCCACGCCGGCGGTTCGCGCTGGGGCCTCGATCGAAACGAAGACGGCAAGATCGATCAGTGGAAGAGCATTTCCGCCGAGGAGGTTTCCGAGGAAGTCGTCGAGGCTCTCAAGGCGAAGGACGCGGCGCGTTTCCAGCGCCTGCTGCTTACCAAAGAGGAAGTCGCCCGGCTGGGCCTTTCCAAGGACCTTGCTGAGAAGCTCACAGCGCGGCTGGCCGAGGCGCCGAAGGCGTTCGCTCAACTCGCCGGTCAAGATAAGCTGCCGGCCGGCGCCGAATACGTCGACTTCGGCGGGCAGCGGCCGGGCGCGGTGCCGGCGGGCTTTCGCGGCGGCGCCAAGGATCTGCTCGTGTATGAAGACGCCTGGGCGATGGTGCTCGCCGGCGAACAGCCGCAGCAACTGCAACTGGGCAGCATGATCAACGTAGACGGCTGTTGGAAGCTGATCGACGGGCCGGTCCTGGGCGGCGGCGACGCCATTGCCGCCGGCTTCTTCTACGACGCCGAGGGCGCCGCCCCGTCGCCGCCGGCGCAGACCGCGGCCGTGGGCGAGCCGACCGAGGAAATGCAGAAGGTTTTGGAGTCGATTCAGAAAGTCGACGAGCAATTAGTGCAAGCGGCCGCCGAGCAGAAGCCGGCGCTCAACGCGCAGCGCGCCGACTTGCTGCAGAGTCTCGCTGATGCTGCGAAGGACCCGGAAGAGCGGAAGCAGTGGCTCATGCAGTTGGCCGACGGCGTTAGCTTCACGGTGCAGGACGGCACGTACCCGGAAGGTCTCGTCCGGCTGGAACAGCTTGAGAAAAAGCTCGCCGAGGAAAAGGCCGGCGAAGATCTGATCACGCACGTGGAATTCCGTCGCATGCAAGCGGCGATGGGCCAGGCGATGCTCGACCCGAAGGCCGAACACGCCCGGTTGCAGGAAGAATGGCTCAAGCAGCTCGAGGCGTTCGTCGAGAAGCACAAGTCGAGCGAACATGTGGCCGAGGCGCTGCTGCAATTGGCGATGGCCAGCGAGTTCGCCGGAAACGTCGAGGCGGCGCAGAAGTCCTACGAGCGGCTGGTGAAGGATTTTCCCAGCAGCCCCCACGCGGCCAAAGCGCAGGGCGCCATCCGCCGGCTCACCTCGGTGGGCAAACCGATGACGCTGAAGGGGACCGACGTTCGCGGCGGGGCGGTTGATTTGGCGCAATACCGCGGCAAGGTCGTCGCCATCCATTACTGGTCTACCTCCGGCATCAGCACCCGCGACGACCACGAGCGGCTCAACGACCTGTTTAAGAAGTACGGCGGCGCGAAGTTCGACGTCATCGGCGTCAGCCTCGATTACTCGAAAGACGAGGTGCTCGCCTATTTGAAGGACGCCCAGGCCCCCGGCAAGCAGTTGTTCGAGCAAGGCGGCTTCGAGAACCGACTGGCCACCGAGATGGGCGTCATTACCTCGCCGCTGTTGATGCTTGTCGACGACAAGGGGAACGTCGTCAGCGCCGACGTGCAGCTCATGGAACTGGAAGGCGAGCTGAAGAAGCTGCTTTCCGAGCGAGTCGCCAACGCCAACGCCCGATAGCACAGCACGGCGCTATTGGCGTTCTTACCAAGACGATGCAAATCTTGCCGCTAGCGATGCGGCGAGCGCTCGCCATGGATCGGCTCTTGTCTTCGGCACGCCAATCGCGTATTCCGCTGGCAATGATCCATTGACGGGCGCGGCCAGCGGCGGCTGCGCTGGTTGAACTTGCCCGCCGCAGGTCGCCGCACACGATGTGCGGCGCCGAGGCGGATGGCTCCAATGCTATCGTGCACGGAGCTGCGCCGCGAAAGGATTCGGCCGGATTCATGGATTACGTCAGCTCGCTGCAGTGCGGATGGGTCGCCATCCATGTGTTTGGTCTCGTGGCGGCATGCCTCGTTCGCGTGTATGCCGGCACGGTGGCCGAAGGGCCGCTGCAAGGCGCCTTTCTCATGGGCCTAGCCGGCGTCGCCGTAGCGACGCTAGCGGGCGAGCAGTTCAGTTGGCCTCTCTGGACCCTCTCGGGCGCAACGCTGGGCATGATGGTGGTCGTAGCGATCGCCGACTTCCGCGCTCAGCGCGAGCCGGGATGAGCCCTCGGGCGCCGGTAGGACGGCCTCTTTACGGACTAACCACGTTTTTCCGATTCGCCGGCAAAATCGGAAAAAAACTCCCTTTCGGCGCCGCCGTTTGCCGAAACTCTATGCAGGTCGCCAGACGGCAAGCGCAAGCAGCGCCTCGGCCGAGCGGGCGAAAGCCTGGCTTGTCGCGGCCGCTCGAGCTTTTTGCAAGCGCCGCTTGGTTGCGCTGGCGGCGGCGACGGAGCGGCCCGTCCGGGCGGCAGGCATCGGCTACGTAAGAAAAACGCTGGTCGCGTCGAGGGCTTTTCCGACACCCGCACACACGCGCCGGCAATGACTTTCCCAGGAGGGGGACCATGCGAAAAGTGATTCTTGGCCTTGCGATCGCCGCCGTGGCGTGGGGGCCGGCGAGGTTGGCTTCGGCCGACAACGCCGACGACCGGGCCGCCGCCCAAAAGATCGCTGAAAACATGAAGCAGAGCGGGCAACTGAAGGACTACCGCGTCGGCGTGAAATTCCAGAACGGCGTGGCCTGGCTGATGGGCAGCGTCACCAGCGCTGAACAGAAGGCCGCCGCCGAGCGGATCGCCCGGGAGACCGAAGGCGTCGAGCGAGTCGTCAGCAAGCTGGAGATCGCCGGCGAGGCGAACGAGCCGTCGCAGGTTTCGCAGCCACTGGCGTCGCCGCAGGTTCAGCCGGCCATGGCCGCCATGCCGCAAGCCGCTCAGCCGCGTACGCTGCGGCAAAGCGCCCGCCGCAGCGGCAACATGCCGGTTCCGTTTGCTCGCACGATGCAGGGCGACGTGCAGCAAGCCAACTACGGCGAGTACTGCCCCACGGACGGCATGGGCGGACCGATGGCGATGGGACACGTACCGGGGGCCGTGGGCGCCTCAGTCGCGTACGACAACCCGCAGATGCCCGGCTACGCCTGGCCGAGCTACGCCGCGTATCCGAATTACGCCGCACTGACCTATCCGCAGCAATACTCGCCCAGCGCCTGGCCGTACATCGGCCCGTTCTACCCCTATCCGCAGGTGCCGCTCGGCTGGCGGAAGGTGACGCTGGAATGGGACGACGGCTGGTGGTTCCTCGACTTCAAGGATCAGAGCGACTGCTGCCACTAGCAGCGCCCTGCCAGCTAGCTCTGGCAGAGCAAGCATGGAACGCCTCCGACCCCCGCCGGCCGCACCACGGCCGACGGGGGTTTTTTGGTTAGGGGACCGTGGGGCGGGGCGCGATTGCACTGGCGCCGACGTCATTTAGCCGCGGCGCTTGCGCCGCGGCGTCACGCCGGCGCCTGTTCCCCCGTTGCCGCTTGCATCCGGCGCGGCCCGACTTTTTCCCGCTACATTCGGAATATCCCGCAAGTTTTGCCCAGGATCACTCGATACCTGTCTGTGGATAATCCACATCGGCCGCGCGCGGCGGTCGTTTTGCTCATGACGACGGCTGGCGCTCAGCGCAGCCCCGTGTCGTACAACACTCATCGAAGGGTTAGCAGGATGTCTCGTCGAACTGCCCCGACCGCACTGTTAATGGCAATGGCCGTCGGCTCCGTGAGCAGCACGGGTTGCGTCATGCACCTGGGGCCGAGCCTGGGGATTCTCGGCGTGCCGATCCCGGTGACGACCTACCAGCAGAAGCAAAAAGAAGATCGGTTCTGGGAGCATGAGCGCTACGATCGCGTGCCGATCCTCGGCCCGATCACCTCCGGCGCCGAGATCGTCGCCCTCGACCCGCCCAGCGACGACGAGGTGATGCGAGCGCTGGAAAAAGCGCAGCCGGTCGAGGGCGGCATTCCGCTGCTCTATGAGCGCAACCGCAACAACGTCCGCGTCGTGAAGGAGAAGATCGCCGACTACGTCGACCCGCCGCGTTTCTATCCGCTCATTGGCCCGGCGCAGCAGCATCACGCCCACTACAAGTGCACGGTCTATTACGAGGACGTGCGGCGCATCGGCTGGCCCATGCCGCACACGCTGCGGGACGAAGACGCCCGTGAAGTCATCTACGTCGACCACAACCATCTGCACATGGTCGGCAACGTCGATACGGGGCAGGGGAGCCCGTACGGTCCGTCGGCCGCGGCGTTGCCGCAGTGAATTGCCAATCATCGTCGGCTTGGTAAACCGACCAAGCTCGAATAGCCCCGACCAAGCTTGGTCGGGGCTATCGTCGTGTCTGGAAAAAGCCAACTACCGCGGCGGCAATTGAAGCGAGAACGCAGCATGACCTGGGCCACGTTACTCGCCGCCGCCGAAGCCATCCCGACGACCAGCTTGTGGCGCGTTCTGGTCGCGGGCGGCCCGCTGGTCATTCCGATCGTCGTGTGCTCGTTTGTGCTGGTGCTCGTGGTGTTTGAGCGGCTGATCATGCTGCGCCGCAGCCGCGTGGCGCCGAAGCTGTTCGTCGAGCGGTTTCTACTGCAGATCAGCGAAGGCGCCGTCGATCGCCAGGCCGCCATGCAGCTTTGCGAAGACGAGCCCAGCCTGGTGGCCGGCGTGTTTCTCGCGGCCGTGCGGAAGTGGGGCAAACCCGCCGTCGAGGTCGAGCAGGCCGTGCTCGACGAAGGCGAACGAGCCGCCAACTCGATGCGGCGCTTTCTCCGGGTGATCAATTGCGTCTCCACGGTGTGCCCGTTGTTCGGCCTGCTCGGCACGGTGTGGGGCATGATCATTTCGTTCAACGAGATCGCCGGCAGCTCGGCGATGGGTCGGCCCGAATTGCTGGCCGCCGGCATCGGCACGGCGCTGATGTCCACCGCCGCCGGCCTGTGCGTGGCGATTCCCGCGCTTATCCTGTACCTCTACTTCGTCGGCCGCGTCGATGCGCTGGTGATGGAACTGGACCGCCACGGCCAGGAACTGGTGAACCTGATTTCGGCCGAGGCGATCGAAGATCGGCGCAATCGGCCGGCCCGCGGCGCGAAGGCGAAGAAGGCGGCGTAGTTTGCGGCGTCGGGTGTCAGGTTTCGGGCGTCGGGTGTCAGAGGCGTCAGGTGTCAGGTGATAAGAAAAGCCTTACAGCATGCTTGTAGCAACTGACAACTAACAACGGACAACTGACAACTCGTCCGCCATGCCGCTCAAGACGCAACAAGACGAGCTTCCCTCGATGAACTTGACGCCGATGATCGACGTCGTGTTCCTCTTGATCGTCTTTTTCATGGGAGCGGCCCGATTCACCGACCCGCAGCGCGACATCGACCTCCGCTTGCCGGAGGTGGCCAAGGCCGACGCCGCCAGCGGCGCCCCGCAGGCTCGCCAGGTCGCCGTCTATGCCGATGGCCGCATCGCGCTTGATCGCACCGACGTTACGGCTGAGCAACTGACCGCGGAACTGGCGGAAGCATGTGCCGCTCACCCGGGAACGAGCGTCGTCATCCTTGGCGATTCCGGCTGCCCCTTTCAGCACGTGGCTGAAGCGCTCGCCGCCTGCAAAGCCGCCGGCGTCGGCCAGGTGGCGGTCAGCGTGCAAGTCGCTCAGGGCGCAGCTAGCGCCAGGCGGTGAAGCTTGATCGCCGCCGACTTCTCACTCGCCTATTCGATCGAGCTGCCGCGGCCGTGGATCATCGCCTGGGCGGTGCTGGCACTGCTGAGCTGTGCGCTGGTGGCGCTACTCCGCACGCGGCTGCAGCGCCTCAAGCCGTGGCAGAAGTGCGCTATCCTCTCGCTGTGGGTGCACGTGCTGCTGGGCTGCCTGATCGGCGCCGTGCAAATCGCCCGCGGCGGGCCCGGAGCGGGCGACGGCTACGGCCCGCCCATCGCGGTGACGCTGCTGGCGGGCGACTTGGACGCGACGGCAACGCAGCCGCTCGCCAGTGCATCGACGCCGCCAGCCGCGGAAGACGAAGAGTTGAACGCTGCGCCGGCCCAGCAAGCGGAAATGGATCCGGCGGCAGCAGAACCTGATCCGCTCGATGCGCCGGAGCTAGTCGCCCAGCCCGCGCCGGCAGCGCCCGAGCCCGCCGCCGAGCCCGAAGCAACCGAGCCGGACGCCCCACACCTTGCCGACCTTGACGACCCACCGTCGGCCCATGCGATTTCCGACCAAACCGCCGTAACGCCTCCGCCGGACGCAGCCGCCGTGCAACCGCCCGAAGACGAGGCCGCAGTCCCGCCGCTCGTCGCCGCGCAGCAGCCGGCAGCGAGCGAAGATGCGGCGCCGACGCCGCTGGCTGCCGACGTCGCACCGGCGGAATCGGCGGCGGATGGGCAGGTCGCCGTCGCGGCCGCCGCGCCGGCGCCCGCGCCGTTTGCCGCGCGGTTCGCGCCGAACCGCACGGCGATCGCCGAGGCCGGCGGCGGAGGCGCCAATACCGAGCGGGCCGTAGCCCGGGGCCTCGCCTGGTTGGCCAGCGCCCAAGAGCAAGACGGGCGCTGGGACCCCCGGCGGCACGGCGCCGGCCGGGAGCTTTACGTGCTCCAGCAGAACCGCGGCGGCGCCGGCGCCAAGGCCGACACGGGCATCTCGGCCCTGGCGCTGCTGGCGTTCTTGGGCGCCGGGCAAACCCATCGCCACGGGCCGTATGCGATGTGCGTCGGCCCAGGGCTCGAGTACCTCTGCCGATCGCAACGGCCAGACGGCAGCCTCGCCGGCCAGGCCGAGATGTTCGCGCAGATGTACTGCCATTCCATGGCGTCGTTTGCACTGGCCGAGGCGCTGGCCATGACCGACGACGAGCGGCTCCGGCCCGCGCTGGTCGCCGGCGTCGGCTATTCGCTCGCCGTGCAGCATCCCACCAATGGCGGCTGGCGCTACCGGCCTGGCGACACGGGCGACACCAGCCAGCTTGGTTGGCAAGTGATGGCGCTACGGAGCGCCGAACAGGGCGGATTGACCGTCCCGCCGGTGACGTGGAATCGCGTCGATCGCTTCCTGCAGCAGGTGGTGCGCGGGCAGGCAGGCGGCCTGGCCGTCTACCGGCCCGAGGAGGCGCGGCCGTCGCGGCCGATGACCGCCGAAGCGCTTTACTGCCGGCAGCTTGTCACCGGTCGAGCCGACGGCGGACTGAGCCCCGCGGCCCTGGCCGAGGCCCTCGACTCGCTCGTCGGCGATCCGCCGTCGCAGCGGGCCGTGAATCTCTACTACTGGTATTACGCGTCGCTGGCGCTGCACCGCGCGCAGCATGTCTCGTCGCAGGCCGCTGCGGCTTGGCGCACGTGGAACGATGCGCTCACGCAGACTTTGCTGGCGCTGCAGCGCGAGGATGGCTGTTGGCCGGAGACGTGCCTGTGGGGCGGCTACGGGGGTCGAGTCTACACGACTGCGCTGGCGACAATGTGCCTGGAAGTGTACTACCGTTACGTGCCGCCGGACGAGCCTCCGTCTGGCGTCGCCCGCCAGCGCGATTGGCGGGATGCCGTACCCCGCTAGCCGAGCCTGCCCGCGCACGGCTGCCGCCCGTGAGCGTTCGACTCGGGGCCTTGCGCGTGGCGACGATCGCCGGTTTTCTCGCGGTTTTCGCCGGCGACGGCTGCGGGGGCGCCGAGGAGGTCGGTTTGACTTGCCCCGCCTGGCCAGTAGAATTGACTCCGGTTGGCGGGCGTATCCAGCCGTGTCGCATGGACTTCAGGCGACTCTCTCCCACCGCGGCGCCGCCCGTCGCTGTCGTTCGAGGCTTCGCATGGCTTCCGGTTCAATGTTGTTGGGTCTGTTTACCAATTTCGGCCCGATGGAAATGCTGATCGTCGGCATGATCATGCTGCTGCTGTTCGGCAATCGGCTGCCGTCGGTCATGCGGTCGTTGGGCGTTGGAATCACCGAGTTCAAGAAGGGCATCAAGGGCGAAGGACTGACCGAACCCAACGCCACGCTCGAGGACCAGCGCCGCACGGACGATCGGCGAGCGGACTGACGCCGCCGACGCGCCCGATTCCTTCGGAAAAAGCAGGTGCTTGCCTGCAGAATCGCCGTGACAGTCTCGATGTTGCCGCTGGCGTTCTTCAATCTCGGCTTCAGCGAAATGGTGCTCGTGGCCGTGATTGCGCTGTTGCTGTACGGCAGCGATTTGCCAGAGGTCGCGCGCACGTGGGGCAAGGCTTACCAGGAATTCCGCCGCCATCTCAACGGCATCCGCAACGAGCTGAACGACGCGATCTACGCCGAACCGGAATCGCCGCGGCGGCTGCAGTATTATCCTGAGTTCCATCGGGACGCGACGACTGACGCGACGCCGTCGACCGCCGACGGTTCGACGCCGGCCGACGGACCGGTCATTGCCGAAACGTCTTCGCCGGCGGCCGCCAGCACGGCGGATGACGCGGCGTGCCGCGAGGCCCACGGCGCCGCCTGAGGGCCCGGTTACGCCGAGCGAACGTCGGGGACTGGTCAAGGGCTCGGCTGGCCGATCGTTAATCGGTTACCCACAGCGGCCGCAACCTGGCTAGGTTGCGGCTGGTTTCATTCTCATCGCGCCGGTCGCAGGGCGGATCTCGGTACGCGACGCGCGACCGAGAGCAGCGCGCCGTAGGGCACATGTCGTGAGCGGTCGGTTGGTAGCGCTGCGCGCCGGCGTGGATCGCCACATGCCCATCCGGCGGCCGTGGATAGCCGAAGAAGACGGCCCGAACTTCCGCGGCGCATCTCAGGGGCACACCGCGCGCCGTCTGGGGCGCTCCCCCTGGCGCATGCTTTCGTTGCCAAAGCGCGCTTTTTCAGGGATTCACGGAAGCGGGCAGACGTGTTACGATTCGGCGCGGCAATTGCTCAACAGCGCGAAGCTCCTGCGGATGCAAGCGCTCTCA
Source organism: Planctomycetota bacterium (assembly GCA_003576855.1). Taxonomy (GTDB): domain Bacteria; phylum Planctomycetota; class Planctomycetia; order Pirellulales; family Lacipirellulaceae; genus Lacipirellula. The sequence goes on from QEVI01000030.1 coordinate 11,249, forward strand.
AGCCGTTAGCGCGTGCTGATCGCAGGTTCGGCGTGAGCTCTCGCTGCTGACGCATGTTGAGTGCGGAGCCACACAGCACGTGCGAGTCTCGCTTCCCGCTGGGTGCGCGACGACTCGATACGGCCGCGCCGCCTTTCATCCTCGGCCTGGTACTACACAATGACCGTGTATCTGCGGTGCGGCGGGATTGCCGCGATGGCGCTCGCCATGTTGGCGGGCTGCCGCCCTGCTGAGCTGCCCCGGTTTACGCCCAGCGCCCAGGTCGCTGCGCTGACCGACGACCTCGGCGAAGACGAAATCGCGACGTATCGCGAGCTGCAAGAGCAGATTGCCGAAGTACTGTCGGCCCGCTGCGGTCAGGCGCACCAGCCGAAGCTGCTGGGCCATCCCGACGCGGATCCCGATCGCCTTCGCCGCGGCTTCGACGTCTTTACCCGCTTCTGCGTACAGTGTCACGGCGTCAATGGCGACGGACAGGGCGTGCTCGCCGCGCACCTGAAGCCCAAGCCGCGCGACTACACGCAGGGAATCTTCAAGTTCATCTCGACTTCCAACGGCAAGGCCCGCAAAGCCGACCTGGTGCGAACGATCCGCCGCGGCGTCCCTGGGACGTCGATGCCGTCCTTCGCGACCCTTTCCAGCAGCGACCTCCACGACGTCGCCGATTACGTCCTGGCGCTGACGCACCGCGGCGAGCTGCAGCGAACGCTGGCCCAAATCGCCTATGACGACGGCGAACTACCCGACGACGCCGCGGTGGACGAAATCGTCGAAGAGATCCTCGCGCCATGGCGCGAAGCCAACGGCTCGGTCGTCATGCCGCTCACTCCGATGCCGCCGATGACGGCCGAGTCGATAGAAACCGGCCACCAGTTATTCCTGAAACTTGCGTGCAGCCGCTGTCATGGCAACGACGGTCGCGGCGGCTCGTTGGGCAACGTCGAAGTGGGAACCGACGTGTGGGGCCACAAGGCGGCCGCCGCCGATCTGACGTCCGGCATGTTCCACGGCGGGGGCCGACGGATCGACATTTACCGCCGCATTTACGCCGGCATCGCCGGTTCGCCGATGCCGGCCTTTTCCGGCGAGTTCGCCAGCAACCCGGACGACATCTGGCGCCTGGTCCACTTCATCAAGGAGACGGGCCAGCGCCGCCGCCGGAACGAACTCCCCGCGACGGCGCCCGCCAGCCCCGCAGCCCCCGGCGCCGCGGCCGAAGCATCGCAGGCGGCCCAGCACGCGCCGGACAGGGCGCCAGAAGAAGCTGGCGGATAGTGCGGCATAGCGCCGCAGTCGCCGCCGCGGCGGCCGGCGATACGACGTCTGATCGATCACACGAGCCTCTTAAGGGAGCGATCAACCTTGTCCCATCAAGACAAAGTCTCGGAGCTTGCCGACCTGCAAGCGCGCGTCGCTCAACTCGAAGAACAAATCAACGCCGAAGCGGCCCGCGCGGCGTTTCGTCCGAAGGGCTTTTACACCGGCTACTACGCAACCACGGGATTCATGCTGGGCATCTTCGGCGCCGTAGCGAGCCTGATGTTTAACGTCGTGGGGGCGACGCTTACCGGTCGGCATCCGCTGGAGCTGATTCGCGCTTACTTGACCTTTCCGCTGGGCGATAAGGTGTTCGAGCTGCCGCCTGAACAAAACGGACTGATGCTCGCCATCGGTTGCTGCCTGTATCTGGGGACCGGCATGCTGCTGGGCATTCCGCTGTACCTGGCGCTGGTCCGCTGGGGCGACGGCCGATCGCTGGCCGTCAAGTTCGTGATTGCGACCATCGTGGCGGCGGCCATTTGGCTGGTTAACTTCTACGGCATTCTCTCCTGGCTGCAGCCGCGCGTGGTGGCGATGTCCACGGAGAATCTGATCGTCAATCGCGTTCCGTGGTGGGTGGCCGCCGCCACCCACCTGGTGTTCGCCTGGACGATGGTCCTGGTCTACCCCCTGGGCGAGTTTCGACCCTACCAACGAGTGACGGAGCAGTCATGACCGTAAGCGCCAACCAGGCCGGCGACATCCCTCCGGTGGAAATCCCTGACGGCGAGCTCGTCGAAGAGCGCCTCGTGTTGTGGTATTTCTACGCGGCGCTGGCCTACCTGTTCATCTCGATGGCCGGCGGGTTGATGATGGCCCTGCAATTGGTCGAGTGGAATCCGCTTCAAGGCAGCGAATACCTCTCGCCCGGCCGGTGGCGGATGATTCACACCAACGCCGTCGCCTACGGGTTCATCGCCAACGCGTTTCTGGGTGCACTCCACTGGGCCGTGCCCCGGCTCACGCTGCGGCCGGTCGCCAGCCGGCGGCTGTCGTATTTCATCTTCGACGCCTGGCAGATCGTCGTGCTGTCCACCGCCGTGGGGATCCTCTTCGGGCATGCCCAAGGCATCGAATGGGGCGAGACGCCGACCTGGATCGACCCGCTCGCCCTGGCCGGCCTGGCGCTGGTGGCCTTCAACTTCATGGTCCCCATCGCCAAGACCACCGGCCCGCTTTACGTAACGCTCTGGTACTTCATGGCGGCGTTCGTGTGGACGTTCCTCACGTACGCGATGGGCAATTTCATGCCTGAGTATTACGTGCCCGGTTCCAGCGGGGGCGCGATCGCCGGCCTGTTCATTCACGACCTGGTCGGGCTGTTCGTCACCCCGCTGGCCTGGGGGCTGATGTATTACTTCGTCCCCATTTTACTGAAAAAGCCGATCTGGAGTCACGGGTTGTCGCTGGTCGGCTTTTGGGGGCTGGCCTTCTTTTATCCGCTCAACGGCATCCACCACTTCCTGTACACGCCGATTCCCATGTTCCTGCAGTACGGGGCCGTGGTGGCCACCATCGCCGTCGAGATGGTCGTCACAACGGTGATCATCAACTTCTTCGCCACGATCTGGGGGTCCACCCGGCAGCTTGTCACCAATCTGCCGATTCGCTGGTTCTACAGCGGCATGGTTTTGTACTTCGTGACCTGCGCGCAGTGCGCGATGCAGGTGACCCTTACGTTCCAGAAGTTGATCCATTTCACCGATTGGGTGGTCGGCCACGCCCACCTGGTGATGTTCGGCGTGTTCCGCGTGTGGTTCTTCGGCATGATGACGTACCTGTTCCCGCGGCTGCTGCGAGCGCCGTGGTACAGCCGCACGCTGTGCGAATGGCACTATTGGCTCAGCATCGGCGGCATCACCGTCATGTTCATCGACCTGGGGTTGGCTGGCATGTTCCAGGGCTATTACTGGGCGTCGCTCCGGCCGTGGGACGAGTCGGTCATCGGTTCGCAGCCGTTCTGGATGATCCGGCTGTTCTCCGGGCTGGCGATCATCGCCGGCCAGATTACGTTCGTTTACAACTTGTTCATGACCTGGCGGCTATCGCGAAAGGCGCCCGCCTGGAGCACCGCGCTCGCCACGGCATGACGAAGCCGCGGCCGCCAGGGTCGCCGGGTTAGCGGAAGAATCGCGCGATCGCGCCGACCGGCGCTTCGGTCCAACGACAGAGTAAATCCATGTTTGAAAGCAAATCGGGCGTGCTGTTGATCGGCGGACTCGGATTCTTCCTGTTCGCCTTTCTGTCGAACGCCGTCGTGCCCATCCTGCTCTACCGCCACCTGCCTGAGCAGAGCGTCGAGCAGCTCGTCGAGAACAATCAGAACCTCATGTATCAGTTCGAGGATCTGTACGTGCGCTATCCGGAGACATTCAAGAAGTACTACGGCGAGCCGACCCAAGAGGCCGCCGCCGAGGCCTTGCGGCTCGGCCGGCAGGTCTACATCGGCGAAGGATGCTGGCACTGCCATAGCCAGTTCGTCCGCCCGGTCTCCAACGAAAGCGATCGCTGGGGCAAGGTGGCGTTCTCCGAAGAATACCAGAACGAGCTTCAGCGGCCGGTGATGTTCGGCACGCGCCGCGTGGGGCCGGACCTCAGCCGGGAGGGGGGGCGCCGGGGCAACGACTGGCACGCCGTCCATTTCTTTGATCCGCCCTTGGTGTCGCCGAACTCGCCGATGCCGAAGTACACGTGGTTCTACGACGGACTGTCGTTCGACGCCCTGCTCGCGCGGCTCGAGCAGCAAGATCCCAAGCTCCTGGAAACTCTCAAGGCCGAACTGGGGGACGACCTCGCAGCCAAGAGGGCCGAAGTGGTCGCCCAGCTCCAAGCACGGCGTCCGGAACTTGCCGCCGAGCTGGAAGCGTCGCCCGATGCGCCCAACAAGCGCGGGCTCGCCATCATCACCTACGTGCAGTGGCTGGGCTCCTGGCTGGAGCAGTATCCCGATTACGAGAACTACGTACCGCTCGACGAAGAAATGGAAAACCCGCTGGAGTAGTCCGAGCGGCCCCTCGCCGCGGCGGCGGGCGCGACCGCATCCGGTCGAGCGGCCGTCGTCCTCCGCGGCCTGAACAGCCACGCCCTTCCCGTTCGCACGTCATCGACCAACCACGGCACGCGAAATGTCTCCGCAAGTGAAGAACCGCATCTGGATCGCATCCCTCGGCGGGCTGATCCTGGCCTTTGGGATTTGGGGCTTCGGCCACAAGTTCGTCGCGCTGGTGATGCTGGCGCTGCAAGAGCGCATGGGCGACAAGGACGCCGCCTTCGCCGTGGCGCCGGTCGTCAACTATCTGCTGGCGAGCATGGGGTTCTTGTGCCTCGTCGGCTGGGCCGCCGCCCATGGCATGTTCCACGACATCGAGCGGCCAAAGCACACGATGCTGGACGTCGAATCGGAGCTGGATCGCCGCAGCGGCGACGCCCGGTACTCGCGTTCGGTGCTTGAGTAAGGAACCCCTTCAATGAGCAAGCAACCCCCCGCCGGGGCCGATCAACGCTCTCCCAGCGCCGATTCGGCGCAGTCCGAGGGCCGCTTCCACACGTACGTCAGCAATCGCATTCCCTGGTACGTGCGGCTGATCTGGCTGCTGTTTTGGATCTTCGCCGTCGGTTACGTCATCATGTACCTCTTCCCCGCGTTGCAGGTGGAGATCACCAACCCGCCGTGAGCGACCCCGTTACGCAGAACTACTGCGTGTACTGCGGGCTGCCGGTTCCTCCCGCGCTGTTCCGCTGGACCGCGGGCGGCGACGATCGGCAGTACTGCTGTTCCGGGTGCCGGTTCGCCGCCGCCGTCAGCGACGCGCCGAGCGCCGAAGGCGCCGCGCGACAGCAGTTGCTGCGCATCGGCCTGGCGATCTTCTTCACGATGAACGTCGTGGTCTTCACGATGGAATTGTGGAGCCGCGACATCTACGCCGATGCCTCGTTCGAGTCGCAGTTCGCCGTCCACTTGCGCGGCCTGTTTCAATGGGCGTCGCTGCTGTTTTCGCTGCCGGTGCTGTTGCTGCTGGGCGGCCCGCTGGCGGCGAGCGTCTGGGCCGCCCTGCGACGGCTGGCCGTGACGACCGACCTGCTGATCTTGATGGGAGTCGTCGCCTCGTATCTGTATTCGATCATTTCCGTGCTGCGCGGCGCCGGGCAGGTGTACTTCGAGGTCGGCTGCGTCGTGCTGGTGTTCGTCTCGCTGGGGCGATGGCTCGAAGCCCGCGGAAAGCAGCGGACCGGCGCCGCCCTGGACTCGCTGGCGCGCCTGCTGCCGACGACCGTTCGGCGAGCCGCGCGATCCACCGACGCACCCGGCAGCGAAACGCCCGTCGCAGAGACGCTTCGCCAGGATGCGGCCGTCGGCGACCTGGTTCGCGTGTTGCCCGGCGAACGGCTCCCGCTGGACGGCCGGATCGCGGCCGGCCGCGCGACGCTGGACGAACAGATCATCACCGGCGAAAGCCGCCCGATCGTCAAGTCCGTCGGCGACGCCGTCTACAGCGGCGCCTTGAATCTCGACGGCGACCTGTGGATCCGCACCACCGCGACCGCCGACAACGACATGGTGTCGCGCATGCTGCAGCTTGTCCGCCAGGCGCGGCGCGCCAAAGGCCGCTACGAGCGGCTGGCCGACCGCATCGCCTTCTGGTTCGTGCCGGCCGTTTGCGCGCTGGCGCTGGCGGCGGCGTGGCGACACGGAGTCGTCTCCGGCGTCGACCAGGGAATCCTCGCCGGGCTCGCCGTCGTGCTCATCGCCTGTCCCTGCGCCCTGGGCCTGGCGACGCCGATGGCCGTTTGGACCGCACTGGGCCGCGCCGCCGGCCAGCAGGTGATGTTCCGTAGCGGCGAAGTGCTGGAGCGGCTGGCTCGCGTGCGGGTCGTCTGCTTCGATAAGACCGGCACGCTCACCAGCGGCGCCCCCGAACTGCTCCAACGCCTCGCCGCCGACGCGGCGGAATCGGTCGTCGTTTTGCAGCGCGCGGCGCAGCTTGCCGGCGGATCGTCGCATGCGCTGTCGCAGGCGATCGTCGCCTATGCCGCAAACGACGCCGCCTGCCGCAGCGCCGACGCCGGCGCCGTCGAGAACATCCGGACCTTCGCCGGACGCGGCGTCGCCGGCCTGTGGCGCAGCGCCCCCGACGCCCGCGCCGTCGACGTGTACCTGGGCAGCAGCCGGTGGATGGTCGAACTGGGTCTGGCGATGCCTGAACGACTCACCGACCAGCTCGCCGCCGCCGCGGCGAGCGACGCGCCGCTGGTTTGCATCGGGTGGTCCGGCGGCGTGCGCGGCGCATTCTTGTTCCGCGAGCAGCTACGCGCCGGCGCGGCGACGGCGATCGAGCACTGCCGCGAGCTTGGCTTGGAGCTGTTCCTGCTGACCGGCGACCATCGCCGACGCGCCGCGGCGATTGCCCGCGAGTTGGGCGTCGAGTCGCTGGCTGAGCAGCTTCCCGCCGATAAAGCCGCCATCGTACGGCAGCTTGGCCCCGTGGCGATGGTGGGCGACGGCCTGAACGATGCGCCCGCGCTCGCGGCGGCCGAAGTCGGCGTCGCGCTGGGCTGCGGCGCCGATCTTTCGCGCGACGCCGCCGGGTTGTGCCTGCTGAGCGACAACCTGGAGCGGTTGCCGTGGGCGATCGGACTGGCTCGCCAAACGCTGCGCGTCGTGCGGCAGAACCTGTTCTGGGCGTTCGTCTACAACGTGGGGGGCATCGTGCTGGCCGCCAGCGGCCGGCTCAACCCCGTATGGGCGGCCGCCGCCATGGGCCTCAGCAGCGTGATGGTCATCGGCAACTCGCTGCGGCTGAGCCGGTACGCTCTTGCGCCATCCGCCGACGCCGATTCGCCTTCCAGGAACGAGAACGCGCAGCCGACGTCAGATTTCGCCGCATTGCCGCCGCCACCGGTCGCCGGCCAGGAAGCGGGCGCCAGTCAACGGCCCTGGGCGCCTCAGGGAGCGAGTGCATGATCGAATTGCCGCTGGTCTTCGTCGCCGGGCTGTTGGGCTCGGCCCACTGCATCGGCATGTGCGGGCCGTTGGCTGTTACGCTCGGCGCTGGCGCCGGCGGGCTGCGTCGCAACTTGCATCGGCAAGTCGTGTACAGCGCCGGGCGGATCTTCACCTACGCGTTCTGCGGGGGCGCGGCCGGGTTTGCCGGCGTGTGGATCGCCCGGCAGGCGCCCGCGCTGGTCGCCTCGCAGGCGTGGCTGGCCATCGCCGCCGGGGTGGTGCTGGTGTTCATGGGGCTCGGCGCCGCCGGCGTGCTTCCCCGATTGGCTTCGCACGCGCTGGGCCGCATGCCTTGCTCGGCCGCCGCGGGATTGAAGACGTTCCTGACCGCGCCCGGCTGGTCGAACGTGTTTCTCGCCGGCGTCGGCACGGGGTTCATTCCCTGCGGACTGGTTTACGCATTTCTCCTGAAGGCGGGCAGCACCGGCAGCTTGTGGCTTGGCGCGGCGACGATGGCGCTGTTCGGCCTGGGGACCGTGCCGCTGATGGTCTTGGCGGGCGTCGGCGGTTCGCTGCTGTCGCTCCGGGCGCGGGCGGCGGCGTATCGCATTGCCGCCTGGTGCGTCGTCGTCGCCGGGACGATGACCGTCGCCCGCGGCGCGTGGCAGCTTCAGCCGACCGACGACGGCGCCGCCGCAGCGTGCCCGTTCTGCGTCGAGTGACTTCACCCGCGGGGCTCGCCGGGCACGCGCGACCCGCCGCGACGGTCCTCCCAGGGCGCTACGGCGTCGGCCCTTGCACCGTCAGCGCGGCCGCCGCCACGCCCAGGCCGATCACGTTGAAGATCGCGATGAGCAGCCCGACGCCCCACAGCGTCCGGCTGGCATCATCGCGGGCCGCGCGGGGCCCGCCGGTCGTTCTTCGCAGCCGGCCAGCGACGACGCCGCACACCCAGCTCCAGTGGAGCATCACATGGAGCACCACGGCGCCGGCCAGCACGCACACGGTGGCGAATTGGAAGCCGGCCCAGTCGTCGTAGTTCCAACCCCACAGCGTCCAGCCGTCGGCCTCCGTGCCCGCGGGGAACACAAACCGCACGACCACTGAAGTCCAGCAGAGGACCGAAAACGCCAGCAGCAGAAAGGAGTCGAGCCAGAAGTTGACGTCGGTTTTCGAGAGCGACTTGGCCATCGTCGGGCCGCGAAGGGGGCGTTCTATCAGACCGCGGGCATAGGAAGCGACGTGCCGCGCCGGTCACTGAGGCGCGTCGTCGTCCGGCTGAAAGCCGATGGCGTCCAGCGCCGGGGCGATTTCAGGGTTGGCCATGAACAGCTTCCATAGCAGCCCCGTGCGGTGGTTTTCGATGCCCACCACGATTTGCGCCTGGTTGAGCCCCATGTACACCTCGTCGAACCAGTTCTCGGTCTCGTTGAAGCCGTCGTGGAAACCGTACACGCCCCACGTCTTCGCGCCTAGGTCGCGGTAGAGGTGTTTGAGCACCGCCATGCTTTCTTCGGGCGTGTACGGCATGCACCCCAGCGCCGCGGAGCTGCAAATCGTGCCGTTGTCGTCCCGCGCCAGGGGCTTGCCGCCGCCGGAGTTGATCCCCGCCGAACGGCCCCAGCAATCGGGGCCGTAGCCCTTGCGGTCCCGCGGGTTGTCGATGCAATACGCCCGGTTGATCAGCGCCAGGTTGCGGTTGTTGCGGAAGTAATTGGTGTAGCGGTCGCGTTTGCCCCGCGAATCGAACCCGAGGTTCGAGAACTGCGTGAAGAACAAGTCGCCGCCCGTCCCGCAGCCCACGTCCAGCTTGACGCCGTAATACTCGTTGCCGTTGGTGAAATGATCCCCTTCGGTCGTGCGGCTCCAATTGCGGCGATACGTGACGGCCAGCTCCGATTGGCCCGCCCACCCGGTGTGCCACATGCTGGCGGGCACGGCGTGCGTCGGCGAAGCGATGGCCAGCAGGTACACGATCATCGTTTCGTTCCAGCCGACCAGGGGGTGGCTGATGTGCCACTCGTGCTCGGGCGACCAGTGCCAGTAGAGCACCGGGCTGTCGGGCGTCTTGCGATACCAGGACCATTCGACGTCGCGCCACAGCGCGTCGATCGTCTCGCGGATTTCGCGCTCCTGGGCCGTATCGGCGGCGAAGTACTGCCGGGCGGCGAGCAGGCCCTGGATCATGAACGCTGTTTCGACCAGGTCGCCGCCGTCGTCGTAATCGCCGAAATACGGGTTCACCCGCCCGGTGCTCCCGTACAGGAAGTGGGGCCATGCGCCGTGGAACCGGTCGGCCTGCTTCAGGAAGCGGACGATCCGCAGCATCCGCTCGACGCTCTCCTGGCGGGTGATGAATCCCCGCTCGGTGGCCACAAGCTGCGCCATGACGCCGAAGCCCGACGCCCCCAGCGCCACCAGGTCCCGATCGCCTGGCAGTATCTCCAGCGCCATGCCGGACGCCGGGTTGGCCGCCTCCCAATAAAAGCGGAAGCAGCCCCGCTGAACCATGTCGAGCAGCTCGTCGTCGCTAAAGGGACGCGTCTCCCCGCTCGCCGCCTCCGAGAGCGGCGATTCGTTGCCGTGGGCGTCGACGGCGCTCACCTTGTAATAGGCCTTCTTGCCGTGGCTGCCGACGAAGTCCACGGCTCGGCGGGAGTGCCCCGGCCGCGTGGCGATCGGCGCGTACTGGCGGCCGTCCCAGGAGCGATACACCCGGTACGCCAGCAGGTCGTCGGCCTCGACGGCCTGCCAGCGCAGATCGAAATGCCGCTCCGCCGCGTCGATCGCCAGTTCGCCGGGCGTCGCCGGCGCGGCGTCGTCGCGACGGGCGGCGCCGTCGATCACGCGGACGTCGTCGATATACAGCACGTGCTCCTTGCCGTCGTCCAACCCCTGCGCAAAGACGATCGCCGCCAACTGCCGCGGATCGAACTTCGACTGCTGCGTCCCTTCGTATTGGCCGGCGAACTGGCCTAGCGGAAACCGCAGCTCCACCCACTCGCCGGCCGCCAGCGGGCCGTGAAGCTTCAGCAGCGGCATGTCGGGGAGCCCGTGCTGCCGGGCGTCGCGCACGCCGATGCGCGGCGAATCGAGCACCTCCAGCGGCTGCTCGGCGTACACCATCATCGACAGCGTGTCGCCGTCGAAATCAAAGCGGCGGCCGTATTGGGTCATCACGTTGAGCGTCGCCCGCCAGTCGCCCCCGCGGCCGCTCCGCCACTTCAGCCGCAGCGCATTGGGGGGACTGGTGAATCGCTCCGTCGCCGCCGGGACCTTGCCGCCGCTGCTCTCCAGCTCGCTGGGCACGACGACCATCGCGTCGCTGTGGTAATACCCGCCGTCGGCGGCGCTGTTGTCGAAGAACACGACGCGATCGTAAAGACTCGGCGGGGCGCCCATAGCGTAAAGGGCCGTCCATAGAGCCGCGTAGACGCTGGGCAAGCTGCAAAGGCGGCGAATCATGCGGGGCGGCTGTTAGCGGTGAAAGGGATTAGGTCTCTGCACTGGGTCGAATAAGCAGGGGTCACCTGAGAAGGCGACGTCCCAGCGGCTCGCCGGGGCCGGCCGGCCGGATTGCTTAACAAAATGGGGCGTCTAACGGCAACGTTTAGACGCCCCATGACAAACTCGGCTCGAGCCGGTCGCCCCCCGAAATTGGACCGGCCCCGAGCGCCGCCTACGCATCCCGCGGACATTTATAGTCCGCTGAGGTCCACTGCCTCCTCGCCGTTGCGCGTGCCGAGGCGATTGAACAGTACGGTGTCGATGTCATACGCGATCCGGTGGACCGAGGCGTCGGCGAACACCGCATTCACGCCCGAGGGATGCGCCGAGCCGAAGAAGAACACCTCCGTCCCGTTGCCCGTGCAGTAGCGCTGCGTCGACGAGCCGAAACAGAACGTGTCGCCGTCGCTCAGCGGCGCAAAGGCGGTGCTCCGCATCGTATCGGGGTCGAACCCGTCCGACCAACCGCGGTCGTCGGAGTAGGTCGCCGAGCCGGTCTCGGTCAGATTGCCGGCGTACAGGTCCGCGCGGACCAGCTTTTCGCTCACCGCGATCGTGTGGCTCGTGCCGTCGATGATGTGGGCCGGCTCCGTCGGGCCGACCATGCCGGGCACCACCTCGCCGCGAGCCGGCGCCGTGGCCGTGGCCGGGCCGCACGAAACGCCGGGCGAGCACGAGTCGATCCGCCACGGCGTTCGCACCAGCACGCCGTCGGAAACGGCGTTGTTCCGCGGCGAACCGTTCGAGCCGCACCAAAACGCCCGGTAGGCCTCGCGGTAGGCGTTGGCCGCGGTGGTCGGATTAAGCGGGCTGGTCTTGGTGATGTCGTACTGCTGCGAGGTGGGCAGCGCGCCCGAGTCGCAGACGTACGTCATCGGGTGGGCGCCGGCGTAGTCCATCAGCGTCGTCTGGCCCCCCACGCCGACGACCTTTTCCGGGCTCCGCCGCGACGGGCAGAAGTACCCCGGAACCGTCGACTGCTGGAGCTGCAGTTGCGTAACGATCCCCTTGATCGAACCCTGCTCCAGATAGGGGAGGATCTGATACGCCCAGCCGAGGCCCTGCTTCTCCGGCCCGTTGGGGCGGCCGGGATTGCTGCGGCCGCCGGTGGTGTAGTTGCCGATGTCGGGATTGGGGACGTTGCCGGCCGTGGGAAAGACCTTCAGCGCGCTGACGTGGTTCTGCATGGCCAGCCCGATTTGCTTGAGCTGGTTCATGCATTGGGCGCGCCGTGCGGCCTCGCGGGCGGCTTGCACCGCGGGGAGCAGCAGCGCCACCAGGACGCCGATAATGGCGATAACGACCAAAAGCTCCACAAGCGTGAAGCCGCGACGGCGTGGGACAGTGGGGAGTGACATGGGACGTTCCGTTGTTGGGGGGTTCCTACTTGGCCCGCTGGCCCGCGGGCGCTTGTGCCGTAATTTGCCGCGTGGCGCGACGGCGACGCCGTCTGATTGAACTATTCATTTCTTTCCGGCCGCGGCAAGCTGGGCGTCGATCTCCGCGGTGGTCAGTTCATCGACGGTGCCGCGGACCTTGGCGACCATCCGTTTGCCGTCGACGCCGGTCTGTTCGTACGCGGCCCAGGGGGTGTTGGGGGAATCCTTGGGCGCGATTCGCTTGCCGTAGACGATCACCAGCGGCTGGCCGTCGCGCGGCGACGTGAGCAGCCCGTCGATCCCGCCGATATCCATACGCTCGATTCCCGCGGAGCGTTCCTGCAAAAACGC
>QEVI01000031.1 GCA_003576855.1 Planctomycetota bacterium
CACGCGGATACGACATGACAACCTCCATAAATTGAAACCAAGAGATTGCCAAGCTACCGCATCTTACCCCTTCGCGCCAGACGGGATTACTACACCCAAACGGCACAGCGGTGATTTGGAACATGGCGAACCGAACGGACGAGAAGCGGGCGGTCGTGCTGCTTTCCGGCGGGCTGGATTCGGCCACGACCGCGGCAATCGCGCGGGCCGAGGGTTATCGCCTGTACGCGCTCAGCGTCGATTACGGACAGCGGCACCGCTTCGAGCTGGCTGCCGCGCGGCGAATCGCCGCCGCCCTGGGGGTCGCGGAGCACCGCCTGCTGAGCATCGAGCTGGGATCGCTCGGCGGCAGTGCCCTGACGGCGGACATCGCCGTCCCGCAGGACCGGCCTGCCGAAGAAATGTCCAGCGGCATCCCCGTGACGTACGTGCCGGCACGCAACACGGTGCTGTTGTCGCTCGCCCTGGCCTACGCCGAAGTCCGCGGGGCGGCAGATATCTTCGTCGGCGTCAATGCGGTCGATTACAGCGGCTATCCGGATTGCCGGCCCGAATTCATCGCGGCGTTTGAACGGCTCGCCAACCTGGCCACCAAGGCCGGCGTCGAGGGTTCGCTGAAGCTCCGCGTCCGCGCGCCGCTGATTCAACTCGCCAAGGCCGAGATCATTCGCCGCGGCGTGGAATTGGGCGTCGACTACGGCCTGACGCACACCTGCTACGCGCCCGACGAGCAGGGCGCCGCTTGCGGCCGCTGCGACGCGTGCCAGCTAAGATTGAAGGGGTTCGCCGAGGCCGGGCTGAGCGACCCGGCGAGATATCAACAGGGCTGACCGCACAGGGCCCCGAGTGTGCGTCCTGTTTCACGGGTGTTCGGCGGCCCTTCCATCCGCGGACGCGGGTTCTTCGTCCGTCGCGGTGACACGCATCGAATGAGAATCGCCGAGATATACAAATCGGTGCAGGGCGAAGGGCGACTCACGGGCACGCCCAGCGTGTTTGTGCGCGCCAGCGGCTGCAATTTGCGGTGCTGGTTTTGCGACACCCCGTATGCGTCGTGGCAGCCCGAGGGACAGGACTACGCCGTGGACGAGATCATCGCCGAGGTCGAAGAGTGGGACTGCCGCCACGCGGTGATCACCGGCGGCGAGCCGATGCTGTTCGCCGAGCTGATTCCGCTTTGCCGGCAACTACGGCGGCGAGGCAGGCACGTCACGATCGAAACCGCCGGGACGCTGTATTTGCCGGTCGAGTGCGACCTGATGTCCGTCAGCCCGAAGCTCGCTGGCAGCGGACCCAGCCCGGCCGAGCATCCGCGCTGGGCCCGGCGGCACGAGCGCCAGCGCCGGCAGCTCGACGTGCTGGCGCGGCTGGTCGCGGAGTACGACTGCCAACTGAAGTTCGTCATTGATCAACCGGCCGAGGCGTGCGAAGTCGAGTCGCTGCTGCGGGAACTGCCGCCCGTAGCGCCGGATCGCGTGCTGCTGATGCCGCAGGGCCGCACGGCGGAGGAACTGGCCGCACATGCCGCCTGGCTGCCTCCACTGTGCCGGGAGCGGGGCTGGACGTACTGCCCGCGGCGGCAGATCGAGTGGTTCGGGGCCGTTCGTGGAACGTGAGCGGCGGCGGGAGCGGCGATCGGCGATCGGTCATCGGCGGGCAATGGGGGCGCGTTAGATGCCGGCGCCGTCCTTTGCCGGGACTTCGGCCGGGGGGTGCGACTGGGGCGTCGGAGCGGCCGGTGCGGCGACCGGCGCCGGCGCGTGGCCTTTCGGCGCGAAGACCAGCACCATGGCCGAGCCGGCGATCACCAGAATCAGGCCGGCGAGAAACATCGGCCCCAGGTCGCCCAGCAAGTCGTCGCTCACGGTTGAGGTCAGCGTGGCCACGACCGGGGCGCCGCCGAACACCAGCGGCATGACGTAGACCGGTCTTCCGCCGAAGTTGAACGCCATGATGATGCCCAGCGCCCCCACCGCGCCGGCGGCCCCGGCGAGCAAGCTCCACGTCGTGCCGCTCCAGGTGAATCGGCTGGCCTCGTCGACCACGCCAATGAGCAGTAGATTCGGCACGAGCACGGCGATGGCAAAATAGGCCAGTCCGACGCACAACAGCGGCCGCAGTCGGCTGTGCATCATCGCCGCCTGGCCCTTGTGGAGCGTCGGGCCGTACGAGCCCCAGCAAAGGGCCACCATGGCGACCGACAGCAATTGAAGCACGAAGCGGGACGCCTTGTTGCCTGGCTGTCTGACGGGCGCCGCCGCCGTCGCGTCAGCGGGCGCGGGCGCCGCCTCAGCCGCGACCGTCGCCGCCGGCGGTTGGCCTTTCTTATGGGGTGCAAACACCAGCACCGTTACGGCGCCGAGCGTCACCATCACCAGCCCGGCGAGGAATAGCGGACCGATGTCCCTCATTTTGCCGGCCAGATAAATCGTCAGAAACGAGTTCACCACCGGGGCGCTGCCGAACACCAGCGGCGCCACGTAAATCGGGTTGCCGCCGAAGTTGATCGCCAGAATGATCCCCAGGGCCCCCAGGGCGCCGAGCGTCCCGCCCAGCAGGCTGTAGATGATCCCGGTGATGGTCCAGGCGCCGCGCTCGCCGCGGAGCTTCAGCAGCACGACGGGCACAATCACGCCGATCAGAAAATACGCCAGCCCGACGCAGACGAACGGCCGCCAACGGGCCGGGACGCCGGTGAGCGACATATCGACCTGACCCCACCGCAGCATCGGCACATACAGCCCCCACCCCACAATGGTGACGCAGAACGAGGCCACGATCAGGACCAGGTTTCGCATGTTGACGGAACTCCCTGGGAGTGCGGCGCTGGGGGGCGCGCGGCGGGGCGGCGAAACCAGAACTGTAAACCGGCTTGCGGCGAATCGCTAGACCGGCGTCCCGGCGCGGCGGACATGCCAGCGCAAGGCTCGCAACGGTGGAGAAGCGGGCCGCCATTGAGCGCGGCGCAGCCCCGTCAATCGCCGCGGAGGGCCGGCAGCAAAGGCGCCCGCAGGACGCTCCGCGATGCCGCCCAACCCGCGATGGCGCCCGAAGCGACGATGATGGCCAGCATCAGTGCGAGCGTCGCCCAGGGCGCGCTGGCTTGAGACGACAGTGCGTGCGGCAGCACCACGGCGAGCGCCGCCAGGCAGCCGACGCCGAGCCCCCCCAGCAGCAACACCAGGTTCTCGGCCAGCACCATCCACGCCAGCCGCCGTCGGCGGAAGCCGACCGACTGGAGCAGGGCCAGTTCGCCGCGGCGTTCCAGCACGCTCCGCAATTGCGCAAGCGCCAAGCCGACGACGCCCAACAGCATGCCGAGCCCGCCGAGGCTTTGGAACGTCGACAGGTAGGTGTTCTGGACCGCCAGCAGGGCGCCGAGCCTATCGCGGGCGTCTACCGCGTCGAATCCATAGTCCTCCAGGCGGGTTTCCAGTAACGAAGCCAGTTGCTCAATCGGCGGCGTATGGGGACCGCGGCGCAGGAGGAAAAAGCGGCGGCCCGCCTCTTCCGGAAAGAGCCGGCGAAACTCCGCTTCGCTGATGATGACGTCGCCTTGCAGCACGCTGTTGGCTAGCAGGCCGACGATCTGTAGACGGGCTCCGCTGGCCCCGCCGCCGACGGCAAGGCGATCGCCAAGGCCCAACTTCAGGCTGTAGGCAGCCGTATTGCGGTCGAGGACGGCCGGGACGAGCCGGCGGCCGTTCTCATCGCGGCCGAGGTCGGCGCGAAGCAGCGACCAGCCCGTCACCGCGCCTCCGCGGGGACGGGCAACGGCGGCGGCGCTCGCGCCCGTACTTGTTGTCTCCGCCTCTGCAGGCGTCTCCGCGGCAGGGGAGGGGGGCGATGGGCTTTGGCGTGTTGCCGCCCAGAGGAAATCGCTCTGTTGGGCTATTTCGGCCGGCGCGCCGAGGATCCTTGGCTGCGTGGTCTGATACAGGTTGAGGCAACTTGCGTCCTCGCCGTCGTGAACGCGGAAGCTGACGACTTCGAGGCCCGCCAGCAACTTGTTCTCTTCGTCGCTGAAGCCCAGCTCGCGGCGGCCTGGTTCCGAGCCAAGGTCGTACAGCACCGGCAGGTCGGCCGTGGCCAGCAGGTCGAAGCCGCCGACGCCGCCGTCGGTCGGCGCCAGGCGAAAAGCACTGAGCGCCACAATGAGAAAGCTCGAAGTCGCCGCCAAGCCGAGCGAAAGCATCGTGCGACTGGGATGGCGGCGGCCGTTGCGGGCCGCCAGGCCGGCCAGCGAAAAGGCGCCCGGCGGGCGGATAATCGGCTCGCGCAGCTTGCCGCTAATCGCCAGTAGAACGCCGGTGAGCACCAGGGCGCCGCCGCCTAGAAACGCGATGGCCTGCGACTGCGCTTCCAGCCGGCTGGCCGCGACGCCCGCCGCCACGGCCAGGATCAGGCAAGCGAGGGGTAAGTAGGTGCGCACCAGGCGGCTGGCGGTCTTCGCGACCAGCGGCGGCTGCGCATCGCCTCCCAGGAGCTGTCGGGCGGGCAGCCGCGAGAGTCGGCGCAGCGAATACGCAATCGTCGCCAGGGCCACGGCAATTCCCGCGACAAAGCCGATAACGATGCTCTGCGGCGTCACGTGAAGCGTCATGAACGGCGCGGCCGTGGCGTCGACCCACCACGTGTTGAGGCCGTAGACCAGCAGCCGAGCGTAGGCGATGCCCAGCCCCGCGCCGGCCGCGGCGCCGGCCGTCGCGACGATGCCGGCCTCGGCTGTCAAAAGCCGCCGCACGTCGGCGACTGGCAGCCCGACGGCCAGCAGCAGCCCGACTTCGCGGGCCCGCTGGTCGACGCCCAAGCGGAATAGCAGCGTCGTCAACATCACGGCCGAGGCCATGAGAAAAAAGCTAAAACCCAGAAACAGCCCGTCGAACGGCGTCGTGCCCGATGCGGCGGCCAGGGCGTTTTGCTTGGCGGCAACGAGCTGGAGGCCTAGGGACTGCGGATCAAGTTGCCCGCGGAGCTCGCGTGCGACCGACTCGGCGGTTCGATGTTCCGCTGCCGGCAGCCGCAGCACGCTGTCGGTTCCCCAACGGGTGCTCCACAACTGCGATGCAAGCTCATAGGCTACGAACGCCTTGGGCGTCGTGCGATGGGCGTCCCAATACTGCTCGTCCTCTTCGCGGATCGTTTCGGTCAGTTCAAACGGCAAGTCCCAGTCGTTGATCGAAGCCTGGTCGGTGACGCCCGGCAATTCCGGGGCGAAGCGGGGGTCTGCCGCCCATGTCGGTCGCGCGGCGGCGTCGGCCAGCGGGACGATGGCCCGCACTTTCAGCGCCAGCGGCGGAGCCTCGCGGAGTTGCCCATGGATGGTTTCGGGCTCGTACCAGGTAATCGTTACGGAGTCGCCGACGCGAACATTCAGTTGTTCGGCGGCCCAGTCGTTCAGGGCGATTTCGTGCCGGGCCAGGAGGACCGGTTTGCCTGCGTCATCCAGCAGCGGGCCCAGTTCGGCCGTTGAGTCAGCGCCCGCGATCGTCGAGTAGGGGATCTTCCGCTTTCCGGCGACCATCGTGTTGGCGAGGTACGTGACGACCGGTTGCAGCCCCTGGTCGGCGTACAGCTCGCTCGCCACGGCGACCAGGCTGGGGGGCAGCACCTGGCGATCGGCCGCGATGTGAATGTAACTGCGTCCCTCGGCGCCGCCCGCCACGTCGACCCGCTCGACGCTGACGCCGTAGTTGCTCAGGTCGGGCCGCAGCGAACGGCGCAGGCCCGCCAGGTCGCCGCCGTCGAATGCCTCGGAACCGTCCACGGCGATCGCCGCCGCGTTCGCCCGGCCGTCGAGCTTTAGCATCTGCTGAATCGTCTCCAGCGGCACAAACGCGTTGCGAGGGGCCTGCTGGCTGGGGCGGAGCGAAAACCTGGCAAAGCTGCCGGCATCGTCGGGGGCGAAAATCGCCGAGACGCGAAGGCGACGCGAGGCGGCCGTCTCCTCTTTTTCTCCCAGCGGGCTGTCGATAGGAACGCTCGCGACGATCGGCAGCCGCAGCACAATGGCGTCGCCCACCGTTACGCCGAGTTCCTCGGCGACGGCCGCGGCCAGCGCGATCGTATTGGGATTGGCCACCGGCGAGGCCCCGCGACGCGGCGCTAATTGCCAGAAGTCGGGCGGGGCGCCGACGACCTGCAGTTGGCTCGCCCGGCGGACGCCGCGGTCGTCGCGAAAGGCGGCCGAACCCTGCGTCAGCACCAGCGGAACGACCGCCGTCAACTGCCCGCGTGCGGCGGGCGGGGATTGCCACTGGGCGAGCATCGACTGCTGGAACGGGTGCTCGGCCAGCAGCATCAGGTCGCACCGGCCGAGCCCTTCCAGCGCGAGGCGGCGGAGGCTGCCGCGCATCGAGTCGCCGATGAGCAGCGCCCCAGTGATAACGGCGGTGGACACCGCAACGCCGGCGGCCACCGCCAGGTGAATGCGGCGGAAGTGCTGGAGACTCCGGCGGAGGTAATGCCAGGCGGACACGTTTTTTCGGGGCGAATTTCGCGGAAACCCGCACCGCACGATGGGATTTGGACAGGGCGGCGTTGGGACTCCGGCGCCGCGGCGTGCAGGGCGTGTTATCGGAGAAACTCGCCCACGAGGCGAGTATACCGCCCTCTCGGTGCACAAAAACGCCCCTCGGCGGGTGCGCCGCCGAGGGGCCGTAGGCGACTCGTCGTGTTACTGGCGATTACTGCGACGATCCGGACGGATTACTGCTTATCGCAGCAGCCGTCGCAGCAGGTGCAGCCTTCGCAGGTGCACTCGCCGGAGCTCTCGCACTGGCCGTCCTTGCAGTTCTCACAGCAACCGCACTCCTGACAGTCGCATTCGCCTGCGCAGCAGCAAGCAGGGTTGGAAGGCTCGGTCGAGGCGGCGCCGCTGACGAACCCAAACCCGCTGGCCGCCATGGCCAGTAAACCCGACAGAAAGAAACTAGACATTTCAATGCTCCTAAGGGCGGCAAAGCGCCTTGGCGGCGCCCGCCGGAATGTGATGAAGGAACCAAGAATCGGGACAACGGAACCAGAATCCGAAGTTCTGCCATGGCCAAGCCGCCTCGGCTCGGATGCCGGCGCGACGTGGTTCACGTTCAGCTTTGGCGATGCGCAGGGCATCGCTTCGGCTAAGCACGCGGAGTCGTCCAACGGCGGGTTGGCGCAGGGGCCGACCGTTAATTCCGCCAGACCGAAAGAAGGGCGTGCAGCCGAATGCCCTGCACGCCGCCGCTGGCGGCCAGGTCAAAGGCGTTGACCCACGCCGTGCCATTGAGACCGCAGTTCGCCGCCCAGGACGCCAGGGGCTTACCGGCCAGGTCGGCGTGCCAAGGATTAATCGGCCGGTCGTCAGCATGAGCCCGGGCCAGCCAGGTGTGCGACGGTTTCACACAAGGGCAATCAGCGGGACGCTCCGGAGACGACCGGCGCCGCTCGGTGCAGCAATCAACGTGGTGGTTCGGCGGCTTTTTGCAGCATGCGCTCGTTCTGGCGGCGCAGCAGCAGCAGCCTCGCGGCGACCGGACGGGCGACGCCGTCGCGCAGCAGCACTGCCAGCATGCCAGCGGCGCGAGAAAGACGGCCGCACAGCCGAAACCGGCTGCCAACTTCGTGGCCAGTCGTGTCAACGATTGCGCGAGCATTCCGGACCGCGGCGTGGAGAACACGGGCGTTCAATACGCCCCTCTACGCGGCAGTCTACGAATTGTTCGGACCGTCACACAAGAGAAATCGCCGCGCGGCGCTATCAGGCCCGGCGCCGGCGCCCAGCGGCAGACTCCGCGCATCGCCGCTACTTCGACAGCGCCGCGTGGGCCTTGTCGGAGATGTCTTTGCGGCACCAGGCCCCGTCCCAGCGGATTTGCTTGACCGCGGTGTACGCCTGCAGCTTGGCCTGGGCGATCGAATTGCCCAGGGCCGTCACGCCCAAGACCCGGCCGCCGTTGGTCACCACCTGGCCGTCCTTAACAGCCGTACCAGCGTGGAACACCTTGACGTCGGGGAGGGCGGCGGCTTGCTCCAGGCCGCGAATCGCCTTTCCTTTTTGGTACGGTCCTGGGTAGCCCTCGCTGGCCATGACGACGCATACGGCCGGCCGCGGGTCCCAGGCCAAGGGCGGCAGCTCTTCCAGGCGGCCGTCCACCGTGGCTTCCAAGACGTCGACGAGGTCGCTCTGCAGTCGCATCAGCAGCGGCTGGCATTCGGGGTCGCCGAACCGGACATTGTACTCCAGCACTTTCACGCCGTGCTTGTTGATCATCAGCCCCGCGTAAAGCACGCCGCGGAAGGGCCGCCGCGACCGCTTCATCTGGTGGACGGTCGGTACGAGGATGCGCTCTTCGACGGTGCGCAGCAGCTCCGGCGTCACCAGCGGCGCCGGCGAGTACGCTCCCATGCCGCCGGTATTGGGTCCGCGATCGCCGTCGTAGGCGGCCTTGTGGTCTTGGGCGGCGGGCAGCGTCACGATCGTGCGACCATCGGTAATGGCCAGCACGCTCGCCTCTTCGCCGAACAGCCGCTCTTCGATGACAAGCTGCTTGCCGGCGGGGCCGAATTCCGCGGCGATCCGCTCCACCGCCTCGAGCGCCTCGGCCTTCGTGCTGCACACAATCACTCCCTTGCCGGCGGCCAGGCCATCGGCCTTGACGACCACCGGCATGTCCTCTCGCTCGGCCAAGTAGGCGCTTGCGCTGGCGGCGTCGCGGAAGGCGCGAAACTCGGCGGTCGGCACGTCCGCGTGGCGCAGCAGGTTCTTGCAAAACACCTTGCTCGCTTCTAACTCGGCGGCGAGCCGGGTGGGGCCGAACGCCCGAATCTTCGCCTCGGCGAGGGCGTCGACGAGTCCCGCCGCCAGCGGCGCCTCCGGACCGACGACGACGAGATCCACCTGGTTTTCCCTGGCGAACCGCACCAGCGCCGGTACGTCGTCGTCGGCAAGGGCGACGTTCTCCGCTTCGGCCGCCGTACCGGCGTTGCCTGGCGCCACCCAGATCCGCTCGACTCGCGGACTGCGGGCGACTTTCCAGGCCAAGGCGTGCTCTCGCCCGCCGCTGCCGACAATCATGACCCTCATTGATCCTACTCCTGCGCGGCCGTACTAACGTGCGGCCCACGGACGGCGCCGCACCGATGCGCCTCGGCGTGCCCACGTAAGCGATTGATTCTAGCGCGAACCTCAAGCGCGTGGGTAGTGCGGAGGGGCTTTCCTCGCTCGCCAAAGCGTCGGGGGCGTCCGGCCGGCGCGGATGCCCCGTTTACGTAAGTCGCCCGGCGCCGGGACCGGGCAGGCAGTCAACGTTCGATCCGCTCGCGGCGGCGGCGAGCGGCTTTGCAAAGGGGGCTGGCGTCGGTTTAACGAAAGACGGTAGTTGACATTGGGCGCGTGGGAGGGGTAATCTACGCGGATACATTGTGAAAATTGTCACAATGTGGGGCGCTTCTCGCTGCTGCGCCTCGCGTCTTTTTTAAGCTGGTCGCTGCGTCTCGTCGGCGGCCAGCGCAGTCGGCAAATAAGCGTTGGCTCGGGTCTGGCTTTCTAGACCGGAAGCAGCAGGGCGGTTTCGCAGGCGTCACGATGGCTGACAAGAAAAAGATGAGCGTGGCCGAAATGCTGGCCGCCGCCCGCCGGGCCGATAGCAAACAAGGGGGCCTGGGCGACTCCGCGACCGACGGCAACGCCGATGCTCCGGCGGAGCCCAGCGTGCCGGCCGCTGCTGCCGAGGCAGCGCCTGCGAAGCGACCCGCGGCGCCCGCCAAACCAGCCGTGAAGCCGGGCGGCGCCCGGCCTAGCGTGGCCGACATGCTGGCCATGGCCCGGGCTGGCAAGGCGGCTGCCCCCGCGGCCGAGGCCGCGCCGGCGGCCCCTGCGGAAAAGCCGGCTCCGAAGCCGAAGCCGGCGGCTGCCGTCAAGTCGGCCGCGCCGGCCGTGGCCGAGGCGGCGCCGGCCCGCGATACGGCCAGCATCCTGGCGGCGGCTCGGAAAAAGGATAAACCAGGTCCGATAAGCAAGGCGGAAGCGGCCGCCGCCAGCACGTCGGCGACGGCGGTGCTGGAGAAGCCGAAGGTCGTCGCACCGCCGATGCCGACGAAGCCGGCCTACGCCAAGCCGAAGCCGGCGCCGGCGGTCAAGGCGGCCCCGGTGGAAGCGCGGCGCGATTTCTTCGGCTCGGCGATGGCCGCCGGGTTCTGGCTTCTGGGCGGCGTCTCGGCGTTATGGACGCTGCTGACGGTGAAGTTCATGTTTCCCAACGTGTTGCGGGAGCCGCCGAGCAAGTTCAAGGTCGGCTTTCCCGACGCGTTTCCCGCGGGGCAGGTGCAAGAGAAGTTCAAAGCCCAATACGGCATCTGGGTGGTAAACACCGAGTACAACGGTCAGCCGCAGATCTTCGCGCTGAAATCGGTCTGCACGCATCTGGGCTGCACGCCGAACTGGTTGGAAGCGGAGCAAAAGTACAAATGCCCGTGCCATGGCAGCGGCTTTTACAAGGACGGGATCAATTTCGAGGGCCCGGCGCCGCGACCGCTGGAGCGCTACGCCATACGCATTGCCGACGACGGGCAAATAGAAGTCGACAAGAGCCGCACGTTCCAAGAGGAAATGGGCGCTTGGGAAGATCCGGCGAGCTTTATCCCGGTGTGACGATGAGCTGGCGACCGTCGGCTCGCGGCTGTCGGCCAGGCAGTCGAGACCAGCGGATCGAAGGCCGGCAGCGACTGCCGTTGCGTGTTTTGTTTCTTGTTCTGGCCGATTGCTGACAGCCGAAAGCCGACAGCCATGCCGCTAGGCGACACGATTCGCGAATCGCAGATTTGGAAGAGCATCTTCCGGCATCCCATGCCGGTCGACCGCCGCAATCGCATTGTGGTGATGCTCACCAACTTCTTCCTCCATCTGCACCCGGTCTCGATCCGCAAGCAGGGGATCGCCCTGAGCTACACGTGGTGCATGGGCGGGGTGACGTTCTTCCTGTTCTTGGTGGAAACGGTCACCGGCGTGCTGTTGATGTTCTATTACCGCCCGACGGTCGAATGGGCGTACACGGACATCCAGGCGCTGCGCGACGTGACGTCGCTGGGCATCCTGCGGGAGATCCACCGCTGGGGCGCCCACGCGATGGTGATCACGGTATGGCTGCACATGTATCGCGTCTTTCTCACCGGCAGCTACAAGCCGCCGCGGGAATTCAACTGGGTGATCGGAGTCATCCTGCTGCTGCTGACGTTGCTGCTGTCCTTCACCGGGTACTTATTGCCGTGGGACCAGTTGGCGGTGTGGGCCATTACGGTCGGTTCGAATATGGCCCGCGCGACCCCCGTGCTGGGCCATGAGGGCCCGTTGCAGCAGTTGCTCTCGGTGGGCGGGGTGGACATGATCACCAACGCCTCGGACGCCCGGTTCGCCCTGCTAGGCGCTCGCGAAGTCGGCGAGGAAACGCTTAACCGGTTTTACATTTTGCACTGCATCGCCATCCCGCTGGGCGTGTCGCTGCTGTTGGCGATCCACTTCTGGCGGGTGCGCAAAGACGGCGGGATCAGCGGACCGTTGTGACGCAAGGGGCAGGAGGCTGATCGGCAGGAGTCGTTCGATTCCTGTAGCTTGACTCCTGACGCCTGACATCCTGACTCCTCGGTGTTATGACTCACGGACTGACCGACGCACAGTTTTTGAACAAGGTCGCCTCGTTCCTGGGGCCCTATTACATCGTGCTGGCCGTCATGAACGGGCTGGCGGCGTTGTACTTGTGGCGCACCGGGCTCGGTCGGACGTGGCTGCGGCTGCCGTTGGTCGGGATTCCCGTCACCAGCGCCTTTCTCTGCCTGGCGCTGGGCGTGTTTTACGCCATGCTGGCCCCCGCGGCGGCCAGCGGCAACGGGGCCTGGATGCCGTCGATGCCCGAGGCCTGGCGCGAGGCCATCAATCGCGGCACCGGCCCGGTCATTTACAGCGTCGGCACCGTGGCGCTGTTGGCGGTGCTGTTCGCCTTCCGCCGCTTCTTCGTTCAGCCGGCGGTGGCCTGGATCATTTGGAACGCGATGTTGCTGTTCCTCGGCCTGTCGATGACCGACCGCGACTTCTACGAAATCGTCGCCAAGCCGGACAACGTGCCGATCGTCATGCTGGTGCTGCTGTTGGCGTTTTTCACCTGGGTGGCGACGTACCGGGCCGTGATCAACGACGAGCGCGCCGCTCGCGGAGAACCGCCGCTGGAAAGCCTGGACAACGACAAGGTGCTCGTTTGGCCGGACCTGGTGTACATCGAGTTGATCTGCATGATCGGCCTGACGGCGTTTTTGATATTTTGGGCCATCGCGTTGCCGGCGCCGCTGGAAGAACCGGCCAGCAGCGTCAAGACGCCCAATCCGTCCAAGGCGCCGTGGTACTTTCTCGGGCTGCAGGAAATGCTCGTTTACTTCGATCCGTGGATGGCCGGCGTCGTGCTGCCGAGCTTGATCGTGGTCGGCTTGATGGCGATTCCGTACATCGACTTCAACAAGGCGGGCAACGGCTATTACACGATCAACCAGCGGAAGTTCGCGTACCTGGTGTTTCAGTTCGGGTTCCTGGAGATGTGGATCACGCTCATCGTGCTGGGCACGCTGCTACGGGGTCCCAACTGGAACTTCTTCGGGCCGTACGAGTACTGGGACGCGCACAAGGTCGAGGCGCTCAACAACGTGAACCTGTCCCAGTACTTCTGGCAGGGGTTGCTTGGTCGGAGCCTGCCGACGGCGCCGAGCGGGTCGAGCTTCGGGACGCAGCTCAGTTACATCCTGCTGCGCGAGGCGCCCGGGATTTTGCTGACGCTCGGTTACTTCATCGCCCTGCCGCCGATCATGGCGATCACCGTCTTTCGCCGCTACTTCCAGCGGATGGGGCTGATCCGCTTCATGCTGATGGCGAACCTGCTGCTGTTCATGGCCTCGCTACCGATCAAGATGGTGCTCCGCTGGGTGTTCAATCTGAAATACATTATCGCGATTCCGGAGTACTTCTTGAACTTTTGACTCGCTGATGGCTATGCGCCGCGAGCCGTGAGCCAGAGGAATTGGCGGGACGGCCTTGCAGGCTACTAGCTAGGAGCTAACAGCTAAACGCTTTCAACCTATGCCCGCTACGGAACAAACCTGGTACAACCAAAAGACGCTCCACGTAGCGTTCGGCGCCAGTGCGCTGTTGATGGCCGTGGCGACCGTGCTGCTGATGGCCAACGACCACAATCGCGAGTGGAAGGATTGGCAGCTCAAGGATCGCCAGAAGGATGCGTGGATGATCCAGGCCCGCCGCGACGCCTTGGCGGACGAGTACGGCGAGCGGATGGACGGTAACGAAGAGAAGATCCGCAGCCTCGATAGTCAGCCGTTGCCGCCGGAATTGATTTCGCGATTCAAGGACCTCGTCCGCCGGGAGGACGCGCGCCTGCAGTCCCCAGGCGCCGAGCCGGCGCCTGCGGATGACGGTCGCGGTTCCACGGGCGTGCAGCCGGTGTCGTATGAGGCCGGCGACGAGACCGCCCCGGCGTCGCCGGCGGCGGACGACAGCCAATTCCAACGGCTCGACGCCCGCGTGCAGTCGCTTGCCCAAGCCGCAGCGGCGGTAACTGAAGCCGAGGCCGAAGTCAGCCGCTTGCAGGACGAGCTCGACCAGGCCGGCGCCGCCGAGGAGCCCGCCGCGGACGGCGCCGCCCCGCCCCCCGCAGGCGATGCGGGCAAGGCTGACCAGCTTCAATCGCAGCTTGACGAAGCCGCGCAGCGGCTGCGGCAGGCCCAGGACGAAGCGATCAAGGCCCGCCAGGAGGTGCTTGCCGAGGCGGGCCGTTTTATTCGCGAAGCCCGCCGCCGCGAGGATGCGCTGGTCGGCGAGAAGAAGTCGATCAACGGCGTCCGCACGGCCAAGGTGAGCGAGCTGGGCATCAAGATCGGCGAAGACGCGCCCAAGGACATTATCGACGGCGTGCAGAGCGATATTCGCCGACTGGATGAAGACCTGCTGCGGCTCTCGGCGGACATCGCCGCCGCGCGCGATTACCGCACAGGCCTGGAAGGGGTGATCGCCGAAGCCGACGCGCCGAAGGCCGAGGCCCTCAAAGAATTGGAGACGATGCGGACCGACCTGGAGCGGCTCGACGAGCAGGTCGCCCAGAACACCTGGAACGTCGGCGAGTGGATCACCCGTTGGCCGGTGCTCAACGCCCTGTACAGCGGCAACGTCCGCATCGACCAGATTTGGCTTCCGGATCTTACGATCAATTACAACTTCTCGCAGGTCGCGCGATTCGACCGATGCACGACGTGCCATCGTTCGATTTCAAAGACGGCGCCCCGCACGGCCACCGATCCGCTGTACCCGACGCTTCCCGACGACCAGCGCCAGCTTACGGTCGAGCTGGCCACGCCCGAGTCGGCGCCGGCCCAGCTCGGCGAACTGGCCGACGATCCGGCGCGGGCGCAATCGGCGCTCAAGGAAGCGTACGGCATGGTGCTGTCGGACGAGGGCATCATCCGCAACGAAGACGTGACGGTGCATTACGTACTGCCGGAGAGCCCGGCGTCGCGGGCGGGCATCCATTCTGGCGACGTCATCCAGAGGATCGGCGGCGACGACGTTCGCACGCCGCTGGCGGCCGCCGAGCGGCTGTTGACGTTGGTCGAGTTTGGCAAGCCTGTGACGCTCACGCTCCGTCGCGGCCTCGATCATCCGTTTACGTCGCACCCGCGGCTCGACTTGTACCTGACGGACATCAGCCCGCATCCTCAGAAGGACATGGGGTGCACGATCTGCCACGACGGCCAAGGGAGCGGCACCTCGTTCGCCTGGACGTCGCACACGCCTGACAACGCCAAGCAGCAACGGCAATGGGCCCAGGATCACGGTTGGTTCGACAACCACCACTGGATCTTCCCCATGCGGCCGGCGCGGTTCGTCGAGAGCAACTGCTTGAAGTGCCACCACGAGAAGGCGTCGCTCGAGCCGAGCGAGCGGTTCCCCGAGCCGCCGGCGCCGAAGCTCGTCGAAGGATGGTCGCTGGTCGAGGAATTCGGCTGCTTCGGCTGCCACGAGATCAACGGCTTTGACAGTCCCACGGCGACCGTCGGGCCGGACATGCGCTTGGAACCGAACTACGCGGAAGTCGCGTCGCAGCTTTTGCGGTACGACAGCCTCAACGACGACGAGCGCGGCCTGGCGCAAGCGGTTCGCCGCGACCCGACCGACGCGGAGTCGCGTCGGCAGTTGCTGGCTTCGCTGACGGCCAAGCCGGCCGCCGGCGAGGACGATGTGCCGGCCGAAGGTTCGCGTCATTCGGACGAAGTCGTGAAGCTCTCCGCCGCGCTGAAGGACGTGGAAATGCCCGGCGAATACCGCAAGGTCGGGCCCAGCTTGCGGTTCCTAGGATCGAAGGTCGATTACGACTGGCTATATAGCTGGATTCGCCTGCCGGCCGATTTTCGGCCGGAGACGAAAATGCCGCAGTTCTTCCTGCAGTACGAGCACCTCAGCGAGCCCGAGGACGCGACCGAGCTGGCCGAGAGCCAGACGTTCGAGCCGATTGAAATCCGAGCGATCACCGAATACCTGCTCAACGCCAGCGACGAGTTCCAATACGAAGCGGCGCCGCAAGGCGTGACGGAAGAACCGTCGGCCGAGCGCGGCAAGTGGGTGTTCGAGTCGCGCGGGTGCCTGGCCTGCCACGCCCACGGCGATTTCCCCGGCATCAAAAGCACGCAGGGGCCGGACTTGTCGGACCTCAGCGCGAAGCTCAACAGCGAGAAAGGCCGGCAGTGGCTCTACAGTTGGGTCAAGCAGCCGCACCGTTATCATGTGCGGACGAAGATGCCGGACCTGTATCTCGATCCGATCGCCGAAAAAGACGCGCAAGGGAAGCCGACCGGCGTGGTGACCGACCCGGCGGCCGACGTCGTGGCGTACCTGCTGGGCGTCGCCAGCGATTGGCGGCCAACGAACGTGCCGCCGCGGCACGAGTGGAGCGACGCGGAGAAGCATGCCCTGGAAGACCTGGCCACGCTCTGGCTCACCAGCGACGCGATTCCGCAGGCGCGGGCCCGCCGCTACCTGCGGGAGGGCATCCCCGCGGAAATGGAGAACAAGCTCAAGGCCGACGAGCGGCTGCTGGTGGGCATCACGGACGAAAACCGCGTCGAGCGGCAGCTTGAGTTCGTGGCTCGCCGCACGATCGGCAAGTACGGCTGCTTCGGCTGCCACGACATCCCGGGCTTCGAGGACGCCAAGCCGATCGGCACGGCGCTGGCCGATTGGGGCCGCAAGGAGTCGTCGAAGCTGGCTTTCGAGAATATTCATCGATTCCTAGAGACGCATGGTCTCAATCCGGAGAACCCCGAGCACGACGCCCGCCAAACCGCTGACGCCGACGTCAAGCACGACGTTCCGGCCGCCGAGGGAGGATCCGAGGGCGCGTACGCGGGCGGTTCCAGCGAGACTGGTTCGGCCTTGTCGCACGATCACCTCGATCCGGGCGATTACGACGCGGATTCGAGCTACTACATTCAGGCGATCAACAGCCACGGTCGCGACGGCTTCTTGTGGCAGAAGCTTCGCTATCCGCGGAGCTTCGACTACAAGACGACGCGGAACAAGAACTTCAATGAACGGCTGCGCATGCCGCGGTTCCCGCTCGACGACCAGCAGCGCGAAGCGGTGATGACGTTCGTGCTGGGCCTGGTGCAGGAACCGCCGGCGGCGAAGTACCTGTACAAGCCCGACGCGCGCCAGCAAGCGATCGTCGACGGCCGGAAGATGCTCGAGCGATTCAATTGCGGCGGCTGCCATACGCTCCGCATGGAGCAGTGGCGATTCGCCTACTCGGCCGACACCTTCGAGGATGCGTCCGAAGTCGTCGATTATCCGTTCCTCGCGCCGAAGTTCAGCGAGCAAGACATTGCGAAGTCGCTCGCCAAGGACTATCGCGGCATGATGCACGCCTCGTTGGAGGGGCATCCGGTCGTGGACGAGGAGACCGGCGCCGTCAGTTGGGTCGACCAGGACCGCGCGCCGATTTCGCCGGAGGAGCTCAAAGAGGCCGAGGCCGAAGAAGGCGAGGAGATTCCGATCTTCTACCGCTTCCAGCTTTGGCAGAACGCGCTCATCAACGGGCAACCGCGGCTGCGGGGCATCGACGAACTGCTGATTCCGGCCCGCCGCGACGGCTACGGTCCCGCCCATGGCGAGGCCTACCCGGCTTGGGGAGGCGACCTGGCGCGGTACTTGTTCCCGCAAGTCGTCGCTCGCGCCAAGGAAGGGAATCCGCAGGTCAACGGCCGCGAGGCCTGGGGCTGGCTGCCGCCGCCGTTGATGGACGAAGGCGAAAAGGTGCAAACCGATTGGCTCCACGGCTTCCTGATGGATCCGTACGCCATTCGCCCGGCGGCGGTGATGCGGATGCCGAACTTCAATATGTCGAGCGACGAGGCGGCGAAGCTGGTGAACTACTTCGCCGCCGCCAGCGGCGCGGAATACCCGTACCAGTACAAGCCGCAGCAGCGGCCGGGCTACTTGGCCAAGCTGGCCGCCCAGTCGAGCGGCCCGCTGGACGAGGCGATGAACATCGTCGTCAACGGCAACTATTGCGTTAAGTGCCATGCCGTGGCCGACTTCCAGCCCAGCGGCGATCCCACGACGTTTGGGCCGAATCTGGCCGATGTTTTCCGGCGATTGCGACCGGAGTACACGCGCGATTGGGTGGCCAATCCGGCTCGCATCTTGCCATACACCGGCATGCCGGTGAACATACCGTACAGGCCTGACGACCCGCATCTGGGCGGCGTCGCGCAGGAGTTGTATCACGGCACGAGCGTCGAGCAGCTCGCCGGTCTGGTCGATCTGCTCATGAACTTCGACGCCTATACTCGCGGCAGCACGTCGATTGCGCCGCTTGTCGAACGTGCGGCGGCCGCTTCGCCGGCTGCCGCGCCGCCTGGCCAAGAAGGGACCGACGTTTCGTCCGACGCATCCGCGGACCCGGGGGCGAGCGCCCCAACGCCATGAGTCGCTGCCCCGGCGGTCCAACAGTTAAGGAAGGGTTCCATGAATTGCTTGCGAAGTAGTTGGTTGAGCGCTAGTTTCGCCCTCGCGGCGATTGCCGTCACGACGTCGTCGGTCTCGGCCGCCGGCTGGGGGACCGTCAAGGGTCGATTCGTGTACAAGGGAACTGCCAAGCCGGAGAAGATCACGCCCACCAAGGACGTGGAGTTCTGCGGCAAGCACGATCTGGTTGACGAGACGGTCGCCGTCGGCAAGGAGGGCGGTTTGCAGAACGTGTTCGTGTATCTCTACACCGCCCGCGGCAAGAAGGTGGACGTTCACGAGTCGTATGCCGCCGGAAGTGAGGCGAAGGTGCTCGACAATAAAGGGTGCCGCTTCGAGCCCCACGCGATGACGCTGTGGACCGAGCAGCCGCTGGAAATCCGCAACTCGGACGAGGGCGTCGGTCACAACACCAACGGGCAGTTGCTGGTGCAGAATCCCAAGTTCAACGAGCAGGTCACCAGCGGCAGCCCGATCACGAAGAAGTTTTCGAAGTCCGAGCCGATCCCCACCAAGGTCGCCTGCAACGTGCATCCCTGGATGAGCGCGTTCGTGCTGATCCGCGATAACCCCTACATGGCGGTTTCCGGCGAAGACGGCTCGTTCGTCATCGAGAACGTGCCGGCCGGCAAGCAGGACTTCGTGTTCTGGCACGAAGCGAAGGGCAACCTGAAGGACCTGGCCGTCGGCAAGGGCAAGGCCGACCGCAAGGGCCAGGTGAGCCTCGAGGTGAAGGACGGCGAGACGCTCGACCTGGGCGAGATCGCCGTCACGTCCGCCGTGCTCGGGAAGTGATCCGAGCGACCGTCGTTCGATCGTAGTGAAATCGGTGTGCGCCGCGGCCCCGCCCCTTCGTCCGGGGCGGGGCCAGCGCCGCCAGGTGAGCCAGTTCGAGTCATCATGAAGCAATCGACGGTAGGCGGATGGCCTGGGCGGATGTGTCTCGCGGCAGCGGCGGTTTCATGCGCGTCGCTCGGATGCGGCCGGCCTGCGGAGAGCACCAAGTTCGCCAACATGGCGGTCGCCGCGAAGATTCGCACCGCGCTGGTGGGCGACGCGGAGGCCGCGGGCGCCGACGAACAAGCCGCCACGGGAACTGGCTGGGCCACGCTTCGCGGGCGGTTCGTCTACGAGGGCCAGCCGCCGCAGATGCCTCCATACCAAGTGAACAAGGACGCCGCGACCTGCGCTCCCGGCGGCGCGGCGCCGCCGCAGGAGTACCTGCTGGTGGATTCGGCGACGCAGGGCATCGCCAACATCGCCGTGTATCCGCGGAAAGCGTCGCGGGTACACGAATCGGCCGCCACGCCCGCAGCCGAGCCGGTGGTGTTCGATCAGAAGCAGTGCGTGTTTCTGACGCACGTGGCGCCGGTCGTCGTCGGGCAGTCGCTCGACATCCGCAATAGCGACGACGTGGGCCACAACACCAATATCGCCGGTCAGAACTCGTTCAATCAGACCATTCCCAGCGGCGGCGCCACGGCGCTGGAGATCAAGAAGGAAGAAGCCGCGCCGGTTTCGGTTCGTTGCAGCATTCACCCGTGGATGCTGGCGTATTTGCTGCCGCGCAAGAACGGCTATGTCGCGGTGACCAAGCCGGACGGCTCGTTTGAACTCGCCAACTTGCCGGCCGGGGAGGAACTCGAAATCCAGGTGTGGCACGAATACGCCGCTGGCGGCAAGGGAGCGCTGTACGTCGATTCGGACGCCGCCCGGCAACTTCAGTGGGATAACAAGGGCCGGTTCAAGGTCACGCTCGAACCGGACGAAACTCGCGACCTCGAGATCGTCGTGCCGGCGTCGGCCTTCGGCGGCTAGCGCGGCGGCCCGACCTTGCGTTGTTCGACGAAAGACCGTTAGCCGATGCAGGGGCCGTCAACCGCCGGGGCCAGCGAGACGGCGTACCTGCCGCGTCGCTCGCGCCCGGCGAGCGACGCTGACGGCGCTGTCCGTAGAACCATGTTGCGTTACAGGCATTCCAGGCGATCCAGCGATCGTGCGATGAGTTCTATGCTCCGTAATCACGCTTTCACATCGGCCACGCTGCTGGCGCTCGGCGCGCTGGGTTGCGAGCAGGCCCCGCCGCCGCGCTTCCACGCGAATATGCTGCAAATGGTGGCGAACGAAACCAGCGACGGCTACCAGCAGGAGATCGCCAACGTCCTGGGGGCGATGTTCGGCACGCCCGATGAGCCGTTCGCGTTTCCCGAATCGGGGTTGAACCAGAACCTGCTCAACCTGGCGGCTGGGTCGGCCTATGCCGACGAGCAGGGCGTTAGCCATGGTTTGTATCGCCGCCACTGCGTTCATTGCCATGGCATAAGCGGCGACGGCCAGGGTCCGACGGCCCGGTTCCTCAACCCCTATCCGCGGGACTATCGGCAAGGGCTGTTCAAGTTCAAGAGCACGTACAACCCGGCGAAACCGACTAACGACGACCTGCTGCGCGTGCTGAAGAACGGCGTCCCGGGCACGTCCATGCCATCGTTCTCGCTCTTGTCGGAAACCGAGCTTGACGCGCTGGTCGAGTATGTGAAGTACCTGGCCATGCGGGGCGAAATGGAACAGAAGCTCATCCAATACGTGTACGACGAACTGGGCGAGGAGGAAGTCGAGGGCGAAGACGGACAGATCGTCATTGAGCGCACGCCGCTTGATCCGACCGCCAACGCCGAACAGGCCGACGTGATCAAGGAACTGCTCGGCGAAGTGGTCGCCGCCTGGCAGGAGGCCGGCGACAACGTCATTACGCCGGTCGATGAGGCGATTCCCGCCGACGACCGCACGCCGGAGGAGATCGCCGCGTCGATCGAGAAGGGCCGCGAGCTGTTCGCCGGCACGCGGGCGAACTGCTTCACGTGCCATGGACCAACCGCGCTGGGCGACGGCCAGACGACGGACTTCGACAACTGGACGAAAGAGCAAAAGGGCTTTCTCGACGCGACCGTTCAACTGCGGGAGTCGATCGCCGAGCGGGAGAAGTCGGGCGAGCTCACCGACGACGAGCGCGCTCAACTGGAACGCGACCGGCAGTTACTGGCCCAGCGCGAGCAAGTGGCGGCGTCGTTCTATCCGATTCGCAACGCCATTCCGCGCAATCTGCGCAAAGGCGTGTACCGCGGCGGCCGCCGGCGGATCGACGTGTTCGCTCGCATCCACGCCGGCATACCGGGCACGCCGATGCCCGGCGCGGGCGCCGCGGCGCCGGGAGGGCAGGGGACGCTCACCGAGGAGGAAATCTGGAATCTCGTGGATTACGTCCTCAGCCTGCCGTACGAGCCAGCCAGCGGCCCGCAGCCGGCGCTGACGGCAAATCCGGAGGCGATTGTGAACTAGCGGCCAAGGGCTTGCCGCGGGGTTTTCGGTGAATCATCAAGCATTACGAAGCAACTCGCTCCAAGCATATGATCAAGCGTTTCCTGCAGTGGGCGCCTAGCTTTTGGGCCCTGTTGTTTCTCGCCGTGCCGATCATGGGCGTCGGTACGTTCGTGCTGGCCGATCGCTACAACATCTGGCTGCCGCGCGACGTTTCCGAGCATGGCCGCGTCATCGACGAGTTGTTCTTCTTCATTCTGTACCTGACCGGCGCAGTGTTCGTCGTCACCGAGGCGGTGCTGTTCTACTTCGCGTGGAAGTACGATGCGCGGCGGGCTCGCCCCGGCGTGGAGTACACGCACGGCAGCCACTCGCTGGAAGTGGTGTGGACGATCATCCCGGCGGTGACATTGCTGTTCATCGCCATCTATCAGATGGACGCCTGGGCCGCCGCCAAGATGCGTCCGCCGGAGATCCCGTTCACGGCGGAAGTGACCGGCCGGCAATTCAACTGGGATTTCCGCTATCCGGGCAAGGACGGCCAGTTGTACACCGCCGACGACATCGTGCGGACCGACGGCAACCTCTACTTGCCCTACGGCGAAGAAGTGCTCCTGAAGATCAACAGCGCCGACGTGCTGCACAGTTTCTTCTTGCCGAATCTGCGCCTGAAGCAGGACGTCGTGCCGGGCATGGAGCAGAAGATGTGGTTCAAGGCCAAGGAGAGCGGCAGCTTCGACATCGTCTGCGCGGAGCTGTGCGGCTGGGGGCATTACAAGATGAAGGGCCGACTGCACCTGCTGCCGCGGACGGCGTACGAGGCGAAGCTCGCGGAAATGGAGGCCGAGCAGAACGCCGTGCGCGTCGCGGAGGCGAACTAAACGTCGGTTGTCCGTCGGCGTGTCCTCCGTTGTCATCGAGGACTTCCCGAAGACGCGCTACCACGGACAACGAACAACGGACTACGGACACCATTTTATGAAGGTTCCCTACGATCACCAGCACGAAGCCTCCACGGTGCGGCCTGAGCACGCCCATGCGACGGGCTTCCTGCGGACGTACGTGTTTTCGCTCGATCATAAGATCATCGGCCTGCAGTTTTTGTTCAGCACGCTGATCTGGTTCCTGGTGGGCGGGCTGCTGGCGCTGGGCGTTCGCTGGCAGCTTGCCTGGCCGTGGAGCCCGATGCCGGTGTTGGGCAGCCTGGTCGGCCAGGCCGAGGGGGGGCAGATTCCGCCTGAGACGTACACGATGCTGGTGACCATGCACGCGACGGTGATGATCTTTTTCGTGATCATCCCGGTGCTGGCCGGGGCGTTTGGGAACTTCTTGATTCCGTTGATGATCGGCGCCGACGACATGGCGTTCCCGACGCTCAACATGTTGAGCTACTGGTTCATGTGGCCGGCGTTCATCGTGATGGGGGCGAGTTTTTTCGTCGAGGGAGGCGCCGCGCAGGCGGGGTGGACGTCGTATCCGCCGTTGTCGGTCCTTTATGAAGCGGCGCCGGGCAGCCACCTGGGGCAGACGCTGTGGCTGGTGGGCGTGACGTTCGTCGGGGTCTCGTCGATGATGGGGTCGGTCAATTACATGACGACCATCATTCAGATGCGCGCCCCCGGCATGACGATGTTCCGGCTGCCGATGACCATTTGGGGCATGTTCATCACGGCGGTGCTGCAGGCCTTTGCGCTGCCGGTGCTCACGGCCGCCGGGTTCATGCAGGTTACCGACCGGCTGCTCGGCACCGGCTTTTTCCTGGCCGACGGGACGACGGCCAACAACGCGGCCCTGCAGGCGGGCGGCGGCCAGCCGCTGTTGTGGCAGCACCTGTTTTGGTTCTACAGCCATCCGGCGGTGTACATCATGATTCTACCGGCGATGGGCATGGTGTCGGACATGATCAGTTGCTTCAGCCGCAAGCCGCTGTTCGGCTACAAGCCCATGGTGTACTCCATCGCCGGCATTGCGGGCTTGGGCTTCATCGTGTGGGGCCATCACATGTTCGTGTCGGGCATGAAC
Organism: Planctomycetota bacterium; assembly: GCA_003576855.1. Taxonomy (GTDB): domain Bacteria; phylum Planctomycetota; class Planctomycetia; order Pirellulales; family Lacipirellulaceae; genus Lacipirellula. Next base: position 23,387 of record QEVI01000031.1, read on the forward strand.
CCGGCGCTGGGCCTGACGTTCATGGTTTCGACCATGATGATCGCGCTGCCCAGCGCCATTAAGACGTTCAATTGGCTCGGTACGTTGTGGGGCGGGCGCATTCAGTACACCACGCCCATGTTGTTTTCGATCGCGTTCGTTTCGATGTTCATCATCGGCGGCCTGTCGGGCA
>QEVI01000032.1 GCA_003576855.1 Planctomycetota bacterium
CGGCGGGATCGTGCCCCGCATCACGTAGATCACGTCGATCGCCGTGAGGCCCGCCGCCGTGCCGATCCCCAGCGTCGCCACCTCCAGGCTTGGTCGCCGCCGCAGCGCCGCCACCAGAAAGGCGATGCCGCACGCCAGCACCAGCACGGCCACCGTGTTGACGAGCCAATGATCCGCCTCCAGCCCGGTCGCCAAGTGGTCGGTCTTCTCCCCCGTGACCGCCTGGAAGCTGCGAATGCTCACCAGCGGCCAGACGCCGGTCGTCGCGTAGTACAGCCCTTGAAACCAGCAGAGCCATACGGCGCCGCGGGGCGGCTCTCGCCTCGGTGACTCGTCGTTCATCGGTTTCTTGAGGACCGGCGGCATCCGGCGTTGCGTCGGCGCAGCCGTGGCGGATCGCGGCAAAAGCCGCCCCCGAGGGTCTGCGGCGCCTTACAATCCGCTGGGATGCAGCCGCAGCACGTCGCGGACGAAGTCGGTCCGCGCACCGCCGTACTGCTGGTACTGCGACGCGAATTGTTGCAACTCCGATGCCGTCGGCTGGCGCCCCATGATGCTCCGGTACAGCTCCGTCAGATAGGCGTCGCGCTGGTTGCCCATGCGGTCGAAGTATTCGCTGCTCCCCAGGATGTACGCCAGGATGTCCTGCGGCGACTTGCCCGATTGCAAATAAGCCTGCCATGCCGAAAGCTCCGGCACAGTCGGCTCGCGGTGCAGATACTGCCGGTACCACTGCGTGATCTGGTCCAAATGCCCCACCGCGTAGGCATTGTTCGGCGGCACGCTCGCCCCGGTTCGTACCAGAGTCACTTGCACCGGAGCATTGCTCGATAGCGGCGAGACCGGCACGGCGGCGCTGCTCTGCAGCACGATCTGGCCGCGATCCACCAGGTACGCATCCACGGCGTAACGATGGTCGGGGTACAGCAGCGCCCGGTCGAATTGAATCGAGAACGGGATCGGCGGATGGGGCGGACTGTTAATCACGTGTTTGCCCACTTCGACGTTCTGCCAGTTGGGGTACGTCACGTCGCGAAGCCGCACGGTGAGCACAGCCTGCTGCGTGAGGGTGATCCGTTCGCGGCAAATCACCTCGCCGCGGACGCCGCCAGCCGACTGCTGCACGAGCCGCACCGGCAGGCTGACCATCCGCCGGTCGCGCTGGTCGAACACCAGGAAGCTGATGTTGCCTTGCTCGTCGACGCGGCGGCGGATTTCGTCCCCCAGGTCGAACAGCGCCCCTTCGACGTATCCCACTTGGTATCCTTCCACGTTGACGATCACGTCGCCGCGTTCCAGGCCCGCCTTCTGGGCCGGCATGCCGGACTCCACGTCGGTCAGCCGCACGCCGACGTCGACGTTTTCGATCGCCACTCCGAGCCGCCAGGAGTTCGGCTGCGAATTCCACGACGGCACGTAGGCGGCGCTGGGCGACGTGGCGAGCGACGGCGCCGTCCAATCGTCAGCCAGGTCGCGGCTGCGAATCGTCGCCTGGCCAAGCGCGGCGTCGCTCAGGCCGCCAGCGGTCGCCAGCCCCAGCAGCGTCAGAGAAACTACGTGCGACAATACCCTTCGCGGCGCCGACGCCATCGTTGTTGCTCCTAGGTGGTCGAAATGCACAGAGGTTAAGGGCGCGGCGTTCCGCGCCCGCGCGGCTGCTGCCTGTACGGCTTCAAAGGGGGCGGGCCAAGTCGCCGGAGCGCCGCCATCGGGCGCCGTCGACGACGCCGGGGTTCAGCGAACGCCCGTCCAGCCAAGCTGATCGCGCGAAGCCAGCACCTCGTCCCGCCGGAGCGGCAACAGGCCCGCCTTGATCGCGTCCTCCTGCCCCGCGCGGCTGAGCACGTAGCGCAGGAATTCCTCGGCCATCGGAGACGGCGTTTCGCCCGGCTTGAGCTTCATCACGACGAACAGTTGCCGTACCAGCGGATAGCGCGGGTCTGGCTCTTCGCCCGGCCCCGGGGGCGCGACGACCTCGCCGGTCGTGAGCACCAGCGGCAGCAACTTGCCCGGGTTGGGCGGAGCAAGCGAGAGACTGAGATACCCTACGCCGCCTGGATCGTTGGCCACCGCCTCGCAGATTTGCGCATAGCCTTTGCAGTCCCGCCCGGTGCGGCTCCGAGCACCGTCGCCGAGGAACCGTTGCACCAGGTAGCCCCAGGCGCCGGTGCCAGAACTCCGGCCGTAGAGCGTGATGGGCGTCTTCGCCAGTTCGCCCGTGACGCCCAGGTCGCCCCAGGTTTTGGCGACCGGCGCGTCCTCGCTCGCCGGATCGCGGAGCATTCTCACCCCCTGCTCGAGGGAAAGCGCCTCGAGCGGGTTGTTCGGGTGCACCACCACGCCCAGGACGTCTTTGGCGGTCGCCAGCGCGATGATCCCCTCGGCCTTTGCCTCCTCCTCCGAAAGCGGCCGGCTCATCAAGCCAATTTGCATTTCGCCGCTCTGCAACCGCGGCAATACTTGCCCCGACTCGTACATGTCGATTTGCAGCTCGGCCTCCGGGTGCACGTGCTTCAGGCCGTCGGCCCAGAGCATGGCCAACTGGTTCATCGCGCTGGAGCCGGCCAAGGTCAGTTTGCCGCTTACCGGCGCCTTGGGCAGATACGGCGGAAGCCCGCTGAGCAGGTCGCCGTCGTGCGCTACCGTCGCGGTGATGAGCTGGCTGGCGGCCGGCTTTTCCCCGCCCTGGGCGGCGACCGCGACGTTCGCCCCGATCGACAAGGCCCCGATCAGCCCGGCCTGCATGAGCCGCCGTAGCGCTAATTGGCGAAGTTCCATTTCGCTTTCTCCCCGATGGCACAGGTCCGTCCCCGCGGCGTCGCACCGCCGCGGCTTGAGCGGAGATCATACCGCAAAGCTGGGAAGACTGGGGAGACGAGTTTGCGGCGCGAGCTGGCCAATTAACCGGCGCAACTTCCAGCGACGCGCTTCAACGCAGCGTTGCGTTTCCAAGCGCCCGCTACCGCTGGCCGTAAACGGCTATCCCACCGGCTGTTTGGCCTTGGCCGGTCGATGGGCTTTGCCGTTGAGCGACGGCACGATGAGCTTGGTCAGCGTGCTCAGTTCATGGAAGCCGACGAGCTCCGCCAGGCCGGCCGCCGCCAGTTCCGGGCCGCCCACGTATCGTCCGGGATTGATCCACTTGTCCATCAGCTCGCGCGACGTGCCGAACAGGTCTGCTAGCAGGGCGTCCATGTCCTTCTCAAGCTGCCCAAAGTGCCGGGCCCATTCGGCGGCTTCGGCCAGGCCGACGTTCTCTTCGCTCTGCCATCGCATCGGGTGAAACAACAGCACGCTGCACGGCGTGACCAGCCGCCGCTGGCAGGCCGCGAACGGCCACAACGCCGCCGAGGAGCATTCGCCGGTGACGATGCCGGTCGCCCGCAGGCCGCGGATGCAGATCAATGTCATCAGCGACATCGCGCAATAGGGGCTGCCGCCGGGGGAATCGAAGTAAATGAGGCACTCGCCCCCGGGGTCGATATCCAGCAACCGGTCCGTCAGCTCCGACTCGTGTTCGGTAAGATCGCCCACCAGGGCGATTTCCGGCATGCGCTCTTCAGAATCCCGACTCATGCGTGTTGTCGCCTCTAAAACCCGCTGGCTGCCGCAGCCGTCAAGCGGTGGGCTCGTCCGCCGGACGCCAGCGCTGCGGTACGATGCAATTGTAGGTTCTCGCGGCAAATGCCACTAGCTTTCCGCGCGCCCCGCCGCGGAAGACCGGAAGGCTTGGGGCGTTCGCCCCAGGGCTCGCGATTGATCGTCGGGCCGCCCATCCCCCGGCGGCACACCACTCAGCATAACCACAAGCAGTAGCGCTACTTCGGACAAACAGGCCGTGGGCTGCCACATCCCCCCGCGGCGCGTAGACCTAAGGGTACGGTTAGACGGGAGAAACCGGTTTTAGGCCGCCCGTGGAAGGGTTTGCGCGACCCGTTCGCTGGTCGCCTGCCGCGCTCTCGCCGCCGCCGGGGCCCTCGGCCGCTGCTGCGGTAAACCCGCCCTGCTAACCCCGCCCAGGGCGGGAATAAGATGACCGCATGGGATACCGGAGCCTCCGCCAGTGCATCGACGACCTCCAGCTCCATCGCCAATTGGTGCGTATCGACGCGCCGGTCGACGCCCGGCTGGAGGCGGCCGCCATCCATCGCCGCGTCTTCGCCGCCGGGGGGCCGGCGGTCTACTTCGCCAATGTCGTTGGGTGCCGCTTTCCCATGGTGAGCAACCTGTTCGGCACGATGGAACGGATACGGCTGATTTTTCGCGACGCGCTGGACGGCATTTCGCAGCTTGTGGCGTTGAAAGCCAAGCCGCACGAGGCCTTGCAGCGGCCCTGGCGCCATTGGCGGGCGCCGCTCGACGCCCTTTACATGTTGCCCAAGTTCGTCGGCGCCGGCCCCGTACTCGACGAGCGAATCACCATCAGCCAACTTCCCCAATTGGTGAGTTGGCCCCGCGACGGCGGGCCGTTCGTCACCTTGCCGATCGTCTACACCGAGGATGTTCGCGAGCCGGGACTCCGCCGCTCGAACCTCGGCATGTACCGGATCCAGCTCGCCGGCAATCAGTATCGCGCCGACGAAGAAATCGGCCTGCACTACCAGATCCACCGCAGCATCGGCGTGCATCACACGGCCGCCGTGCAAGCCGGGCGGCCCTTTCGCGTGAACGTCTTCGTCGGCGGGCCTCCGGCCATGTCGGTGGCCGCCGTGATGCCGTTGCCCGAAGGCATGAGCGAGCTGGGTTTCGCCGGCGTTCTGGGTCGCCGCCGGGTGCGGATGATTCGCCGCGCAGGCGGGCTGCCGATCCATGCCGAGAGCGACTTCTGCATCACCGGAACCGTTGAGCCGGGTCGGCTGCTGCCGGAGGGTCCGTTCGGCGATCATCTCGGCTATTACAGCCTCGCGCATCCTTTCCCCGTGCTACAGGTCGAAAGCGTGCATTGCCGCCGCGACGCCGTCTGGCCGTTCACCGTTGTCGGCCGGCCGCCGCAAGAAGATACGATGTTTGGGCAACTTATCCATGAAATCACCGGCCCGATGATCCCCGCCGTGCTGCCGGGCGTGCATGGCGTACACGCGGTCGACGCGGCCGGGGTCCACCCGCTGCTGCTGGCTATCGGCAGCGAACGCTACACGCCGTACCTCGACGACTCGACCCCGCAGGAACTGCTCACGCAGGCCAGCGCCATACTCGGCCAGGGACAGCTCTCGCTGGCGAAGTTCCTCCTGATTGTGGCGCACCACGACAACCCGCGACTGGACGTTCACAACGTGGCGGCGTTTTTCAGCCACTTGCTCCAGCGCGCCGATTGGCGCCGCGACCTTCACTTCCATACCCACACGACGATCGACACGCTGGATTACTCCGGCATCGGACTGAACGCCGGATCGAAGGTCGTCATTGCCGCGGCGGGGCCCAAGCGTTATGAATTGCCGACGTCGCTGCCCGCGACGCTCCCCTTGCCGGACGGCTTCCGGCGGCCGCACGTCGCGCTGCCGGGGGTGCTGGCCGTGGAGGGCCCGGCGTGCCCCCAGCCGTCGTTCGATTACGACCAGTCGGTCCGAGCCCGCACCGCGGCGCGGGACGAGGTCGCTGGCGCCATGCAGCGGTTCGTCAGTAGCCTCGACGAGCGGCATCCGGTGAACCAGTTCCGTTTAGTGGTCGTCGTGGACGACAGCCGCTTCGTCGCCGAGTCGTTGAACAATTTCCTGTGGGTGGTGTTCACCCGTTCCAGCCCGGCGGCCGACATTTACGGCGTGGCGGAATTCACCAGCGAAAAGCACTGGGGCTGCCGCGGCGCGCTGGTGATCGACGCTCGCACAAAGCCGCATCACGCCCCGGTGCTGGAGGAAGATCCGCAGATCGCACGGCGCGTCGATGCGTTGGGCGCCCCCGGCGGCCCGCTGCATGGCATTATCTAACGCGGCTTCTGAGGCACGGCAGCGGCTGTGACCGCCGGCCCGGCGAACGGCTAAGGCGTGCCGCCGATCAACCGTCGCTTCGTCGCGGAGCGAAAAGGCCTTCCAGCTCGACAATCGCCGTGCCGGCGGTTTTGATTTCATCGACCCAAGGCCGCACGCCGAGCGGATCGCTGGGGTCGTAATCGAGCAGGTTCTCGACGACCTGCAGCGCCATGTCGCTCTTTGCCAACTCGGCCAGGCACCACGCCAGCCCCCGTCCCGCGTCGAAGAACGGACGATTGGCCGGATGCAACGCCGCCAGCGGCGTCGGCCGGCCGGCCCGTTCCAGGGCCCGGGCCGCAAGCTGGTAGCCGATGCCGAAGTGGGCTCGTCCCAGCGAGATGTCTCCGCTAGTCTCGACGGCCAATTTTCCCAGCAAATAATGGGCTTCGATCGATTCGCTGCAGAGCTCCAACAGCCACCGCAGTTCGTCGATCGCGACCTCGCCTTCGCCGGCAGCGATCATCGCCCGCACTTCCTCCAGATCGTCGGCGACTTCCCGCACGCACGGGGGGTGAACGAGCACCCAGCCGAGCCCGCTACGTGCGCGTTCCACGGAAAGGCCTCGAGGCTGCACAGCCGGCTTGCGTCGAGAGCGTCGGGCCATGTTGTCGCGGGGTGTGTGTGGAATCCCGGTAGGCTATAATTGCCGGTAAATGGCCATGATACCAATTCGATGCACCACCTGCGGCGAGGTCGTGCAGATCGAAGAGGGCTGGCTGGGACGTTGGGTGGGATGCCCTCACTGCCGTCGGCCGATCAAGGCAAGACGGCCGGATGAAGGCGGCTCGCCGGACGCCTTGCGCCAACCCCCGCCGCCTCCGCCATCCATTACACCTCCGGCGCCTCCCACCGCAGCTTCGGGGCAGTCCCTCAGCGGAGGGGCTGTGGCAATAGGCGCGCAACTCCCGCCAAGCAGCCCTGCCGAGGCGCCCGGGCCCCCGGCTGCGACTGCCGTGGCGCCGACGCCCCACGCGCCCAGCGGTCAAGCAGACCGCGCGGCGAGGCCTCCCTTGTCGCGGGCGGAGCGGCTGGCCGTGCGACGCCGGCGAAACACGCTGCTGGCGATTCTCTGCACGGCCGTCCTCATTGCGGCCGCCTTGGCGTTGCTCGCTGCCGGCCGCTAGCGGCCGGCAGCCCGACCTGAACGCCATAACGCGGACCTGGCGAGGTCGAGGCCGCACCGGCGTTGCTTCATGGAGCCGTCAGGCACGACTTACAGTTCCTTGCCGAGTGCGTACACCTCGTCCGCGTCGAGCACCAGGTTGTTGGCCGTAAACAACCGGGCGATCGCCGCTTTGTGGATCTTCATTTTCGTGCCGCCGACGCCAAGCGCCCCGTAGCACGCGACGTCGCCTCGCTTGGCGGCCTTGTCGGTCGCTTCAATGTCGGCGATGCCCGGCGGGGGCACGGCGTTCACATCGATGGCGACCTGCAACCCCGGAGCCTGGGCGAGCGTCCCCCGCGCCAACAGTTCCGCCCCCGGCGGCCCGCAGGCAATCACGACCTGGGCGCCGTCGATGGCCGTCGCCGCGGCGATCGGCGTGTCGTTTTCCCAGGCCGTCAGGTCGGCCCCCGGGATCAGCCGGGAGACCTTATCGCAAGTGGCTTCGGCATGAACCAGTTTTCGCGAGCCCACGCGGACGCGGGCGCCCTCCTTGGCCAGCAACCGCACCACGCGCCGGCCGACGGCGCCGGTGCCTGCCAGCACGGCCACGATCGCCCCGGCCAGGGGCACATGCCGCCGGGCCGCCAGCACGGCCGCCGCGGCGGTCGTGTTCGAGCCGTTGGAGTCGAGCATCACCGAGACGCGGACCGGCCCGAAGAAGGCCTCGGTGGCGGCCCGTAGCAAGGCTTCGCCCGCCGTCACGTCGGAGCCGCCAATGAATACGGCCGTATGCTTCAGTTCCGTCGGTCCGCGGGTAAACATCGCCCCATAGATCAAATCTCGCACCTGCTCGGGCTTGACGCCGCCGTGGCGGAACAAGTGGTCCACGCCGGCGTCTGCCGCCACGACGGCGTCGAAGACGCTCGGCTGCGGGTCGCTGTCGAGGCAAAGCAAGATCTTCTTGAGGGCCATGGGGTTGTTTGTGGTCAGGTGTCAGGGGGCAGGTGTCAGGTGTCAGGTGTCAGGTGTCAGCAATCAGAAATCAGAAATCAGAAATCAGAAATCAGAAATCAGAAATCAGAAATCAGAAATCAGAAATCAAAGGCGTTGCCGGAGCATGAAAACGCCACGCGCCGCACGGCGCGACGCGTGGCCGTTCGATAACCATTTAGCCGCGGTCGCCGACCGAGCGGCTAAGTCGATTTCGCTAGAACCCGCGGAACGGGTGGGTCGCCGAATCTTTCCCGGCGAGCATCTCATCGACGGTCGGCTTGCCTTCCATGGCGTTCTTCACCGCCATCTTGGTCGCCTGGTAGTTGAAATCATAAATCTTCTTGTCGTCGGCCGCGCCCGGGTGAATGAACACGCCGCAGACGCACACCAGGTTTTCAGCGTCGGACTTGTTAATGACGCCCTCGGCCACCGAATCGGCGATCGCCTTGGCCACGGCGGCTTGCGCAGGACCGAACATCTGCACCGCCTGCTTCATCCCCTTGATGGTCACCTTGGTGATCATCACGGTCGCCGGCTTTACCGCCAGGTTGGGGGTCAGCACGGCCAGCAGGTTCGTGTGCCCCTCGCTCTGCCGGGCCAACGCGTTGGCGAACGCCGCGCCAACCGGCCCGTCCTTGCTGCCGATGAGCAGGTCGATGTGGGCGATTTCATTATCGGCGCCGGCCAGCGCTTCTCCGATGAACATAGACATACTGCGGTTCTCCAAACACAAGGCAGGTAGACGGTCAACACGAATCGCCGAGCCGGCTGAAGACGCCACGGCGAGAAGAGCCTCAGCGGCAAGTCCCCGCATCGGCACGGGCGGGCATGCGGTCGAGCCCTGACAAGATACCAGCGGCCCGCGGCGCTCGACAAGCTGGCGCTGAACGAGGTTGAGTGCGTGCAATGCAGCCCCGGGCTCCGCCCGGGGGTCGCTTACCACCAGGACCGGGCTTGTACTAATGGAGAGCGACCCCCGGCCAAAGGCCGAGGCTGCAACGGCCCATTGGCGGCGCAATCGTCAATAGAGGCGCCCGCCCGGTCCCCCAATGGACCGCACATGGATCGGCGTCGATCAAGCGACCCATTCAGGCTCGTCGATGCGGGGCAAAGATATGGCTTCCCGGCGGCCGGTGGGTCGCCGGCTGCGTGGCTTCCACGAGTCTTCGTGGAGAGGGGCGCCGCGCGGCATTTGCTGGACAAACGCAGGGGGGTTTGCGAGAATTATGCTTGCGGAGCCGCGCCCTGGGTACGCCATCATTTTTTTGAGCCATGTCACAGGGGGGACGAGCTCTGCGCGAGCCGGGGCACTCTTCACCTACCGAACAGGGAGATGCGCAAAGATGAGGCGTTCCTACCGTCACGCGTTCACGCTAGTCGAGCTGCTAGTGGTGATCGCGATTATTGGCACCCTCGTGGGCCTGTTGCTGCCGGCCGTCCAGGCCGCCCGCGAAGCCGCCCGGCGAAACCAGTGCCAGAACAACCTGAAACAGCTCGCCACGGCGCTGGCCATCCGCGACACCTCGGCCAAAGAACTCCCCGGCTATGTCAGCAAGCTGGGCATCACCGGCACGACGAACGTCGTCCGCGCAAGCTGGGTGGTGATGCTCTTCCCGAACATCGATCAGCCGCAGCTTTTTGAGCAGCTCAACAACGGCATTCATCCCGGCCAGGTGAACAACGGCAACGGCTTGCCGGCCATCGAGATTCTCGTCTGCCCCAGCAACCCCCAAGAGCTGCAGGGCCAGCCGAACCTGTCGTACGTCGCCAATGCGGGCTACCGCTATGCCTGGGATCGGGGCCCCAACAATAACAAGCGGCTGGCCTTCGAGAACGCCGCCGACGGGCTGTTCTTCGACCAGACCCGCGTCGCCGAACTGATGAACGGCACGCCGTGGAAGTCGCCGACCGAGGACGTGCGAGACAAGGAAGGCGCCCCCAAGGTCTCGATGTCCATTGCCTACTTGCAAGGCAAGGGCGACGGCACCACGGCCACGCTCATGCTCTCCGAGAGCCTGGCCGCGCTCCACTACACCTACACGGCCGCCGATCACGACTCGACGATCGACGCCAGCCATCACTTCGGCTTCAACTGGGTGCTGCCGGCCGACATCGTCAAGGACAACAAGCTCCGCGTGAACGGCAGCCGCGAAGAGCCGCAATACACGACGCTGGCGGAAATGACCGCTGCGATGACGCCCAAGGTCGAAGGGGGCACGCCGAGCGACTCGCCGTCGGCGCCGATGCCCCGCGTCGGCTTGCCGTCGAGCAATCACTCAGGGCTAGTGAACGTGGCGTTCGTGGGCGGCAACGTGTCGTCGATCAGCGATCAAATTGATCCGTTCGTGTACGCCCAGCTCATGACGTCCAATCACAAGCAATCAGGCCTGCCCGGCGACGACACGCAGCCCGCGCCCGCCGAGGGAAGTTACTAGGGTTTCGTTTAATCGCGACAGCAGCAAAAAACAGGGCGCCAACATGGCGCCCTGTTTTGCTTATGGCGATCGCGCCGAGCGGCGCGTGGCGGCATTAGTCGGCCCCGACCTCGCCTCACCCCCGACGTCAAGTCAGCCTCGACCTAGCTAGGTCGAGGCTAGCGCCACGCGCGGGTTGTGGTTAGCGCCACGCATGGCGGCGGGTGCTGCCGCCTACCGGGCCCTTACGGCGCGGCGGGCGTGGCCGCGGCGTCGGCCGCTTCCGGCGCGGGCGATGCCGTCGGAAGCTCGGCTGGCTTTTCGGCGTTGGCCGCCGCCTCGGCGGCGATCGCGCCGGCGGCATCGTCGGCGTCGACTTCCGCCGTCGCGGGGGCCCCGTAGTGCTGCGGGAAAAGGGTGTGATTGACCACCGGCAGCATCGCCTTGGCGAAGTCCATCGCCACGTTGTCGGCCACGGGCTCGTCGCGCTCTTTCATGCTGGCCGTGAAGTACATCTTGTACAGGGCCCGATTATTGCCGAAGTGCAGCCGCTGGTTATCCGGGGCTTCCCACTGGTAGTCGTCCTCCGTATTGGGGTTCCAGGCCCAAAACACCCGCTGGAAAATGCCGCCGCTGCCGAGGCTCATTTCCTGCCGGAAACGGGCCGTGTAGAAGGTCGCGTCCCCCTGGTCGGTCTCGATCCGCTGCTTGTACTTGGTTCCGTCCTGCGCGAACCCGTGGCTGGGATAGCAAATGTCGGGCGTGTGGCGGCAAATGTCCCGCGAATGGCCGACGATCAGCCACAGATCGACCTGTTCGCCGGTCTCGGTGTTCTTGTAGGTCCGGGAGACGTGGTTCACCGCGCCGGCGACTTCCAGCGTCTTCTCGTCCACCTTGTGGTCTTCGCCATGCCACGGGCCGATTTGCAGCGGCAACTTGGCAAATAACTTGCCGAACTCTTCGGCCGTGACGGCCGAGCCGGTGAAGCGGTCCGAGTAAATGCTCTCCCAGGCCGTGAGCGAGACGATGAGCACGACAGTCACGGCGACGGGCACGTACAGGCGATTCATAGGCCAGTAGAGAACCAGGGGTAAAGGCGGATGACGCGAGAAGCGGGGCCGGCGGCCTCAATTCACGGTAGGCGCGTAGCGCGGCAGTGTCAACTCTCGCCCGGACCACCGGCATAAACGCTACACGCAGGACCTGCGGGCACGCCCCGGCGTGGGGGGTTCTCAGGCGGGTTGGACTGGTCGCTTAAGCGACCAGTCCGCCGCGGGTACGCGGTTTCCAGGGCGAACCCGCTTGGCTACCGGCCGGCGGCTAGGGCCGCGTCCTCCAGGCCCAGGCGCTTCATCTTTTTGTACAGCGTCGTGCGGTTGACCCCCAGGGCGTCGGCCGTGGCGTTGCGGTTCCAGCCGTGGGCCTCGAGCACTTCGAGGATAATCTGCCGCTCCGGGCCCTCGAGCGCCTCTTTGAGGGTTCGGCGGCCGACGGCCGTGGCCCGCACGGTCGGCCCGGCGGCTAGCTCTCGCGGCAGGTCCGCCGGGGTGATCAGCTCGCCCTTGCCGAGCAGCACGGCCCGCTCGACCACGTTTTGCAGCTCGCGGATATTACCGGGCCAAGGGTAGCTTTCCAGGGCCGCCAGGGCCTCGTCCGTGAAGCCCTTCACGGTGCGGTTGGTGTCTTCGCGGAGGCTGTTGAGAAACGACTGGGCCAACAGCGGGATGTCCCCGCGGCGCATACGCAGCGGCGGCAATTCGATGTTGATGACGTTGATGCGGTAGAACAAATCCTGCCGAAATCGGCCTTCGGCCACGGCCGCCGCCAGGTCCTCGTTCGTGGCAAGGATGACCCGCACGTCGACCTTGAGCGTCTTGTCGCCGCCGACCTGCTCAAACGCCAGTTCCTGCAGCACCCGCAGGAGCTTCACCTGCATGGCCGGGCTGGCCGTGCCGATTTCATCGAGGAAGATCGTTCCGCCGTTGGCCTGCATGAACTTGCCGATCTTGTTGCCGATGGCGCCGGTGAAGGCGCCCGCCACGTGGCCGAACAGCTCGCTTTCCAGCAGGTTCTCCGGCAGGGCCCCGCAGGCGACTTCGATGAAGGGTTTGCCGCTGCGGCGGCTGCGGCGGTGGATAGCCCGGGCGATCATGCTCTTGCCGGTGCCGCTCTCGCCGGTGACCAGGACCGTGGCCTTGGTGTCGGCGATGCTGTCGATGACCTCGAAGATCCGCCGCATGTGCGGATCGTGGCCGACGATGTTATCCAGGCCGCTGCGCTTGTCGAGCTCGCGCTTGAGCTGCACGTTTTCTTCCATGACCTGGCGTTGGCCGAAGGCCCGCTGGATCGACATCAGCAGCTCGTCGTCGATCAGCGGCTTGGTGAGGTAGTCGACCGCGCCGGCCCGCAGAGCTTCGATGGCGGCGTCCGGATCGCCGTAGCCGGTGATGAGGATTACCTGGCTATCGGGATGGGTGCGGCGGACCTGCTCCAGCAAGTCCATGCCGTCGCCGTCTTGCAGCCGCACATCGACCAACAGCAGGTCGTACGCCTTGCGGCTGAGGCGTTCGTTGGCCTCGGCCACGCCCCGCACCGCGTCGACTTGCAGGCCGTGGCTTCGCAGCCAGTCGGCCATCGATTCCAGCACCTGCCGATCGTCGTCAACCAGCAGCAGCGATCCCTGGAGCATGTTGCGAATTCTCCCCAATGCAGTCGAAAGGCAAAGCGTGCTCGGCCAATCGCCCAGGCTGCGGCGGGTCGACGAATCGCGTCCGCGATTCGACGAGCGGCCGGTGGGGAGAACTCACCTGGGCTGTTGAATTATTTACGTCGCAGGATGCGGCCGGTCAACAAACTCGCCCGGCGCAAGTACGCATCGTAACGGTCGTGCGAAAGATCGGGGCGAAGCGCCGCCGCGCACTCGCGGCAAGGCCGCCGCGCCCATTTAGCGGCGGGGCTCGCCCCGCCCGCTCGCAGCCGCTAAAGAACCGCCCGTTCCGAGGCCCAACTCAGCGGGCCCGCGGGTGGGCCTTTTCATAAGCCGCCCGCAGACTGGCCGTGCTGACGTGCGTGTAGATTTGCGTCGTGACGAGGCTCTTGTGTCCCAGAAGCTCTTGCACGCTGCGGATGTCGGCGCCGCGGTCGAGCAAGTGCGTCGCGAAACTGTGGCGCAACGTGTGGGGGCTGGTCCGCTGGTCGAGGCCCGTCTGGCGAAGGTACTTTTCCAGCATCCGCTCGACGCTGCGGGCCGTGAGCCGCGTGCCGAAGCGATTGGTGAACACCGGCGCCTCGCGGCCCTGCGGTTCGTGCGGGGAGATCGTCCTCGCTCGCATCCACGCCTGCAGGGCCTTCGAGGCGTAAGAACCGAGCGGAGACAGCCGTTCACGCCGCCCCTTGCCGCGAACCAAAAGCACGCCCTGCTTGAAATCCACGTCGCCGTCCGAGAGGCCCACGAGCTCGCTGACGCGGAGGCCGGCCGAGTACATCGTTTCCAAGAGGGCCCTGTCGCGGAGGCCCATCGGGGACCGCCCCGGCGGCGCCGTGAGCAGTTTGCCCACGTCCTCGGTCGACAGGAAGTGGGGCAGGCGACGGCCCTTGCGGGGATTGCGCAGCGCCCGCGCGGGATTGCTCGCCGCCCAACCTTCGCGCTGGCCGTATTTGTAGAAGCTTCGCAGCGACGCCAGTTTCCGCGCAATCGAGGTCTTCGCGTACCCCGCCTCGTGCAGCGCCGATAAAAAGCCGCGCAGTTCGACGGCCGTAAGCGACCCCGGCTCGGGCGTCGCGCCGCTGTCATCGGCGAAGTAGTTCGCCGCCGCGATCAGGTCTTCGCGGTAACCTTTCAGCGTGTGCGGCGAAGCGCCCCGCTCGACGCGCAAGTAGGTCAGGAACTGCGCGATCTGGCGTTGCATGGATGGATGCTGGATCCTGGATGCTGGATGCTAAATGCTGGACCAACACGGTTGAATCCTTGGCTCTTTGCCGGCATCCGGCGACGGGCATCCAGCAGCCAGCCTCTCAGTCGTCGCTCGCCTGCGGCAGGTTCATCCGCCGCGGAATGTCGTTCAGGGCCGGCGGGGCGACCGGCGTGCTATTGCGGACCTTTTGGCTCAGCACGGCGGCGTCGTACCAGGTGAAGCTCAGCTCCGGGTTCGAGGCGAATCGGCCCAGCATCCGCAACGCTTCGGCCTTCTGCGAATCCTCGTACAGAAAAATGTAGCGCTCGCGCCCCTTCACTAGCGCAAGGACGTTGATGTCATCGTTCACGGCTTGGCGTTCCCTCCTAGCGGCAGCGGGTTAGGGCCGGACGCGCCGGTACGTTGGATCAACCAACGCGCTCGTCTCGACCGTAAAGGGCGGCCGCCGTGGCGAAGGGCCTATGCGTCCACGGTCGTCCTTGATCTCGTCGGGGCGTGGGAAGGTCGTGAATCGGCGCTCGCGACCATTCCCAGAAATCGGCTCGCCGACGCGCTCGATCGCGGCGGCGGCTGGCGGGCGCGACTCTCGCAGTTGCTCGCGCCGGCGCGGCCCGATTTCCTTACCGCTTATCGGCTTTCGGGCCACCGCCACACGACTCGCGTTTTGCGACTCCCGCCGCGAGCCGAAAGCATTTCAGAGATATGCATGTGACAACAGAATCGAATGTAATCGTCGGTGCGGGAGAGGTAAGATTTCCAGCCGCCGAAACGATGTTCGTCGCGGAACGAAACATAGCCGCGCAGCGCATCGGTCACGTATGCGTCGTTGCCGTGATAGATCTTCGTATGGGTTAAGACGGGCCCGTTGTAGGGAATGCACGGCGGGCGCTCGATAGCGACGCCGCCCGGCGCGGACGACTGCTGCGCAAGCCATGCACTTCCGGCGGCGCCGATGCCGGCGATTTCGCCAGTCGTACCGGTTGCTCCGCTTGCGCTCGGCGACTCCGCTTGCGCGCTGCCACTGGCATCGCCGTCGGCGCTGCCATCGCCGGCAGCGCTCGGCGGCAGCACGGCTTCAGCCTGCGCCGTGCGCACCTGGTTATCGTAAACTCGCAGGCTCGCCGGCGTCGCATCCTTGGTCGGCTCTGGCGCCGGAAGCGGGTCCGCTGCGCCGTCGCCGGCAGCAGGCTCCAGCGGCTCGGCTGGCGGCGCCGGCAACGGCTGGCACGTCCCCAGGCAATCGGGCGACTGCGTCGATAGCTCAGCCCGCGCTAGCGACATCTGCGATTCATAGACGAGATTGTCCGGTATGAATTCCTCCTCCGGCGTACCCCACGGCAATCCATAGCCGGCCGGGATCTCATGAAAGCCTGGGTTGGCCGTGTACCATTCCACCCGCAGGCCAATCCGCGGCGGGTAGTATTCGTGGAAATCGGTGACCGAGCCGACGACCACGGCATCGACCCCCAACAGCTTGGCCAGTCGCCGCGCTTCGCCGGGGCCGTTCAAATCGACGCGGTGGGCGATGATCGCTTCTTCCACGACGCCCAGCGGCACGACCTCGAAGCCGGGCGTCGCCTGCAGTTCCGCGAAGTACGCCGCTGCCACCTGCCGGCCGTCGAGCGTCGCTTCGTCGCTCTGGTTGAAGAACGGCGCGACCGCCACCTTGCTGAGCTGCGGAAAGGGATTGCGAATCACCGGCTGGTGCGCGACTTCCGGCAACAAGAGGCTGCAGCCGCTGGTCGGTAGAACCGCGACCGCCAGCGCCAGCATCGCCGACGCCGGCGAGCTCCGCTTGCCTCGACGGGCGGGGCCAGGAGCGTGATGTGCTGCCGCCGCGTGCCCGCGGCCAGTTACGGACGTCCGTCGCGCAAGCGACGTCCGCAGCTTTTTCGCCAGGGCGAAAAGCATCGCCAGCAACCCGGCGACGAGCCAGCCAGAGGGCGTCAAGAACAGAACCTGCCGATGAAAGGAGCCCCCCTTCACCCGGCCACGGTGGGCGCATGCGATGCCAGCACCGCAGCGGCGCGCGCCTGGCGTTCATATCGGCACGACCGGCAGGGTCGCATCAGGCGAAATCGCGAAAACTCAATGATTTAGCCCGGCCGCTGGCGGCCGGCCGTGCCGGCGCTACCGCCCCTCACTCGCCGCTCGCCAACTCTGCGGCGCCGCGCCTCTGCGAGCAACTGACTAAGGCGTCTCCCTACACGAACGCCCCCAGCGACTGCACCCCCAGCGGCTCGCGGGCGGCGAAGGGCTCGCCGTAGCGGACGCCGATCGCCTTTCCCCAATACGCCGCTTCGATTTCAAATCCGTCCACCAGCGTGGGGGGCTCCGTCGACCGGCCGGCGACGAACTGGCTTTGATAGGCTAAGATCGACGCTTTCTTGCGCTGCCAGTGTTCGGAGACGTCGAGCACGAACGCCGGCTGGATCGCCTGCTTCAAGTGGATGCAGTAGTAATAAAAGATCCGCTGCGGGTGGTGGGGTTCGCCTGGCAGGTCGGTCTTGGTCAGTTTGGCCCAGAAACGCGCCGCCTCGACCAGCTCCGTCGCCGCCACATGATCGGGGTGGGCGTCGATCCAGTGGGGAGCGAACAGCCATTTCGGCTTTTCCCGACGGATGACGCCTGCTAGCTTGGCCCGGGCTTCGAGCGTCGGTTCCAGGCTTCGATTGGCGAGGCCCAGGTTTTCACGCCACGGGAGGCCCAAAATCTCCGTCGCCGCGGCGGTTTCACGGGCGCGGATCACCAGCGAACCGTGCGGCGTCGGTTCGCCGCTGGTAAGATCGAGCACGCCCACCCGTCGCCCTTCGGCGATGAACTTCATAATGGCCCCGGCCATGCCTAGCTCGGCGTCATCGGGATGCGGGGCGATTACGAGGATGTCGAGCATGGCGATGGAATTGCAGATTGGCCATTGGCCCATGCAAATGGCGGATTAACAATGGCGAAGCGACAGGCGTCGGGCTGCTTTGACGACTGGCTAGTTCTCGGCTGCGGAGAGCGTCCAATCGGCAAAGCATCTCGACCCGGTTGTTGCCTGATCCTTCAATTTGCCATGGTTAATGGCCATTGACCAATTTGCAATCCCTGTCATTCCCACTTGCCACGGATAGACGCTGCCATGCCCGCCGACTCTGCTCATGCCGCCGCCTACCAGGCCCTTTGCGATCACCAGCGTGAAACGGCCAAGCTTGCCAGCATCCTCGGACTTCTCGAATGGGACGAGCGAACCAAGATGCCGCCGGCCGGCGGCGAGTATCGCGCCGAACAGATAGCGTATCTCGCCGGCGAGATTCACAAGCGCCGCACCTCGCCGCAGGTCGGCCAGTGGCTCGATCAACTCGCCGATAGCCCGCTCGCCGCCGACCCGCACGGCGACGCCGGCACGGTCATTCGCGAACTTCGTCGCGATTACGACAAGAAGACGAAGTTGCCGCAGGCGCTGGTCGAGGAGCTTTCCCGCACAAGCGTCATCGGCCAACAAACGTGGGTCGAGAGCCGCAAGGCCGACGACTTCCAGAAGTTCCAGCCGATTTTGGAGAAAACGCTCCGACTGAAGCGGCAGGAAGCGGCGGCCCTGGGCTTCGATAAGTCGCCCTACGAGCCGTTGCTCGACGACTACGAGCCAGGCGCGAAGGTGAGCGAGGTCAGCGCGACGCTCGCCGGCCTTCGCGACGCTCTCACGCCGCTGGTTCACCAGATCGTCGGCAGCGGCCGCCGGCCCGACAGCGCAATCCTCAAGCGAGATTTCCCCGTCGCCGCCCAAGAGGCCTTCGGCCGGGAGGCCGCCGCGGCGATCGGCTTCGACTTCAGCGCCGGCCGGCTCGACGTGACCGATCATCCGTTTTGCGGGGGCGCCGGGCCCCGCGACGTTCGCATCACCACGCGTTACGACAAGAACGACTTTGGCGACGCCTTTTTCAGCATCCTGCACGAAGCCGGCCACGGGCTGTACGAACAGGGTTTGCCGGCCGAGCACTACGGATTGCCCACGGGGGAAGCGGCGTCGCTGGGGATCCACGAATCGCAATCGCGGATGTGGGAAAACCAGGTGGGACGCAGCCGCGAATTCTGGGAGCTGTTTTTGCCCAAAGCGCAGCAGGCGTTTTCATCGCTCGCCGGCGTGTCGCTCGACGGGTTCTACGCCGCGATCAACGAAGTGAAGCCGTCGCTGATTCGCGTGGACGCCGACGAGGTGACGTACAACTTGCACATTCTCGTGCGATTCGAGCTGGAGAAGGCGATGATCGAGGACGACTTGCGCGCCGCCGATTTACCAGCGGCGTGGAATGAGAAGTACCAGCAGTACTTGGGCGTCCAGCCCCCCAGCGACGCCGATGGCGTACTGCAAGACGTCCATTGGAGCGCCGGTTTGTTCGGATACTTTCCCACGTATTCGCTCGGCAATCTTTACGCCGGGCAGTTCTTCGCCCAGGCGGCGAGCGACCTGGGCGACCTCCACGCGATGTTTCGCCGCGGCGAGTTCCGCCCGTTGCTGGATTGGCTGCGCCAGCAGATCCACCGCCACGGCCAGCGGTGGAGCGCCGCGGAACTGGCCGTGAAGGTCACCGGCAAGCAGCTATCACACGCCGCGTGGTTTGCCCAGATCCGCGCGAAGTACGGCGAGCTCTACGGGTTGTAGCGGTTACCCGCGTGCGGGGGCGGACGCGCCGCAAGTACCGTTGCGCTTCAGCCTCGACCGCGTCTCATTGCGCGCCAGCCCTGCCGCCGCAGTGCGTGCGCTCGCCCGTGTGTCAACGTCTGCGTCGGCCCCGACCTGGCCAGGTCGGGGCCGATGGTTCATCGCGCCCATTTGGCCCCGACAGGTCGGCTGCCTATTGTTAGACTAGCGTCGGCTGTAGGAAGCGCATGGAAGGATCGACTCGGAGCACGATACATCATGCCGTTGGTCGCCAATTGCCCGCGGTGCACTTCTCCACTGGGTGTGCCGAGCGAGGCCGAAAGCGGGACGCAACTGGAGTGTCCCGTATGCGAAGTGGAGTTCTCGTTCGATTCAATCGCCCGCCGCGAACTGCCGTTTGCCCGTGTCGCCCAGCACGCCCGCGGCGACGAATTCGATCAGCCCGGCGACGAATCCGCGGCGGATCCGCTGGCTCCCACCGAATCGGCCCGGCCGACCGCCGAGGAAAGCCTTTCTCGATTGCTCCGCGGCGCCGCGAACTGGAAACCGGCGGCGGCAACTAGGCCCGAGCCGTCGCACCTTCACGACGCGTTCGCCGCCTCCCGCGTGGACGACGACTCGGCGCAGCAAGCAAGCAACGCAGGCTCGCCGTCCGACGCGCACTCGCCGGTTGCGAGCGATGCGCTTCAGCTTGGTTCGAGTCGGCTTGACCAGTTGCTTTCGGATCTGATGCAGCGGCCGCCTCAGGCGATCGCCGCCAGCGACGACATCAGCGGCGTCTACGTCGAAGTGCCGCCGCTCGCCTTCCCTGACCCTGCACTGAACGAAGCGCAGGACCGCACCGCAGACCCCGACCGCGAGCGGGACGGCGCCCGAGGAGAGCTGCCGCATGAGCTGAATGGTCGTCTCTCAGCCGGCAACGTGGCCGAACCGTTCGCCCTGTCGCCAGAGACGTCGACGGCCCCGCAGCGCGACTCGAACGACGTGGAGCCGATGCCCAACGAACCTTCGCACCTGAATCCAGGCCACGTCGTTTCGCTCGACCTGTATGCGCCGCAGCCGCGTCGCCGCCGTGCGCTGGCGGCCGCGATGGTCGGCGTCGCCTTGCTGCTGCTCAATTACGGCCTGTTATGGCTCCGCGGGCCAGCCGGCGATTTCTTAGCGATGGCCCGTTGGCTGCCGGCCGCCGCCGTGCCGGCAGCCGCCCCGGCCGCCGTGGCTTCGGCTGGCGAAAACGCGCCGCAGGCGCCGGCTCGCAGCCCGGCGATCACCGCCGCCGCCCGCTTGGCGGCGTCAACCACGCCACCTCCGCAGAACGACGACGGGGCGCCAGCGGCCGCCGACGAGTCGCAACAGCGCGCCGCGGACTCGCGCTCCCACACGGCCGCCGCGCGGCCGCCGCGGCGCGATCCCGCCGTCTCTCCAGCGACGGCGACTGAGCCGGCCGGAGGCGTGGCCTCCGCGTCGCTCCGCGTGGAGGTCAATTGGCCGACGACGCCGGTCGTCGGCGATCTTCGCGGCGTGAAGTTGTACACAGTTGCAGAAATCAAAGCCGTCGCCGCCGGCGTCGACTCGGCCCATCGGCAGTTCCTCGCCGGAGACCTGGCTCACCCCGAGTCGCGCAGCGTCATGGGACAAGCCTACATGGATGTGTGCGCCTTGGCCGAGCGGTTTACGCTCGCCGATCCGGAGGGCTACTCCAACGAGTTGGTCACCGAGCAGCTTGTCGCCAAGGAGGTCTTTCGCGGGATGGCCGGCGATCCGCAGCGGCGCTCTGATTTGCAAGTCGTGTCGGCGCGATGGCTGCAACATGAGCGCCGACCCAATCAGGGCATCGTCCTCCTGGGCCGCGTAAGCGACATGCGGCCGCAGGGCCGGTGGACGGAGTACATCGTCGATGTTGGCTCAGGCGACGCCGCCGAGCAGTGCCTCGTGCTGCTCGACCGCATCCGCTTTCCCATCGGCGCGGAACTGGCCGTTGCCGGCGTGATTATTGCACAACCGCAGCAACGTCTGGCCGGCTACCAGGGTGATGCCGAGCAGGTGGTCGTGGCGGGCTTCGCGTTCCCGCCGAAGGACTTTTCACGGCCGCCCGCCGCCGAGCCGCTGGCGGCGCCGTGAGCCGGCCTGGCCCGGCTGCGCCTGCGCGACGGCCGGCAACTCGCCCGTCGCTGCTTCCAACCGGCTAACGGCCCGACGCTTCCGCCGCGCATTCCCGCAAGCCCGCCTGTCGGCCCCGGCCCTTTTGTGCAAGAATCTGGACAATTCGGCGTGCCCCGGCTGCGATTGGCCGGCCGTCCCGGCTTCGGGGCGCTAGCGCGCAGCGAGCGCCCAGCTTGCCTGTTTCACCGCAACACATTTTTCACCGCCTCGCATCGACATGAAAGCTGCCGTTCTCCGCGAGACGTATCCAGGCGAACGCCGCGTCGCCATCGTGCCCGCGCTGGTTCCCGCGATGGCCAAGATCGGCTGGCAGGTCGTGCTTGAGCCGGGTGCGGGCGTCTCGGCCGGTTTCGCCGACGGCGACTACACGGAAAAAGGGGCGGAGATCGCCGCCAGCCGCGCCGAGGCCATCGGGGCCAGCGACGCCGTGTTGCAGGTCCGCTCTCTGGGCGCGAATGTGGACGCCGGCCGGCGGGATCTGGCACATTTCAAGCGCGGCCAGGTGCTCATCGGCCTGTGCGACCCGCTCGGCCAGCCGCAGGCCGTGAAGGACCTGGCCGACTGCGGCGTGACGCTCTTCGCGCTGGAGCTGATTCCGCGCATTACCCGCGCGCAGAGCATGGACGTGTTGTCGTCGATGGCCACCATCGCCGGTTACAAGGCCGTGCTGCTGGCCGCCAACCATCTGCCGAAGATGTTCCCCATGATGATGACCGCCGCCGGTACGTTGACGCCGGCGAAGGTGCTGGTCATTGGCGCCGGCGTCGCGGGGTTGCAGGCGATTGCCTCGGCCCGCCGCCTGGGGGCCGTCGTGCAGGCCTACGACGTCCGTCCCGCGGTCAAGGAACAGATTGAAAGCCTCGGCGCCAAGTTCGTGCAATTGGATCTCGATACGGCCAACGCCGAAGACAAAGGCGGCTACGCCAAGGCGCTCACCGAAGAACAAGAGCAACAGCAGCGGGCGCAGCTCGCCCAGGTGATCGGCCACTGCGACGTGGTCATCACGACGGCGGCCATTCCCGGCCGGCGGTCGCCGCTCTTGGTCACCGCGGACGCCGTCCACCGCATGGCCAAGGGAAGCGTGATCGTCGACCTGGCGGCCGAGCGCGGCGGCAACTGCGAGCTCACGCAAGCCGACCAGACCATTGAGGTCGGCGGCGTCACGATTCTCGGCCCCACGAACCTCGCCAGCGAAATTCCGCAACACGCCAGCCAGATGTTCGGCAAGAACCTGGTGACGCTGTTGCAGCTACTCACCAAGAAGGGCGAACTGGTGATCGACCTGAAGGACGAAGTCATTCGCGAGACGCTCGCGGCCAAGGACGGCCAGGTGCAGCCGCAGCGGCTCCGCGACACGCTGGGCCTCGGCCCGCTGACCTTGCCGCCCGAGCCGGCGCCGGTAAGCCACTTGGCTTAGCAAGCGCCTTTCCCTGTACGGGAAAAGCCTGGCGAGGGGCTAACTACGACCGAGGCCGCCTAAACCATCTGCATCGAGCGAATCTGTTAATCCCTCCCCCAACCCCTCCCTTCAAGGGAGGGGGATGCATTGCCCGCGAAGAACAACAAAACAAACAACTGACAACGGACCTCGACCGCTGCCATGCTCAACCTCGAACCTAAGCTTTTCGTCTTCCTCCTGGCCACCTTTCTGGGGCTGGAGGTGATCCGCCGCGTGTCGCCCCTGCTGCACACGCCGCTGATGTCGCTTACCAACGCCATCTCCGCCATCGCCGTGGTGGCCGCCATCCAGATAACTGCCGAGGGGCATAGCACGCTGAGCACCGTTCTCGGCACGCTGGCCGTCACCGCCGCGATGACGAACATCGTGGGCGGCTTCTGGATTACCGACCGCATGCTCAAGATGTTCCGCAGGGAGACGCGAAAGCCGTGAGTAACCCGCTTGCCTACAGTTCGCTGCTGGCCGCCGTTGAAATCACGGTGACCGAGGGCTCGACGACCGCTCCTGCCGCGCCGGACCATCATTCTGTGCTCGTTTGGGGCTCGTACCTCATCGCGGCCGCGCTGTTCATCCTGTCACTCAAGTGGCTCAGCCATCCGCGGACGGCTCGCAACGGCGTTCGCGCCGGCGAGATCGGCATGGCCCTGGCCATCGTCGGCACGCTGCTGATGTACCAGGTGGTCACCTACAAGTGGGTGCTCGTGGGCATGGTGCTGGGCACGCTCATCGGCGCCCCGATGGC
>QEVI01000033.1 GCA_003576855.1 Planctomycetota bacterium
GCCAGGTACTGGGCGTTCGACGGGGCGTAGGAGCCGCTGATCTTAAACGACCGCGCCGTCGGCGCCACGTCGTTCACGCTGGGCGGCGCGGCGGGAAGAAAGCCAAGATACCCTTCCGGGTCGGCGAACCAGTGAAACGTCAGCTTCTTGGCCAAAAACTGATGCGACGAGACGCCGCGGCCTGGACGGAACCGCAGCTTCTCGGCCTGCGGATCCCACTGGGCCTCGCGAAGATTGGCGTCGAACCGCGGACCGACGCCGCCCGGATTGACCAGCGGGTGATCCGGCACGTCGGCGGAGCCGAGAAAATCGACTCCCCCTTGCAGCGAAAACTGCTCCCCGACGCTCGAAGCGATCACCACCGGCAGGTTGCTGAAGTCGGCCGGATTGTGCCCGGTGCGTTGCCGCCGACCTCGATCGGCTTTTTCGCCGGGCGGATGAACATGCCGGGCGCGTTCCATAGCGGCGCCATGCTACGGCGTGTTAGAATGGGCTTTGCGCGGATGGACGCAGCGATGCGCCGCGTTGGCTCTATCTTCTCTTAGCAGTTGCCACCAACCTGTTGCAGACGCATGGCGCAAAAGCGTCTTTCGGTCGTTCGTGGGGTTCCGCGCGGGTGGGCATGGCGATTGGGCCTGTCAGCGCTGGCGTGCCTGCCATGGGCGCCGCCGAACAGCGCGTCGGCGGTCGTATTCACGAACGCCACTGCCAGCGCCGGCATCACGCACGTCCACACGATCCAGGGCGTGCCGCAGGATCCGGCCCGCACCTTGTTCTATACCGGCGGGGCGGCGGCGAGCGATTTCGACGGCGACGGCCTGGTGGATCTCGTCTTTACGCGGATTAACGAGCCGAACATCCTGTACCGCAATCAGGGCGACGGTACGTTCGAGGCCCGCACCACTGCGGCGGGCTTTACGACGCCCACGGCCGCTAACGGCGTCGTGTCTGGCGACGTTGACAACGACGGCGACTTGGATCTTTACACCACGACGGTCGGGGCGACGCGAAACTACCTGTACCTCAACGACGGGTCAGGATACTTCACCGACGTCGGCGTGGCCGAGCCGGCGGCCTTGTCGAACACCCGCGTCCGCAGCGGCCAGGGCGCCAGTTTCGGCGACTACGATAACGACGGCTATCTCGATCTGGCCACCGGCGATTGGGGCAACCTGGCCGCCAACAGCCAGTCGCGGCTGCTGCACAACCGCGGCGCGCTGGCGCCCGGCAGCTTCACCGACGTCACCGTGGCGGCCGGGATCAACGTGTACCGGTCGGCGTATTCTTTCCGATTTGCGCCGCGGTTCACCGATCTGGACCGGGACGGGCGAATTGACCTGACGTTTGCCGCGGATTTTGAGACCAGCCAACTGTTCTGGAACAACGGGGGCGGCGCGTTTACCGACGGCACCTTGGCGGCGGGCGTCGGCACGGACCCCAACGGCATGGGCACGACGTTCGGCGATTACGACGGCGACGGCGATCTCGATTGGTTCATCACCGCCACGACCAACGCACCGGGCATTCCCGGACCCCACGGCGGCGGCAACCGACTGTATCGCAACGAAGGGAACCGCACCTTCACCGACGTGACGCTTGCCGCGGGAGTATACGACGCCCGGTGGGCCTGGGGTACGACGTTTTTCGACTACGACAACGATGGCGACGTCGATCTCGCGGCGACCAACGGCTACAACGGCGCCGGTTGGGTGAACGACCAAACGTACCTGTGGCGCAATGACGACGGCCAGTTTACGGACGTTTCGACCGCCGCGGGAATCGTCGACACGGATCAGGGGCGCGGGCTGCTCCACCTGGATTACGACGCGGACGGCGACGTCGACCTGCTGGTGGTCAACAACGAAGGGGCGCCTGTCCTGTATCGCAACGACGGCGGCAATGAGAACCACTACCTGCGAATCCGCACGCGGGGCACGATCTCAAACCGCGACGGCATCGGCGCTTGGATTACCGTGACGCCCGACCTGAACGACCCCGAGCGGCAACTCGTCTGGGAAATCGACGGCGGCAGCAGTTTCATCAGCCAGAACGAACGGACGGCTCACTTCGGCTTGGGGAGCCAGGTCGATCCGGTGGACCGCGTCACGATCGCCTGGCCTAGCGGCGTTACCCAGTCGCTGTACGACGTGGCCGTCGACCAGACGCTGGTGGTCAATGAGACGGCCTTTCCGCCGGCCGATTTCGATGCGGACGGCGACGTCGATGGCGCGGACCTGGGGATGTGGATGTCCTGTTTTGGCGAAAGCGCCCAAGGCGACGCCGATGGCGACGGAACGAGCATCGGCAGCGATTTTCTGGCGTGGCAACGGATGTTTGGGGACGCCCTGGTGAGCGGCGTCCCGGAACCGAGCGCCGGCGTGACGTTTCTCCTTGCCGCCGTGGGACTTGCGATTTCTCGGCGGGCCCGGCCTGCGCGAGCCGCTGACTGAACCGGCTGCGGGCGAGTCGGTGAGCCGTGTCGGCAAGCCCGAGGCAGGCGGTCGTGGTGATCCACGTTGGGCGATCGCACTGAAACCGCCTGGAAAGGTCGGCAAGGTGATTCCGCGAATACTGGAAAAAACACTTGCAGTTCCCGTAGCGGGAATGCAACATGTTAGGCAGGGGTTCGCTGCGGCGGTCCTGGCAGTCCCGTTGCCGAAGTGCCGAGAGGGTCGGCCCCATCGCCGCCGAGCGGTGCTCCTCCAGGGTGACTTATCAAGAGGGGTGGTTTGTTTAGCGGGTCGAAAGCGCTTTCATTCGATCGCGGTAAGCGTTCCGCCTTTTCCTGCGAGCTTGTTCGTCGGCCGTTCTTCGTGTTTTGTGAGCAGCGGCGTAGGGACTGAATCGACCGATTGCGAACGCACCGTTCCCCGCGCGGCGGCTTGATTTGCTGTTTACGATCCTGTTCTCAACTTTGGAGGTAAGAACTCATGAGAAAGAGCATGATGGCGACGCTGGTCGCCGTGCTGATGGCCGCCGCTACGCAGGCATCGGCACAGAATCTGTTAGCTAATGCGGGCTTCGAGGATCCCACCTCGACGACCACCTCTGACGGCAACTGGTTCCGCTTCGCTTCCGGCGGCACCGGCTTCTCTGAAGAAAGCACCGCCGCCCCGCATGGCGGCTCGCGGCACATCGATTTGCAAACGATCTCCTCAAACGCGTTCGCCGGCGTCTTTCAAAAGCTTCCCGTCCCGGTGAGCCCCGGCCAGAAGGTCATCTTCGAAGGCTGGCATAAATCGGTCGGTCCGTTCAATGGCACGGTCGAGCTCAAGATCGAATGGGCCGGCGCCCCGCAGAACCGCGTCGACCTGCTCGCCCTGGGCGAAACCTATGAGTCGTTCATGCACATGGCGACCGCTCCGGCAGGCGTAACCGGCGCCACGATCACCTACGCCATTTCGTCGTTCGGCGCCGGGCAGAGCGACATCCAGGTGCACATCGACGACTTCTCCGCGCGCGTCATTCCCGAACCGAGCACGATCGGCCTGGCGGGCCTCGGCTTGCTAGGGCTGGTGCGGATGCGTCGCCGCAAGTAGACGGCAGTCGGACGACCCCGCGGCGGGCGCTGTGCCCTGCCTAATGCGTTATGACGGGCGCTCAGGAGAGTTCTGAGCGCCCGTTTTTTTATGCATTCGTTCACGGCCGGTTGCTAGCAGGGTCGCGCGAAATGCCGTTCGCTGCGTTATACTTCTGCGCGTCGCGGCGTCTTCAGCCTTTTTCTCGCACTCCTCCGCCGTCAGCGAGGCCGCCATGTGCAAGTCGTCTGCTCAACGATGCGCGTTCAGCGCGGTTTTCGGTCTTCTGATCCTCAGGGCGACTCTGGCCGACGAAGCCCTGGTGAAAAACATCGAAGCCCAGCCGCTGGCGGCGCAGGCCGAACGCCTCGTCCAGGCGCTACAGATGGTCGGGGCGCCGCTATCGGACGCGGAACGCCGTCGTCTGGAGGAGGCGCTCGGCGAGTCCGACGACGCCGCATTGGTCGCCGGAGTGCAGCGGGTGCTCGATCCGCTTTGCCTCGTGCACGTGCACGTGAATCCCGAAAGCCGAGTCAAGGCGCATGCCGGCGCCGCGGCGCCGGAGCTTATGGAGCACGGCTGGCGGGTGTTTCTCGTAAAGGTAGTGAACGAAGCCGGCGTTACGGCGCCGCTGCGCATCAGCAGCCCCAACGCCAAGGAACCCTACGACGATTGGGTCGACAGCCCGGATCCCCCGCAGACAGTTACGCCGCGCGACGTTCGCAACCGTTGGCTCGACTTGAGCGTTTACGATCAGCAGCCGCTGACGCCGAGCCTGTCGGGCTTGCCGCTGGAGTACCGCATCGTCGAGCTCTATAGCCGCGACCGCGGCCGGCGCGAAGGGCTGCTGGCGTTCGACGTGGGCCAAGGGACGCAAGATCTCGGCTTTCGCAATGAAGTGAACATGCTGTTCTCTTGCGAACCGTCGGCCGACGTCCGGCTTGAGGTCCGCGACGTCGACGGGACGCCCACGACGGGCCAGTTCGTCGTCCGCGACCAACGAGGCCGGGTGTACCCTGCCCGTTCGCGTCGCCTGGCTCCGGACTTCTTCTTTCACGACCAGGTCTACCGGGCCGACGGGGAGTCGATCCGTTTGCCGCCAGGCCGCTATGACGTGACCTTCACGCGCGGACCGGAGTACCGCGTGCTACGGCGCGAGGTAACGGTTCCGGAGACCGCCGCGGCAGAGCCGCACGCCGAGCGGTTCGAGCTGCAGCGCTGGATCAATATGTCCGAGCATGGCTGGTATTCCGGCGACCATCACGTGCACGCGGCGGGTTGTGCGCACTATGCGTCGCCCACGCGCGGAGTCGAACCGCAGGATATGATCCGGCACATTCGCGGCGAAGACCTCAACGTAGGCTGCGTCCTCACTTGGGGGCCGTGCTGGTATCATCAAAAGAAGTTCTTCGACGGCCGCGTCCACGAACTATCCACGGCGCGGCACATCATGCGATACGACGTGGAGGTGTCCGGTTTTCCCAGCTCGCATGCGGGCCATCTAACCTTGCTGCGGCTGGCCGAGGACGACTATCCCGGCACGGAGCGGATCGAGGACTGGCCGAGTTGGGACCTGCCGATTCTCAAGTGGGCTAAAGCGCAAGGCGGAGTCGTCGGCTTCGCCCACAGCGGCTGGGGACTGGAGGTACCCGCGACATCGCTACCGACCTACGACATGCCGCGGTTTGATGGCATCGGCGCCAACGAATACATCGTCGACGTTACGCACGATGCGGTCGATTACATCTCCACGGTCGATACGCCGGCGGTGTGGGAGCTGAACGTCTGGTATCACACGCTCAACTGCGGGTTCGGCACGCGCATCAGCGGCGAAACTGACTTTCCGTGCATCTATGGAGAACGCGTCGGGCTGGGCCGCGCCTACGTGAAGCTTCCCGCCGGCGAAGAACTGTCGTTCGACGGCTGGGTGCAGGGGATTCGCGACGGGCGGGCGTATGTCTCCGAAGGACGCAGCCATCTGTTCGACTTCAAGGTCAACGGCCTGGGCGTCGGCGAGCCGGGCGCGGGCGGCCGCGCCAGCGTGCTGGCCATCGGCAAAGGCGAGCGGCTCCGCGCGACCGTCAAGGCCGCGGCGCTGCTGGATGCGGCGGCCGCTGATCGGGCCGCGCCCGGTGAATTCCAAGAAGCCGAGGAGGCCGAAGGCCTAACCGCGGCGGACGTGCGCCATACGCCGCTCGACGAAAAGCCGTACTGGCATATCGAACGGGCCCGCATCGGCGACACGCGCACCGTGCCGGTGGAACTGGTCGTCAACGGCGTTGCGGTGGAAAGCAAACCGATCTCGGCCGACGGCGCCGTTTCCGAGCTGACGTTCGACTACGCGCCCGAGCGTTCAAGCTGGGTCGCTCTGCGTATCTTTCCCGCGGCACACACCAATCCGATCTTCGTCGAGGTGGACGGCGCCCCGATTCGCGCGAGCCGCCGCAGCGCCCAGTGGTGCCTCGCCGCCGTCGCGCGGTGCTGGGAGTCGAAGCACCAGGCCATTCGGGAGTCGGAGCGCGAAGCCGCCCAGGCGGCCTACGACCACGCCCGCGAGACGTACCGCCGGATTGAACAAAAATCGTTCGACGACGGTTCGCTTGAGTGAACGATCGGGGAGCCGCTCGTTCCGCCGGTGAGCGGACGGGCGGCCGGCCTGGGGGCCGCGCCGCCAGCCGGCCGCTATTGACTGACGTCGAAGCACCACAACGTGCCGGTATCGTAGATGTACAGTTTGCCGTCTGCGATTACCGGGTAGGCCCACGCCTTGGAATTGCCGCGGTCCGGCGCGCCGGGGGGCGTGAAGCGGCCCTTCTCGCGGTATTGGCTGGGATTGGCTTCCACGAGGGCGACTTCGCCGTTCTCGCCGTGGAGATACAAATGGCCGTCGGCGGCGCAGAGCGAGGCGGCGCCTAGCGAGCGCTCGCGCCACTTCACTTCGCCGGTCGTCGGTTCGACGCACATGAGCGAGTCGCTGCTGGCGCCGTACATATGGTCGTCGACGATCACCGTGCCGCCGATGGCCTTGGGCAGGTTGCCTTCGTAGTACGCTTCTTCGGCGGCCAGGCTTCCGTCTGCGTTCTTGACGATCTTTATCATGGCGCCGCCGCCGCGCCCGCTGGCGGTGTAGACGTAATCGCCGTAAACCAGCGGCGTGGGAATGTTGGCAGGGCTGCCTTGGGCGGTCCGATCGTAGCGCCAGAGCAGCTTGCCGGTGGCGGCGTCTACGCCTACCACTCCCTTGGCGAGGAACTGCACGTACTGCTTGACGCCCGCGGCGTTGGAAACGACGACCGACGAGTAGGCCGCCTCTTCGCCCCCCTCGATCGGCAGCTTCCAAAGGGGTTCGGCCGAGTTCTTGTCGAGGGCGATGATCGTCGCTTCGCTCCCGCCGGGGGTGCAGACCAGCACGTCGCCGTCGACGAGCGGCGATTCGGAATAGGCCCATTCGCCGGGGTCGCCGCCGAAGTCGGTGCGCAGGTTCTTCTGCCAGATCGTTTGACCGCTGGCCGCGTCGAGGCACAGCAGATCGCCGTCCGACCCCAGCACGTAGAGCCGCTGGCCGTCTACCGTCGGCGTCGAGCGAGCGCCGGGGTACGGCGGCCGCTGATTGGGTTCGCCGACCTTGCCGATCCGCTTTTGCCAAATCTGCTTGCCGCCGTCGACCGCATCGAGCGCCTGAACGAATTCATTCTCCAGATCCGAACTGCCGAGAATGTAGAGTCGGTCGCCGACCACGGCGGGAGTGGAATAGCCGCCGCCCAGGTTATCTACCTGCCAGAGCAGCTTAGGGCCCTCGGCGGGCCACTCGTCCCGCAGGCCAGTCTCGGACGAGACGCCGTTGCGCTCCGGGCCGCGCCATTGGGGCCAGTTCGCTGCGTAAAGCATGGAGCTCGAGTTCGCCAAGGCAGCCAGGGCCACGAGTAATCCAACGTTCGGACGGCGCATGATGAGTCTCCTATACATCCGGACCGGCGAGAGGGCCTGTAGTATAGGCGACCGGCTCGCGGCAAGACAAATAGCCAAACCGGCGCGAGGGATTCAGAATCCGGCCGGCGAAGCGAGGGCCGGGGGCGGGTTTGAATTGCCGAGCGAGCCGCACGGCGTCCATTTGCCCGTCCGGAAGACGGGATGGCAAACCGGCTTTTATGCCGGCTAACCTCACTCTTGCCGAGAGCGCTGGGGCTTCAGTTTTCCGCCGCGGGCAAGCGCCTCTTGGATACGCCGGTCGCCGCGGGGATCGGCGCCCTTAAAAAACTGCTCCGAGGGATAGCCCAGGCTGATCCGCACGTCTTCTTCGCCCAACCCCTCGTCGAGCATCTGGGCATCGAGCACGATGACCGGAGTCGCGCGGCTTGACGACATCACGAGCGACCTCCAAGACCCTTCATAGATCGGCTTGCCGCCGACCGCCACGACGAACGGCTCATCGCCCAGGACGCCTTTATGCAGGGCGTTGAGAAGCCAGCCCCGTACGCCTGGCGCCAGCGTAATCGTGTGGCTGCGCCAGTCATAGGCGACGATTTCCTCGCTCGCGACGAGGATCTTGCCGCTTTGGGCGCGAACATCAACCCGCGCGTCGGCGACGACGGAGCCCCCGTTCAACACGCTGGCCAACGTTAAAGACATACAGCACGCCAACCCGAATAGCGTTTTCACAATCGAGCCCTCGGGAGGATCATGGGCGACCTGCTCGCCATTTTAGGCCGGCGCCGGCGCGGTCCCTAGCGCTGTTCGGTAACGCCTGTGTAACCGCGCACGCCGGCGCCGCCGCGCAAGCGCCGGGCGGAATTTTCTGAGTGACTTGCCTTTCCCGCCGCGGCCTATTGTCGAGTATGATGGCGGGAATTCGTCCTTCCCCCGGCCGCTCGCAGACCACCGTCCATGCCCGCCACCGACGCTCCCTCCCGGTCCCCTGCCCCGCCGAAGCCTGGTCTGCGCGGCGATCTGGCCGCGCTGAAGATCGATCGCTCGCAGGGTCGCCGGCCGTCGTGGCCGGCACGCCTGGCGTGGATCGTGGCGGGGCTGGCGCTGCTGGCGGCGGCCGCGGGCGCCGGCTATTGGGCCGTGCAAGACCGGCTGTTCCCCCTGCCGGTGGTAAAAGCCGATTCCGTCCGCATCATGACCCTCGGCCAGGCACGCACCACGCTCACCGCGACCGGCTACCTGGAATCCCGCTGGCAAGCGGCCGTCGGCGCCAAGGTTCCCGGACGCATCGCGAATATCCCCGTCGAGGAGGGGGACGAGGTCAAGGCCGGCGACGTGCTGGCGGAACTGGAGCACTCGGATCTCGACGCTATGCTTGCGTCGCGCAAGGTCGCCGTGGCCCGCGCTGAAGCCGAATTGGCTGAAGCCGAACTGAACCTCCAGCAGGCCAAGCGCGATTTAGCTCGTGAACAAGGGATCTTCCAACGCGGCGCCGGCACGCAGGCGACGCTGGACCGCGCGCAAACGACATACGACGCCGCCGCCGCCGTGCAGCAGGCGCAGGTCGCCGCGGTCGAAGCTGCCAAGGCGGCCGTCGTCGAGGCGGAGGAGTCGATTCGCAACATGTTCATCTATGCCCCGTTCGACGGCACGGTCGTCACCAAGGACGCCGAAAAAGGCGAATCCATCATGCCCGGCGGCATGGGGGCCAGTTCCGGCCGCGGCTCGGTCATCACGCTGGCGAAGCTCGACGAGCTGGAGGTCGATACGGACGTCAAGGAAGATTACCTCAGCCAGCTTCACGAAGGCCAGCCGGCCCAGGTGGCCGTCGATGCCGTGCCGGATCGGCGCTACAATGGCCGGCTTCGCGAGATCATTCCGATGGGAGATCGCACGCGCGGGATCGTGAAGGTCAAGGTGTCGATCCTCGACGCCGACGATCGACTATTTCCTGAGCTGAGCGCGACGGTCCATTTCCTGCCCGATGAAGCCGAGGGCGCCGAGGCAGCCCAGCAGAAAGGCGTATTCGCCCCCCTTGCGGCCCTGCAGGGCGAAGGCGACGACCGATTCGTCTGGGTGCTCGAAACCAACCGTGTGCGCAAGGCCGCCGTCAAGCCTGCCGGCGAGGCCAACGATGGCCTCGTTCAAGTCACCGGAGATTTGGTCGGCGGCGAACAAGTCGTCGTCAACCCACCGCCCGAACTGCAGGAAGGCGCCGAAGTTCAACTCGCGGAGTAACGCAAAACAAAACCGCTGATGAACGCTGACTGACGCCGATGGCGAATAACGAGAGCTCACCATCAACGGTCCTGCGATGTTAAGCTCCGGAAGGCCGCATTTGGTTCATATTAGCGGTATCAGCAGTTATAAGTGGTTTAAGAACCAGGATTAGCGAATGAGCGAACACGCCGACGCCGTCGTCGCCTTGCTGAACGTCAGCAAGGAGTTCATGCGGGACAAGATCCGCATTCCCGTCCTCAGCAACACGACGCTCCACATCCCGCGGGGCGATTTCGTGGCCGTCATGGGGCCGAGCGGCTCCGGCAAATCGACGCTGCTCAACCTGTGCGCTGGGCTCGACAGGCCGACCACCGGCGAGGTGATCGTCAATGGTCAAAACCTGGGCGACCTGTCCGAAGCCGGCCTCTCGCGGTGGCGGAGCGAGAATCTGGGCTTCATCTTCCAGTCGTATAACCTAATGCCCGTGTTAACGGCGCAGGAGAACGTCGAGCTGCCGCTGTTGCTCACGCCGCTGCGGCGGGCCGAACGGCGCAAGCACGCGGCGGCGGCGCTGGCCATCGTCGGACTGGAGGATCGGGCCGACCACTATCCGCGGCAGCTTTCCGGCGGCCAGGAGCAGCGGGTGGCCATCGCCCGGGCGCTGGCGAACGACCCGGTGTTGCTGCTGGCCGACGAGCCGACCGGCAACCTGGACGCCGCCAGCGCCCAGGACGTGCTCGATCTGCTCGTGCAGCTCAACGACCACTACGGCACGACGATCATCATGGTGACGCACGATCCCAAGGCGGCGCGGCGGGCGAAGCGGCTGCTCCACTTGGAAAAGGGCGATTTTGTGCAGGCCGACATCGACGCCCTGGAGGCCGCGCGATGATCAAGTTCCTGCCGCTGGTCGTGCGTAACGTGGCGCGCAACAAAATCCGCTCGTTGTTCACGTGCCTGTCGATCGCCGTGAGTCTGTTTCTCGTCGTGATGCTGTACTCGTTTCTCACCGTGCAAGACGAAATGACGGTCGCTTCGCGGGTGTACAACCGGCTGATCGTCATGAACGTCCAAGGCCTCGCCGGCAACGTGCCGATCGCCTACGTCGATCGCATCCGCAAGCTCGACGGCGTGCGCAGCGCGACGTCCTTTTCCTGGTTCGGCGGCAAGTACCGCGATGAGAAGATCGTCTTCGGCCAGTTCGGCGTCGATCCGCAGAGCGTGGCGGACGTCTACGAGGACTACGTCGTTCCGCCCGACCAACTTCAGGCGTTCCAAGCCGACCGCACGGGTTGCGTCGTCGGCGCCCTGCTGGCGAAGAACAAAGGATGGTCGATCGGCGATAAGGTGCCGCTGAAGGGCGACATTTACCCCGTCAATCTCGAGCTGACGGTCCGCGGCATTTACGACGGAAGCTCGTCGATCGACCGCGAAATGCTCTGGTTTCATTTCGACTATCTCGACGAGTCGCTCAAGGCCGCCCGCAGCACGATGGCCGGCAACGCCGGCATCGTCGTCCTGCGGGCCAAGAGCGCCGAAGCGATGAATCGGCTCACCGAGGACATCGAGCTGGCGTTCGCCAGCTCCGACGCGCCGGTGAAGGCGCTGACCGAGAAGCAGTTCCAGGCCGAGTTCATGAGCTACATGGGCGACGTTCGGGCGTTTATTCGCTACACGTCCATCGCCATCGTGATCGCCCTGCTGTGCGTCGCCGCCAACACCATGGCCATGGCGCTGCGCGAGCGGACGCGGGAAATTGCGCTCTTCAAGGCCATTGGCTTCTCGCAGGCCAACGTGTTGTCGCTGTTCCTGGGAGAAGCCGTTGTCATCGGCGCCTTGGGCGGCGTCGTGGGGTGCCTGGGGGCCAAGCTGCTCTTCGCGACAGTTGACTTCAGCAAGATGCTTCCCGGCCTCGGATGGCTGTACGTGCCCTGGAGCACGGCCCTGGCCGGCGTTGCGCTCGCGGCGAGCATCGGCCTGGTGAGCGGCGTCGTCCCCGCGTGGCGGGCTGCCCATCTCAGCGTGCTGGAAGGCCTGCGGAAGGTGGTTTAGCAGTAGGCAGGGGGCAGTAGGCAGGGGGCAGTAGGCAGGGGGCAGTAGGCAGTAGGCAGTAGGCAGTAGGCAGTAGGCAGTAGGCAGTAGGCAGTAGGCAGTAGGCAGTAGGCAGTAGGCAGTAGGCAGTAGGCAGTAGGGCAGGTCCGCGAGCCGTCAATCACCAATCGCCAATTATGGATCACCGATCACCGATCATTCTCCCCCCATGGTCCCTTTGAAATACAACCTCCGTAGTTTACGGGCGCGTAAGGTCGGCTCGCTGATGACCGTCCTGGGCGTGGGGATGGTCGTTTGGGCCAGCATCTTCGCCTTTGGACTCTACGCGGGGCTGGAGCACACGCTGACCGTAAGCGTCAATCCGCTGGATGTGATTGTGCTTCGCCAGGGTTCGACGGCCGAAACGGCCAGCG
The DNA here is from genome assembly GCA_003576855.1 of Planctomycetota bacterium. GTDB lineage: Bacteria > Planctomycetota > Planctomycetia > Pirellulales > Lacipirellulaceae > Lacipirellula. The sequence goes on from QEVI01000033.1 coordinate 12,131, forward strand.
CCGTCAGCGAGTCTGCCGCTCGCGACATCCTCGCGCTGCCTGGGATCGCCACCGACGCCGAGGGCCGCCCGCTCGCGGCGCCTGAGCTGGTCGCCATTGGGTACCTGCCGCGGCGCGACGCGGACGGCAACACCAACGTGACCGTCCGCGGCGTCGTGCCGGCCTCGGCCGCGCTGCGCGACGGCCTCACCATCGTCGAGGGCCGAAACTTCACGCCGGGCGTACGAGAGGCGATCGTCAGCCGGGCCCTCTCCGAGCGGTTCAAGGGGCTGAAGCTGGGCGAAAGCTTCAAAGTGCAGGACGCGATGTTCCAAGTCGTCGGATACTTCCAAGCCCATGGGGCGGCCGCTGAATCGGAAATCTGGACCGATCAACGGGTGTTGGGGCAAGTTACCAACCGCACCGGATCCGTCTCCGCCGTGCAGCTGCGAGCCGCCAGCGCCGACGACCGGCAGCGGCTCATCCAGCGCATCACAGCCGACGAACAGATCGGCCTTAAGGCGATCACGGAGAAGGAGTATTTCGCCGAGCAGGCCGAGCAGAGCCAATTCTTGCGAATCATCGGGCAGATCATCGCGTTCTTCTTAACTATCGGCGCGATGTTCGCGGTCGCCAACACGATGTACGGCGCCGTCGCTTCCCGCGCGCGCGAGATCGGCACGTTGCGGGCCTTGGGCTTTGGGCGGGCCAGCGTGCTGGCGTCGTTCTTATTCGAATCGCTGGTGCTATGCTTACTGGGAGCGATTGTCGGTTGCCTCGGTGCGCTGGCCCTGGGCGACATTCGGACCGGCACGATGGGCGGCGCCTTTACCGAAGTCGTGTTTGCCTTTAACTTCGGCCCCCGCGTGCTCCTTTCCGGCGCGCTGTTGGCCATCGCCATGGGCCTGTTGGGCGGCCTGGCGCCGGCCGTTCGCGCGGTGCGAATGCGGGTCGTCAACGCGCTGCGCGAAGTCTAGCGCCCGTCCAACCCGGCTTGGTCGTCAGCCGCCTTTCATCTCATGTTTCGGGGCAAAGCATTGCGCAGCCGTGGGATACGTCGCGGGAATCCGGCGCCCGGACAGCCCGCTTCATTCGCGCGCTGCACCCGTTCGCTGGGCCGTTCTGGGCAAAATGCGCGGGCCTGATTGACTTTGCGAGCCAAGTGCGCTAGAACACCCGCTGAAGCGTACCGGCGGCTGGGGCGCTTTCCACGCTCTTCGGTCGCCATGCCGCGGCCATCGAGTTCGACGCCCAGCGGCGGCGCGCCTTGTGACTCTTTCTTGGGTGCTATACCGACGTCCAATGGCTGGCTGCATACAGCGGCCAGTGCGCGACGACCTGCATTCGCAACTGGAGGGTAAGCTCTTATGTTGCAGCGAACGATGAACCCCACCGCACGGACGCTCTGCGCAGCCACGTTGGCTGTGCTAACGATTGGTTCGGCCGACACAGCGCTCGCCGGCCGAAAGACCCGGTTGTTCACCTTTGAAAACGGTTCGCCGGGCGCTACGACGTCCACCGCGCTGAATACCATCACGGGACCGTTCAAAGACGTGCCCGATTCGGTGTTCGGCGCCCCGTTCGATTATTACGACGTCGGCCCCGGCGGCATTCCGGGCGGCTCGCTCTTGGGAGACTGGGTCGCGGCCAACTACGATCCTTCGCCGGACTTCACCGCGCAGCTCGGCGGTCAGCCGACGTATGTCAACGTCGCCAACGGATCGCCGCTGGATAGCCCTGTGCCGGGCAGCAACGTCGCGCTCGGGTTTTCGGGGGCCAACCAGGCGATGACGAGCCAAGGCTTTCGCGGCACGTTCATTGCCGACGCGGCCGTGGCTAGCAATGCCCCGTCCGACAGCAACAACACGAGCACTTCGTTCACGGTGCTGAGCCAGGCATGGGTTCGACCCGATGCCGCGGCAGCAGGCACAAGCCAGGTGGTGTGGTCGGTCGGGACCGAAATGGGCGGCGTCCGCATCACTCCCGCCGGCGTCTGGGAGCTGACTTCGATGGGCCCGCCGGGCGACGTGACTTCGAGTCGCCCGGTATCCTTCGGCGACTGGACGCACGTCGCCGTGCTCCGCACCGGCGGCGCCGGCAGCTTGTACATCAACGGCACCATCGCCGCGCAGGCGAACGGTTTCTTCAACGCATTCGCCAACGAGATCGTTCTCGGCGCCGACCCGTTCTTCGCCGAGCCGTTTCGCGGCGTCGTGGATAACTTCTCGACCGTCGGCACCGCCGGATTCGGCATCACCATCTCGACGGACCTGGACGTGTTCAGCGACCTCGGCTTGCCGCAACCCAGCGGAGTCGCCGGCGACGTAGATCAGGACGGCGACGCCGACCAGGCCGACTACAACATCTGGTCGACGAACGTGGGCTTCAACAATACCTTTGGTCAGGGCGACCTGACGACGCTTATCAAGGGCGACTTGGACCAGAACGGCAAGATCGACTTCTTTGACTTCCGCATCATCGCGCGGCAAGCCGCGGGCGCCGGCGTAACGCTGTCGCTGGCAGTGCCGGAACCCGCCGGCGCACTTGTTATCGCCCTGGGGTTGGCGGCGCTGGTCATGCGTCGTCGTTGAGCGCGAGCTAACCGTTCCGCCTCCTTGCAATCCGCATTCATTGGCAAACTCCTGGAGTTAATCGCATGAACCGTCATGTTTGCCGGATCTTGTTCGTAGCCGCGGCGGCGGTGCTCTGCGCCGCGGCGCCCGCCGGGGCAGTCGTCATCGTCGCGGAAGACTTTTTCTACAACGAACCGACCAAGGCGATTGCGAATCTGGCCGGGTTCACGCTGCAAAGCTACGGCGGCGGCCAGAACGGCAGCGGCGTCTGGGACGATCGCTGGGTCGCCGTGGGCGGCACGACCATTGCCGGAGCGGGCGCCGACCCGCCGCTCGACGCCAATCCCCACACGGCCGTGGTGACCGAGGTGGCGACCGAGGCCAGCTTGCAGCGGACCTACGCACCCAGCGGCGCCGGCGCGTCGGCCTCCACCATTTATTTCGCCGGCGACTTTAAAGTCGATGACGTTAGTACGCCCAGCATCTTCGCCGAGTTTGGCATCCTCTCGCCCAGCGCGACGCTCGGTCAGCCGAGCGTGAGCTTCGGCATCACCGACTCGCTGTCGACCATTCCGGCGACGTTCTTCGCCAAGATCGGCGGCGCCACCATTACGGCCGATCCCGTGGCCAACGCCAACAACGCCGTGGCCAGCGGCACGTACGTCCGCATTTTCGGCAAGCTGGAGATCAACGCCCTCCCCGGAACCGGCGACTACGACCGCAACGGCGTGACCGACGGCCACGATTTCCTCCTTTGGCAACGGCAATTCGGCACGAACGTCGCGCCCTCGACCGGCGCCGACGGCGACGGCAACGGAACCGTCAACGCGGCCGATCTCGGTATTTGGAAAGGCGCCGTCGGGCAATCCGGCGACGAGCGCCTCACCGTCTACTTCAATCCCACCGGGGTGGAGCAAACGGCCGCCACCGTGCTGACTGGCACGGCGCCGCTGATCAACAGCTTTAGCGACACGGCGTTGTCGCGAGTGGTCTCGCTCAACGGCAACGCCGTGACGGTCGATTCGGCGCGGCCGCACTATATCGACAACATCGCCATTGGCACGACGTGGGCCGACGTGGCAACGGTCAACGTCCCCCGGCTGACGCTCGAGGTCAACTCGAACGGCCAGGTGCGCTGGATCAACAACACCAGCCAGGCGATCCCGCTGGCGTACTACGAGATTCTGTCGCCCAGCGGCTCGCTCAATCCGACCGCTTGGAACAGCCTGGATGAGCAAAATGTCAGTTCCGGCACGTGGGCGGAGAACAACCCCACGACGTCCCAGTTGATCGAGTCGAACCTCACCAGCGCTACCACGCTGGCCCCCGGCGCCTCCTTGCCGCTGGGCGCGGCCTTCAGCGTAGGCGGCACGCAGGACCTGGTCGCCCGTTGGGGAACCAAGGAGGGATTCGACGGGCTGCTGAACGTCGCCAACGTGGTGACCGTAGGCGCCGTGGCCGCCGTTCCCGAACCGGCTGGGGCTGCGCTTGTAATGCTAGCCATCGGCGGGATGCTGCCGAGTATCCGGCGCCGCCGAGTCGCTGCTAGCTGGCGCCTTCGTCAAAATCGTTAAACTCCGCCGCATCGCCGCGTCGAACATGGAGCCATAGGCCGTCGGACGGCGCAACTCCAGGTTCACTACGCGGACAGGTGCGAAGTGCTGCGATTCAATGCCACCGGAGGACCCGCGGCTGCGGCGCCAATCGGCGCCCTGGCCGCGGCGATTGCGCTCGCTGTTGCCGCCGCCAATGTGCGGGCCGAGCAGGCCGTTGAAATCGCAGGGCCTGATGTCCCGGCGCCATCGGCCGGGGCATTGCCGCCGGCGCCCGACGTCGCGGACTTCGCCTACGGCGGTTACGGCGGCTACGAACTGCTCGACCAGTACGACGGCCCCGTCGACAAACCGGTGAACTGGGTCTGCGGCCCGTATCTCAAGGCAGGTCCGGCCGGAGTCATCGGCGAGGGAATCCTCGACGATCCCGATGTGGCGTGGATCGCCTCCGGCGGCTATCGCCAGCCGCTGGGACCCGATCTCGGCGGCGACCGGTTGTTCTTTGACCTGGGCGGGTCGTACCTCTCCGCCTATGGCGAAACGACGCGCGGCACGCCCGGCTTACGGGTGACGCGCGACATCTTCGGTAACGCTTCGGCCTCGGAAATCGTCGACGACGCGTTCGAAACCCAACTGAAGGAAGTGAAGCGCGGCAGCGCGCATGTGGCCCTGGGATGGTTCTGGGGCGATTACCTTGACCGGCCTGCCAACGATCCGCAGTATCGCATTGCTACGCGGTTGGGCGGCCGGGTGGGGCATGTTCGCGGCGAATTCGAGCCGGATGTGCGGCTCATCAACCCGGCCGGCAATCAGACGATTACGCCGATTTACGGCAAGACGGATACGTTCGGCGGGCTGTTCGTAGGCGCCGAAGCCGTGTTCCTTCAGCGCGGCTACACGTTCGGCAACGTCCAGTGGACCGTCGAAGGCGAACTGGCCAACGATTGGATCGAGCTGCATCATTTTGAATCGAGCAGCCTCGGCACGGCGTCGCTCATGCTGGGCTTTATGCTGACGAGGTAGTGCGGCGGCCGGCAGCCGGGTCTTGGTCGCAGCTAGCCGTCGCGCGATCCATGCACGGCGGCGTAAGGGCTTGCCGAGCGCGTGCTCTAGCCGCGCCGCCTGAGCGAACGTCGCGCCCCTGGCTTGACCTGGCGCCGCCAAGCATAATGGACGCCCATGAACAAGGCGTTCATCCGCGAGCCGGAGTTCGATGGCCGGGCTTACTGTCCGCGGTGCGGGACGCTCGGCGCGCCGGTCGAGCACGAGCCGCTCGATGTGCATATTTGGCCGGAATCCCGCACGAAGATGGGTGATTTCGCCTGGTTTTGCGGCTACTTCCAATGTGAAGTCGCGTACTTCAATCGATTCGACGCCGTGGTGCTGGTCGGCGAGCTGGTGGCTCCGGTATATCCAAAGGACCTCGACGCGCCGATCTGCGCCTGCTTTGGCCTGGGCTACGACGACGTCGAGGCGGATGCACGGGCGGACTCGCCGCGACGCATTCGCGAGCTGCTGGCCTAGAGCAAGACTGCTGCGGCCCGGTGCACGGCGCTGGCCGCCGATGGCCGGCCGTGCATTCCCGCCGTACAAGAGCTATACATGAAGCTCCGCCGGGACGACTAAACCTCCCGGCGACGTCTGCGCTGCCAGGTCTCCAAATCGTACACAGGCGTTCGAGCGTTGCGCCGGGTCGTCGCTATATTGAACCCTACTTCCGATCGCGGCCGAACGGCGGCGCTGGCCGCCTCGCTGCGGGATGCGCTCGCCAGCCGATTGGAAGTCGTGCTGCGGGAAACGACCTGTTCCGGCCAAGCCGCGCACCTGGCGACGGAAGCGGGCGGCGAGGGCTGCGACGCGGTCATCGCCATCGGCGGCGACGGCACCGTGCACGAGACGGCCAACGGGCTGATGGCCATTCCGGCCGATCGCCGTCCTGCCATGGGCGTCATTCCGGCGGGCTCGGGCAATGACGTGGCCTACGCGCTGGGCATCGGAACGGATTGGCAACGCACCATTCAGTTGATTGAACGCGGGGACGCCCGGAGCGTCGACCTGGCCCAGGTGCGAGCCTCCGGCCGCGGCACGTGCTACGCCATTAACAACGTCGGCGCGTTGCTGGAAGGAACGATCAATCTGCTCAGCCATCAATACGCCTGGCCGCGTGGATCGGGGCTGTACGTTCGCGCCATGTTGCAAACGCTGATGCGTCCGATTCCGGTTGCCCAGTTGAAGCTGGCCATTGACGGCGTCCAGTCGCAGCGGCCGGCCATCATGCTTTCGATCGCCAACGGCCCCCGCTCCGGCGGCCGGTTCTTGCTGGCGCCCGAGGCAGACCCCTGCGACGGTCGCCTGAACTACGTGATGGCGGCGCCGGCAGGGCGGCTGGCGCTGTTGCGAAAAGCCGCCACCGCATTGTGGGGCGGCTCGCCTGCGGACTGCTGGATCGAGCGGGGGACCTTCCGCCACATGCACTTCCGCTCGAGTTTGCCCTTGGCCGCGCATGTAGACGGCGAGCCGTGGCTGCGGCCCCAGGATGGCTGCACGGAGCTGGCCATCGAGGTCGTCCCCGGCGCGTTGCGGGTGATTTGCGGCCGTGGTCGGTAGCAGGCCGCCGGGCGTTTTGAATTGCCGGTGGCGCCGGCTTTGCGCCCTGTAGGGGTCCCGCAGGCCGGCAGGTCGCCAGCTCGGGCCGGCGACGCGCGCTCTGCCTGGCGCACCTATTCTTTGTTAGCGGCGCCTGGTGGATCGCGGCGCTTGCGGTTGTCGTCGCTGCCGGTCATCGTGATTTATGCGCACCATTGTTTACTTTCCGGCGATGGACCTCGGTCGAACTACCGTGCCGGCCTACTTCTGCGCGGCAGCGGCCTGCGAGCGAATCGCTGGTTGCCGCGCCCCGGCTGCGACGGCCGATCCGACCCCGCGCATTGGCAACGATGAGGGGCAGGTTAAGTCCGCGGCGCTGCTGCGGGGCTACGACAGGATATCGTCTACGATTCGGCCGGCCACGTCGGTCAATCGGAAATCGCGGCCCTGGTAGCGGTAGGTGAGCCGCTGGTGGTCGATGCCCAACAGCCGCAGCATGGTGGCGTGCAGATCGTGGATATGCACTTTATTCTCCACGGCGAAGTAACCTAGCTCATCGGTCGCCCCGTAGGTGATGCCGGGCTTGACTCCCCCGCCGGCCAGCCACATCGAGAAGCCGCGGATGTGATGATCGCGGCCCACGCTTTCGTCGTTGACGTCGCCCTGTGCCATGGGCGTGCGGCCGAACTCGCCGCCCCAGATGACGAGCGTGTCGTCGAGCAACCCCCGCTGCTTCAAGTCGGTGATCAGCGCGGCGCTGGCCTGATCGCTCGACGCGCAGGACTCGCGGACGTACTTGTTGATACTGTTGTGGTGATCCCACCCGCGGTGATAAAGCTGAATGAATCGCACGCCCCGTTCCGCCAGGCGGCGCGCCAGCAGGCAGTTGTAGCCGTATGAGCCGTCGGGGCCTTCAACGCCGTACATCTCCAGCACGTGCCCCGGTTCGTCGGAGATATCAACCAGGTCCGGAACGCTTGCCTGCATGCGGAACGCCAGTTCGTACTGGGCGATCCGCGCGGCGATTTCCGGATTGCGTTCTTCGGCGTCGCGCAGCCGATTGAGGCCGACGATCGTTTCCACGACGTCCTGCTGCCGCCGGCGGTCGACGCCCGGCGGATTGCTCACGAAGTGAACGGGGTCGCCCTGGGAGTACATCGGCGCCCCTTGGAAACGGCTCGGCAGGAAGCCGCTGTGCCATTGTCGTGATGAAATCGGCTGCGGCGGTCGGCTGTCGGCGATGCTGCGCATCACGATGAAGCCGGGCAGCTCGCTGCTTTCGCTCCCCAAGCCGTAGGTGATCCAGGCGCCCATGCTCGGCCGACCGGAAATGCTCGTGCCGGCGTTAAGAAACGTCTGCGCCGGGTCGTGATTGATCTGCTCGGTCTGCATGGAGCGCACGATGCAGATATCGTCGGCGATGCTGGCCATGTGCGGCAGCAGCTCGCTGATCGCCTGCCCCGACTTGCCGTGCCGAGCAAAGCGCACCATGGGTTTGAGACACCGCAGCTCGGCGCCCTGCAATTGGGCGATCGGCTGGCCAGCGGTGTAGGATTCGGGCATGGGCAAGCCGTGCATCGCCGCGAGCTGGGGCTTCTCGTCGAACGTTTCGAATTGCGACGGCCCGCCCGCCATGCACAGGAATATCACCCTCTTTGCCTTGGGCTCGTAGTGCAGCGGGTTGACGACGCCGTTGGAATAGGCCGACCGGGCGTCCCCGCGTTTGGCCGCCGCACTGAGCGCCGCGTCCTGCCATAGTCCGGCAAGCGCCGCCGCGCCGAGACCCAGCGACGCACTGCCCAGAAACGTCCGGCGATTGATGCGTAGGGCGTGCGATTGCTGGTCGAAGTTGTTCATGGCCATGATCGCGTAGTTTACCGTGCGAGACGACGCCCTATTCCCGCCTCCTGGCGACTCGGGCGCGCCGGCGTGGCGTTGTATCCAAGGGCGGTTCAATTGCGAGTTATGGTTTCGTTGAGGTTGAGCAGCACGCGAGTAACCGACGTCCACGCCGCGAGCTCCGCCGCGTCGATCGCCGTATCGCGTGACGAGACGCCGACGCCGACGAGCGATCCGGCGGCTTCGCGCTGGTCGCGGTAATGCCGCCGATGCTGTTCCAGCAGTCCCGCAAGCAGCGAGATCTCTTCGCTAGCGGCGCGCCTGCCGGTGGCAATTCGCCAGGCCCACTGCAGCCGATCGTCGTCGCTGGCGCCGCCGCTGTTGAGCGTTCGTTCCGCCAGGGCCCGGGCGGCTTCGACGAATGACGGATCGTTAAGCAGCACCAGCGCTGCGCTGGGAGTGTTGGAAACCGGACGCTGGGCCGTGCATTCCTCGCGCGTCGGGGCGTCGAACGCCACGAGCCATGGATGAAGAAATTGCCGTTGCCAATGGACGTACGCTGACCGGCGAAACTGGTTGGAATCTGTCGAGGGCTCGTACTCGCGTTCCGGGAAATTGAGCGGCGCATAGTAGCCGGCCGGCTGATACGGTCGCGAGACGCCGCCGCCGGTTTGCATGACCAGCAGTCCGCTCACGGCGAGCGCGTTGTCGCGAATCTGTTCGGCGTCGAGCCGGAATCGCGATTGCCGGCCGACAAGCCGGTTTTCCGGATCCACGGCATCCAGTTCAGGCCGCGGGCGCGACGATTGCCGATAGGCGTGCGACGTGACCATCAGCCGGATGACGTGCTTGACGTCCCAGCCGCTCTCCATGAACTCCACGGCCAGCCAATCGAGCAGTTCCTGGTTCACGGGCCATTCGCCCTGCGAACCGAGGTCGATCACGGTCTTCGACAGGCCGACGCCGAACAGCCGCTGCCAGAGGCGGTTGACCGTCACGCGGGCGGTCAGCGGGTTGTCGCGGGCGACGATCCACCGAGCCAGGTCCAGGCGGTTGGCCCGCCGGCCCTCGATATCCAATTGCTTGAAGCAGTGCGGGACATGCGGCTCGACCACCGGCCCCGACTCGTCCATCCAGTTGCCGCGCGGCAGCACGCGGACCGTGCGGGGTTCGATCGCTTGGGTGATCATGGTCGGCTCGAATCTGGATTCGAGCTGGGCCCGCGCCGCCTTCATTTCCGACAGTTCATGGAGCCGCTCTTGCCACTTCGCGTCGATTACGCCGACGAGCGATTGTTCCAACTCGGCGATCCGCCGATCGCACTTCTCGATCTCTCGATACACGGGCAGCGTCCACGCCAGCATTTCGGGCGGCCGCTCCGACGGGGTCGTGTTCTTGGCGACTTTCTCGAACGAACCGTAGTGATCAACGTCGGCGAAAAACGCGCCGAGGCCGTAGAAATCGTCTTGCGTGTAGGGATCGAACTTGTGGTCGTGGCACTCCGCGCAGCCCATCGAGGCTCCCAGCCAGGTTTCGGAGACGTTCCGCACTCGGTCGGCGAGATGCTTCGCTCGGTATTCCGCGTCCTGGGCGCCTCCCTCGTGCGTCGTCTGCAGCAGGCGGTTGTAACCGCTGGCCACCCGCTGCCACATCATAGGATTGGGCAACAGGTCGCCGGCCAATTGCTCGATCGTGAACTGGTCGAACGGGAGGTTGTCGTTGAACGACTTGATGACGTAGTCCCGATACGGCGTGATGCGATGCTCCTGATCGCCGTGGTAGCCCACCGTGTTTGCAAAGCGGACGAGGTCGAACCACCAAGAAGCCATCCGCTCGCCGTAAGCCTCGGAGGCGAGCAGTCGATCGACGAGCCGCACGTAGGCCTCGGGCGACTGGTCGTTCAAGTACTCGTCAACCTGTTCCGGCGTCGGCGGCAGGCCGGTCAGATCGAAGTACAGGCGGCGAACGAGCGTCGGGCCGTCGGCTGCGGCCGCCGGCGCCCATCCGAGCGACTCCAGCCGCGCGGCCAGGAAGCGATCGATTTCGTTATGTACGATGGCCCCGATACTCGCTGCGGGCGCGACCGGGCGTTGCGGCGGAATGTACGACCAGTGCGGCTCGTAGTCGGCGCCGGCGGCGATCCACTGCCGCAGCACATCGATTTGCTCCGGAGTGAGCGCCGGTTTATTCGCTTCGGCGGGCGGCATTCGCACGTCGGGATCGTTGCTTGCCACCCGCGCGATCAGCTCGCTGCGGTCAGGGTTGCCCGGCACGATGACCGACGCCAGCGCCGCTGCCTCTTGGTCCAAGCGCAAGTCAGCCTCGCGGGCGCCGGAATCCGGGCCATGGCACGCAAAGCACCGATCCGCAAGGATGGGACGAATGTCCCGGTTGTAGCTGGGCGGCGCCGCGCGGCCGGCCGGACAGGCTGCCAGCAAACTGCATGCAGCCCAGCTCATCGCCGCGCGCCAGCCGGCGTTGCGTCGAACCTTCGTAGGTTTCATAAGAGTCGGCGTGAACGGCGAGAGAAGCTTCAGGCCCGAGGCCGATGCACCGAGGCGCGGCGTCCGCCGCATTCCGGAGGCGTCGAGGCGCGTGGCTGACGCCCCCAGTTTATCGTAATCGAGCGCCCAATTCACCCGCTCTATCGGCCGATTTCCGACGCCTCAGCGACGGCCAATTCACGGGACAGGCCGGTCGCCTCCCGCGACGTTCACGCCGGCCGGACGCGCGGCCTGAACCTCCGGGCGCCCTGACGCCGTTTGCTCGCCGTCTATCACTCCCACGACGCTGAGATCGTACCGGGTGTACGTGGCGTAATGCCCGCGCAGCCAGAGCAACGCCCTGCGGCGATCGCTCCACTTCGGCACGACCGGGCGGAGATTGTCAACGGTCGAGTCGCTGGTGATCGGCGTCCACGACCAACTGGCGCCGCCGTCTCCGGTTATCCCTTGGTATAGCTCGTATCGCGCAGTCGGCTGTTCGGAACGCGGATCGACCTTGGTGGAAACGACTACTCGATCAGGATCGTCCGGGTCGAGCGCCGCCAGGCCTGTGTAATCGTTCTCCCTTTCGTACAAATACCCCCCGGCCTTGGCCAGTTGATGCACGCGCCATTTCTGGCCGTCGAAGCGGGCATAGAAGAACCGGTGATCTTCATCGCGGCCATTAGCGCGTGCTTGAAACACGGCATAGGGTTGGCCTCGACGGTCGATCTCCACGTCGATCGTCCATGCGTGCCGCATCGGTGCGCCGTCGAACTGGACCCCGGCGGCGAACACGCACGTTAGGTCCCGTGGCGCCGCCGCGCTGGCGTCGAACAAGTCGGCGTCCGCCGGAGCGCCCACGGAGTTGTAGAGCTTTCCGTCTTCGACGTAACCATGGTAGATGCTGTTGTCGAAGTTGCGGGGATGTTGCTCGGTGGTAATGAAATGAATTCGATGGCTGTCCGACGAGTAGCGGACGTAGGGCCGTTGCCGGCCATCGCCTTGCGTCAGCAAGCGGCCGCCGTAGGACCAGGTCTGGCCGAAGTCGCGAGAGGCGAGCAGATTGGGATTGAAGTTGGTCGAGCGGGTGAAGTTGTAGAGCGTGCCGCCGCTCGCCTGCAGCCCGGCGAGGTAATAAAGGTTCGAATAGGTCGTTGACGCCCCGTTATCAAGAACTTGCTCCGGCGACCAACCGCCGATCTCGCCGGCGGCGTCCGAGACGCGCCAGCGGGAGTAGCGGTCGCCGCCGTGGCGGGAGTACATGGCTACGTAGCGACCGTCAGGACGCACCCAGAGCGCGGCGGAGTTATGGTCGTCGGCCCAGCCGCGATTGTCGCTACGGGGGCGGTTGAGGGTGAACCGCGTGACTTCACCCGACGCCATGTCATAGGCGACGACGTCGACGTCCCCGTCGCGGGCCTCGCCTTCGCGTCCGGCCGCGTTCGCCACGGAGCTGACGAGTATTTTGCCCGCCCGGGCGTCCACGACCGCACGTTCGTCTTCAAACCACGACCAGCCGCCGTTGTCGTTAAGCCGGATGAGCGAACCGGCCACATGGTCTGCCGCCGGGGCGGACGGCGCCGCCAGAAGCGGCGCAGCAAAGAGCAATGCGCCTGCAAGGCAGCGACGGACTCCCGAGCGGCGGGTGTTAACGAAGGTTTTCATCTAGCTCGATGCCGCGCCGCTTCGTTTGTTCGTCGCAGCCGCAGCGCGGTTTTGCACCACCGAAAAATACAAGTGTACGTTAAACGAGTCCCGGCCGGCATCCCCTTCGCTCTGCGTACAATCCGCATATCCGATACACAGCCATTTCACCGCTTTGCTTCGGGGTGTGACCTACATTTCTCAGGTTGAGGCCGGTCGCCCGCAAGGTCTTTATCCGCCGGGCGTTGGGGTTCACTTGAAGATTGCCGAGCGCCGGCTGGCAGCGACGCGGGTGGGTCTCCCGCTCGCCGCGGCGCCGTGGCGCTTGGGGTTGGCGGCGGCTTAGGATCGCAACATGATCGTCATCGTGGGATGCATCGTGGTGATCGGCGCGGTGCTCGCCGGCTTTACCTGGGCCGGCGGCCACATCGGCGCGCTCATTCACCCGTCGGAAATCGTGACGATCGGCGGCGCTTCGCTGGGCGCACTTATCGTCATGTCGCCCAAAAAAGTGCTGGTGGACCTGAGCAAAGGCATTCTGCAATGCATTAAGGGTTCGCCGTTCAACAAGGCGATGTACGCGGACCTGTTTCGGCTGATGTACGACCTGCTGCGAACGGCCCGCCGCGAAGGCCTGCTGGGATTGGAGGTGCATGTCGCCCACCCGCACGACAGCACGATCTTCACCAAGTATCCGCGCGTGGCGAACAACCACCATGTCTGCGACTTCATCTGTAGCGGACTGACGCCGCTGGTCGAAGGCACGGCCCGCAAGGAGCAGTTGCCGGCGCTGTTCGCGGCCGACATGGCGGTGCTCGAAGAAGAGCACCATTTGCCCACCACGGCCTTGGCCAAGACGGCCGACGGGCTGCCCGGCTTCGGCATCGTGGCCGCCGTGCTGGGCATTGTCATCACGATGGGCCATATCGACGGCCCCGTCGAGGAAATCGGCCACAAGGTCGGCGCCGCGCTGGTGGGGACGTTCCTCGGTATTCTGATGTCCTACGGGTTCATCGCTCCGCTGGCGGCGCGGATGGAGCTGATGGGTTCGGCGGAGATGATGTTTTTTCGCACGATTGTGAGCATCATTATCGGCTTTGCCAATGATCTTCCGCCCAAGGTGGCGATAGACCAGGCCCGGCGCGGCGTCAGTTCTGAATTTCGACCGACGCGCGAAGAGCTGGAGGAGATCTTCCAGGAAGTGGACGCCACCTAGCCGCCGCGGAGCGCGATAGCGTCGGCAGCGAACATTCACGCCAGGCGTTGCCCGAATACCACGTTCTTCCATCAAGCCAGGTAACTCCAAACTTACTCGTCCATGGCAGGCAAAGGCGGCGGCGCTTGGAAGGTGGCTTACGCGGACTTCGTCACCGCGATGATGGCCTTTTTTCTGGTCATGTGGCTCGTGTCGCAAAAGGAGGGCGTCAAGGAAGCCGTGGCGGGCTACTTCCGCGATCCGTTCGCCACCTACAAAAGCCACGAAAAAGGAGCCGCCGGCACGGCCAAGCCGGTCAAGGACCCGATGTACGGCCACACGGCCCAGCCCCAGAAACGCCGAATCGCCATCTCTGGAGATCGCACCGACTATCAGTTCACGGTGCTTTTTCAGCCGGGACTCGCCGAGCTTGACGACGAGCAACTCGAAGCGATTCGTGAATTCGCCCCCATGATGGTCGGCAAACTCAATCGGATCGAAGTCCGCGGCCACTGCGTCCGGCAGCCGCTGCCGCCACACAGCCCGTACAAGAGCCACTGGGAGCTTTGCTTTGCCCGCAGCCAGGCGGTGATGGACGAACTGATTCGCAACGGCATCGAAGCCCAGCGGATTCGACTCAGCCAGGCCGAAGGCAACGAGCCGCTGTCGCTCAATCTGTCCAGCGACGAGCTTAAGCTGAATTCCCGCGTCGATGTGATCCTGCTGCCCGACCTGGCCGACATCCCCTGGGAGCGGCAAAAGCGGTCGGCCAGCGACGCAGCTTCCGACGCCCACGGCGCGGGTGAACAGCCCAGCGCCGCCGGCGCTAGCCACGCAACTTCCAACCACGCCGCCGAGCATGCCATCGACGCCAGCGGCGGCCCGGCCGCAAACGACGCCGGCCCTTCCGGAGCGCATGAAGGCGACTCCGCCGCGGCCCAAGACCATGCGGCCCAGCCGCCGCGCGGCGAACCGGCGCACGCTGACCACGAGTCAGATGCACCCTCGGCGCACTGAGCGTGCGACGCCGTCGAAGGCCCGTTCTGCTTCGCCCAGGAACACGGCGGCGCAGGCGCTGAACGGGTCACTTCGCGGCCGCCGAGCCGCTGGGTGCTGGGTGCTTGGGCGGCGCGGCCAGCCGCTGCAGCGCGGCCAGGTCGGCGTCGTCCGGCACGTCGCCAGTGATGAGCCGCGCGGATCGGTCGTAGGTGAAGTAGTTCCACGACCACTGGGTAAGCACCAGCAGCCGATTGCGGAAGTTCACGATGTGCATCAAGTGCACCAGCAGCCATAGCCACCAGGCGAGAAATCCAGAGAAGTGAAACCGCCGTATCTGCGCGACGGCCGCGCTGCGACCAATCGTGGCGAGGTTGCCGAGATCACGGTAGTGGAACTGCCCGACGGCCGTGCCTTTCAGTCGCGCGACGATCAGCTTGGCGACGTACCGTCCTTGCTGGATGGCGACCTGCGCGACGCCGGGCAGCGGTGCGCCCCCCTGATGCGTAAAGCTTGCCATATCGCCGATGACGAACACGTCCGGGCGTCCGGGCAGCGAGGCGTCGGCGTTCACCAGGATGCGGCCCGCGCGATCGGTTTGGGCCTGTGAATTGACGACCAGAGCCTTGGCCAGCGGAGAGGCCAGCACTCCGGCCGCCCAAAGCACGGTTCTGGTCGGCCAGCGCTCGACGCCCGTGGCCGACTTCAGTTCGACGTCCTCGCGGGTGATCGCCGTGACCATCGTCGACGTGCGGACCGTAACGCCAAGCTTCTCCAACGATTGATGCGCCTTGGCCGAAAGATCCTCCGGGAAGCCGCCCAGCACGCGTTGGCCGGCCTCGACGAGCATGATCCCGGCATCGGCCGGATTGATGTGGCGGAAGTCGTTGCGCAGGCTGTGGCGAGCGATTTCGGCCAAGGCCCCGGCCAACTCCACGCCCGTCGGCCCGCCGCCGACGATGGCGAAGTTCAATAGCGCGCGCCGCAGCTCGGGGTCTTGTTCGTGCTCGGCCCGTTCGAACGCCGAGTACAATCGGCCGCGGATCTCGGTGGCGTCTTCGATGGTCTTCAGGCCGGGCGCCAGGTCGGCCCATTCGTCCCGGCCGAAATAGCTGTGCCGCGAACCGGCGGCCACGATGAGAAAGTCATAGGGAACGTCGCCTTCGGTCGTCAGCACGCGTCGCCCGTCGAGATCGAAGCCGACGACCTCGGCCAGCACCACTTCGCAGTTGCGCTGGTTTCGGAAAATCCACCGCAGCGGCGCTGCGATGTTCGCCGGCGACAAGCCGCCGGTGGCCACCTGGTAGAGCAGCGGCTGGAATAGGTGAAAGTTCCGCCGGTCGATGAGCGTCACTTGCAGCGGGGCCTTGCGCAGGGCTTTCACGGCGTTCAAGCCGCCGAAACCGCCGCCCACGACGGCAACCCGCGTCGTCGCCTCAAGGCGTTCCCGCGGGACCGGCTCCATAACTTGCGACGTTTCGGCGTGGCTCACGCGCTTGGCCCTCGCAAGCTGTCGGCCGGCCCGCCGCTAATCGGGCAGCGGCCGGCCCTTCGTCTCTGGCAAAAACGGCAACGCCAACAGGCCCACCAGGAAGATGCCGGACATGACAAAGCCGGCCTCGCGCAGCGAGTTCTCCGTTCCTGCGAAGCGCTCAATGAGCTTCGCCTGGATCAGCGGTCCTGCCGCGGCGACGAAGCGTCCCACGTTGTAGCAGAAGCTGGTGCCCGTCGATCGCAGATGGGTGGGGAACAACTCCGGGAAATAGATCGCGTATCCCGCGAACAGCGATAGCTGGCAGAACCCCATGATCGGCACAAGGATGAAGATTTCCCAGAACTCGTTGAGAAAGCGGAACACCGCCGCTGTGCTGAGAAACGCCGCCACCAGGGCGATGACGAACGACTGCTTCCGTCCCAGCCGTTCCGCCAGGGCGCCAAAGCCGAACATCCCCAAAAACGCTCCCACGTTGATCATCAGCGACGTATAGCTGGCCCAACGGGCGGCGCGGCCATTGGTGATTCGGTTGACTTCCTCCACCGCGGCTGCGTCGAGCTGGCCGGGACTGGCCGCTTGGCCGGAAGAGCCAAGCATCTGCTCCAGCGCGGCCGCGCGGGCGGAGTTTTGCTCCTGCTGAGCGTCGTCGAGCAATTCCTTGATGACGCGCTGTTTAATGATCGGCGTCTGCACGGTGCGGATGAGATCAGGCGTGAAAAAACCGACTCCCCATAAACCGATGACGCCCGCGCAGGCCAACACCAAGCCCAAGAGCGCGTGCTTGCGCGTCGTGGGGTCGCGGAACAGCTCGCGATAGGAGCCCAACGTCTTGCGCGCGGCGTCATCGTGCGACGCCCGCTGCCAGCGCTCCGGCTCTTTGAGTCTCCTGCGAATCACCACCGCCAGCAGGGCCGGCACGGCGCCGATGAGAAACATCACGCGCCACGGGCTGTGGACCAGGCCTTGTTCCTGGGCCACTCCCAGGCCCAGGTTGATGAAGGCGGCCGAGATGTTGCCCACGGCCGACAGGGCCTGCAGCAGGGCCAGGGCTCGCGGCCGGGCCGTCGCCGGCATGACCTCGGCCACCAGCGCCACGCCGACGGCGAACTCACCGCCGACGCCCAGACCGGTGAGAAATCGGTAGAGCGCGAAATCCCAAAACCCGCGCGACAGGGAACTGAGGCCCGTAAACGCCGAGTACATGAGAATCGTGATCATCATGACCTTGGCGCGGCCCCAGCGGTCGCCGAGCACGCCAAAAAAAACGCCGCCCAGCGCCCAGCCGGCGAGGAAGATCGAGGTGGCGTAACCGCCGTAAATCCGCGCCGTCTGCTCAAACGCCTCCGGACTCGCCTGCGGCGGGAGCAGATCGCGCATCGCCGCCGGCCGCGCCAGAACGAACAACTGCTGGTCGAGGCAGTCGAACAGCCACCCCAGCGCCGCCACGAGCAGAACGAACCAGTGGTACCTGGTCATGTCGCGATGCCAGCGACCGTCGGTCAGGCCGTTCATCGACTCACCTCGAGCGATAGGAATACGTATCGAACGTTCGCGACGGGCAGCGGCGCAACGGTCCGCTCGCTTCGTGCAGAGCCGCCGTCACTCCACCTGGTCGGCGGATTGTTCGGGCAAGAAGTAGGAGAGTATCAGGTTAGCCAGGTAGAGCGCCGCCGCCACGGCCGCGGCCACTTTAGCGGTCGCTACGGCGGCTTCAGCCGGCGTGGGCGCATCGCCGAGCATCGTCGCGGCCAGGACCTGCGTCACGTAGGCGAACGGCGTTCCGAACATCCGTCCGCCGATGTTGGCCGCGAAGCTCTCGCCCGTCCCGCGGAGGTGCACCGGATACGCCTTCGGCAAATAATTGCCCCAGAAACTGAACTGCGCGACCGTAAAGAATCCGGCGACGAAAATGCCCAAGCCCAACAGCGAAACGCTCACGTGATGAAAGCCGGGCAGCCAGCTCATATCGAAGCTGACAAACACGTGCTCCGCGCCCCGCGCGAAGCCCAAAAACACCAGCGGCAAGAAAATCAATCCAGGAACCAGGAACATCCGCAGCAGCGCCCGGCGACTGGCGACGTGGGCCACGAGCAGCGCCAACGCGAATCGCCCAAACAGCCCGCCCGTCTCTTGCGCTTTGGTGTAGTTGGCGACCTTTTCCTGGATGACGCGCCCCGGGGCCGTCTTCTTTTGCTCGGCCGGCGCCCGTTCGACCGCCGCTTGCACTTGCTGGCGCACCAGGTTGATGCCCGGCACGATCTGCGGCATCTGCTGGATGGCGCCGAAGGCCACGCCGTAGCTGCACGCGAACATCACCGTCGTGATAATCGTCGTGCGGCGGAACTCCGGCGAGAACAACGCGGCGACGCTCGGCCGGCGCAGCGTGCCGGCCGCCTTCTTCGCCGCCCATTTCGGCGATTCCGGCAGAAACGGGCGAATCACGATCAGCGGGATCGCCGGAACCAGCCCGCTCATCAGCGTGTAACGCCAGGCGGCGTGTTGATGCGCGGCGTCAATCGAACCAAAGACCGGCTCCAAGAATGCGGGCATGGAGATCGCCGGCAAGTCCAGCGCGTGCCGCACGATCAGCCCGTTTACCACGGCCACGAGCAGCCCGCCGATCGAAGAAAACGCCTGCGTGTAACCGAGCACCTTTTCGCGTCGCACAGGATCGTCGAACAACTCCGCCAGCCATGCCACCGCAGCCACGAATTCCACGCAAACGCCGATGAACGTCGTCGTCCGCAGCAACAGCAGCATGTAGAGGTTCGTCGAGAACCCGGCGAAAAACGCGCTGAAGGCGTACAGCAAAATGCTCCAGGTCAGCACGCGGCGGCGGCCGAACCGATCCGTCAGGTATCCGCCCAATAGCCCGAAGACGCCGCCGCACGCCGCCGGCACGTAGAACAGCAGCCCGAACCAGCGGGCGAATTCCGGCGTGCCGCGGGTGTAGCCGGCCAGCTCCTGCAAGGCCGGCGCCACCACCAAGGGGAGCATCAGCAGCTCGTAGATGTCAAACGCAAACCCAATCGCCGCAATGACGCATACGGTCCAGAGCGAGAACGTCATCCGCTGCGTAGGTTGGCCGGCCATCAAGCGCTTCGCGGCTGGAGTGGGGCGAATAGAACGGAGAGCAAGCGCGGGTGCACCGGGCGCCTCCTGGCCAGCGACCTCCGGGCGTGCTTAGGCCTCCACGCTCGCCCCATGTTCCCTCAGCATCCGCCGACGGTCAAGCGGCGAAAGCAGCGAATCCTCGCGCGTCCGCACGCGAACCACCGCGCGCCGCTCCTTCTTCGACTTCAGCGAGAACACCGCGCCGATCGGGCCGAACATCAGCGACGGCAGCATCACCAGCTCCGCGATTATGCCGGCTACGAGGATCGTGAGCATCAGCCAGCCGAATCGCTGCGTCGGCGTGAAGGAACTGGTCGCGAACACCGACAGGCCCAGCCCGTTGATCAGTCCGGCCTGGAGCGTCGCCGACGCGCTGCGGCGATAGGAGCACAACACCGCCTCGTGCCGATCGCCCAGCGCCTTCAGGTCGTCCTTGTACCACGCCAGGAAGTGGATCGTATCGTCCACGGCCACGCCCAGCGCGATGCTCGCGGCCATCATCGAGCCGATATCCACGGGAATGCCTAGCCAGCCCATGCCGCCGAACACCACCAGCACTGGCAGCGTGTTGGGTATCATGACCACCACGCCGGACCAGACGCCGCGGGTCACCCACATCATCAGCGGCATGATCGTGGCGAACGACCACCACGTGCTTTGCACCAGGCTTTCCAACAGCGCGTGCTGCGCTTTGTACACGACCGGCACGACGCCGGTGTACGTGACGTCGACCCCCGAGATGTCGTCGAGGATGCTCTTGGCGTCGCGGGCTGCTTGCCGCGCGGTTTCTTGCGTCGCGAGCACGGCCACGCCGGCCCGGCGCAGTTGTTCGTAATCCTCGTAGCGAAAGCCTTCGGCCATCACGACGCCGTCGAAGGGCGCGAGGCTCGCCTTCAGTTGCTCGTCGGAAAGCGCGCCGACATCCGCCTTGCCGGCCTGAGCGCGGACGTTCTTGGAAGTCAGCAGCGCGACGGCGTCCTCGGTGTTCACGTCCTTGTCGGCAGGCCGAAGCACGACGACGCGGGCTCCGTTCGGCCGGCCATGTCGGCGTTGGGCCAGCGCCTCCAGGGCGTCGGCGCTCATCTCGCGAGCCTCCAGCGCCGGCTGCACCGCGTTGCGGATCCGCTGCACAAGCTCGCCATGGTCCATGCCGTGGAAAGCCGCCAGCCGCACGCTGATCCGCCACAGTTCCTCGCCGGCGCGGTCGCCGGCCTCGGGGCCTTCGACGCGAAAGTACCCCGAGCGGGCGAACTGGTCGCGGCTCTCGAGCAACTGCTCGTTGGCCCGCTCGCGGTACGTCGAAGCGTTCAGCCCGCTTTCTTCGCCGCCGAGATCGGGCGCGAACGTCGCGGCACTCATCGTGGCGCCGACCAAATCAAGCCCCTCCGGGCCTAACTGGCGATCGATGTTTTTTTGTATCCGTTCAACCAGCCTGAGCCGTTCAAAGAACGTGTGCCGGGTCACTAGCTCGCCCGGCGGCGTTCCGGGCGGGGCCTGCTCGCGCTGCACCTCCGGAGCGAACCGCACGACCAGTTCCATCGGCACGATCTTACCCAACCGGTCCTCGAACCACTCGTAGTCTTTCAGCAGTTGCGCGTCTTCGCTGAACAGCTTCAGCAGATCGATCGACGTCGTGGTCTTCGGCAGGCCGAAGCACAGCGCCACGATCACCAGCATGCAGCCGGCCAGCACGGCGGCGTGATGCCGGCGGATCATGCCGCCGAACGCGTTCCAGCCGCGAGCCCCGATCGTCAGCCCGTCCTGGCGGTGCTTCTTACTGCCGTGGTCCGTCTTGGCCAGCAGCTCCGGCGGCGTCCACGGCCAGCGCTTCAAGGCGGCCGGCAGCACCAAGAACAGCACCGCCAGCATCGTCATGGTCCCCAGCGCCGAGAAGCCGCCGAACTTCGCAATGGGAATGATGTCGCTGGTCAGCAGCGACGCCAGGCCGATGGCGGTCGTGACGGACGTCAGAATCGCCGGACGCCAGGCGTGCACCACCGCGTGCTCGATGGCGTGGTCCAGATTGCCTTCGTCGGCCGCCGCTTGGCGGTAGTAATTGATCAAGTGGACGGCGCCCGACACGGCCAGGACGTAAATCAGCGCCGGCATCGACATGAGGATGGCGTCCATGCGGCTGCCCAACAGCGGCACCGCCGCCAGCGCCACCGCCGCGCTGAGAATCCCGCAAGTGAACACAATCGCCGTCATGCGGACGCTGCGCAGCGAGAGGTACGCAAGGCTGATGCCCAAGAGTCCCGACAATCCCGCCAGTCGAATCAGCGTCCGCTCGCCTTCCTCGTCGATGGCTACGTTGTCGATCGGCGGCCCGCCCAGACGAACCTGCGAATCGCTCAGACCCGCTGCCCGTATCGCCTGAAACAGCGGAGTCACCGGGCTGGTCCGAATGAGTTTCTTAATCGGTCGCCCAACAGACTGGCGCAGGTTCGCAGCGCCCGCTTCGGTGAGCGTGGCCATCAGCGCCGTTTGCTTGCCATCCGGCCCGATGAGCGAACCGGCGAGTCGCTTCGCCGCTTGCCGCGGCGACAGGCTGGTCGGCGGCGCCATGAGTTGCTGCATCACGTCGCGCGCCGTGGTGACTTGCTTGAAGACCGACGCGCCAGGATGCTCCGAGTTCGCCGGCAGCTTCGCCTGCAATAGCTCCTCGGTCAGCTTGGCGATGCGGGGGTCGTCCTGGCTGCCGTCGGCCGCATCGCCCAGCGTGCAGCCGTCCCAACTGATGAGCACGAACTGGTCAGCCACGAAATGCTTGCGGAACCAGCGCAGTTCGACTGTTTCGGGGTAGCTCTTCGGCAGCCAGTCGGATACGTCGTTGCGATTGCCTCGGATGGCCTTGATGGCGCCCCAGCACGCCAGCGGCGTGATAATCGCTGCGACCAGAAGGATGTGCGTGGCGTGTCGAGCAAGGAACGACTGTTTGTTCATCAATTACGGAATCTCGCGGTGCGCTGCGGCGGTTCGCCGCGCTACGTGACCCAAGCGGCAACGCGGCCGCGTGTTTCGCCAGCCAGAAGGCAGGCCGGCGCAAACGATTATTCTCGCCCGGTTGCAGACGTGGCTCAAGACGAACATCCCGCAATGCGCCCGTGCATAGCCCCCGAAACGGCTCTTTGCTCCCCCAATCTGAGGCCTGCGGGCAATCCTTCGAGTTCCCCAGCCTGGCAGGCTGGGTGGTTCAAATCGACCTTGACGGCTTTCGCCGCTTGCCCGTACTCTCCCGCCAACCGTGCTGCACTTACTTTGCGTAGGCGATCGCCTGGCGTGCGTGCGGGAACTTTTTGTGAGGGGAGATTCCTCCGATGGCACAGCCCAAGAACACCGGAAAGAGCACCAAGCAACAACCCGCCGGCAAGGGCCAGCCCGCGCCGAAGAAGGGCAAGTAAGCCAGCGCCGCGGCCCTCAAATCGGGCCGTGTGCCTACTACGACGCATGTCAGCAGGCGCCGCGGAGCCGTCCGCGGCGCCTAGTTTTTTTAAATCCAGCCCGGTTGCGTCCTGCCGGCGCTTCCGCGGCCGTAAACCCCAGCGGAACTCGCCCCGCCCCCCGCCCTCGCCCAGCCAG
>QEVI01000034.1 GCA_003576855.1 Planctomycetota bacterium
CCCGGTTGCGTTGCCAGATCAGGAAATCGTGCCCGTCCACCCGGCCATCGCTGTTGAAGTCGGCGACGTCGGTGGCGCCGGGCGTGAAGGCGTCGGCGTTGAAGTTGGCCCACGGGAACACGACCTCCGCGACGCCGCCAGAAGCGGTGTTCCGCTGGGCCACGACGATGTCCTGCAGCGCCGCTCCGGCAACGGGGTCGCCGCCGCGGTTCCATTGGGCGTGATCGCCAAACGGCGTGCCGACATGCGCCTCGGTGAAGAAGCCGACGCCCTGGCGGTTGGCGTTGGTCGAGACGAGCGAGCCGCCGTCCGGGTCGCTGAACTGGTTGAACGCAAGCTGATAGCCGTCCACGTCCGACAGCGGCGCGTTGGGATCCGTATGGATCGGGTCGCCGTCCCGGTTGGGATCGAAGTACATGTTGAGATTATCGGCGCCGAACGAAATGCCGGGGTTCGGCGTGCCCACTTTGTCGGCCGGCTGCCAATTGTTGAAGTTCGTTTCGTAGAGAATGTACAGGTTCGTGTCGTCCCACAGCATGCGGAAGCGATTGTTCTCGGTATCGACGTCGGTGAACGGCTGGCGAAGTTCCCGCCAGTCGCCGGCCGACGCCGCAGCGCTATCCCACTCGCCCGCCGAAATCACGCCGTCGATCGTCGGCGCCGTGTTGGTGAACTGCACGTTGTAGTTTCGGACCTGTGAATAGGCGACCGCTGGCAGGCACAGGGCGCCGATGGCGGCGATGAGCCCGCGAACCCCACGAAGCCGTAGCTTTTCAACCTGCGGACATGACCTCATGTGAACCTCCTCGAGTAATGGTTTTCAAAAGTCCCGCACGTCGCTCACGCACACCCGACCGTTGCTCGCCGCGCATCAAGTGCGATCCAAGGCAATGAACGCATCGCTCGACCCGCGAAAGCGCGCCGGCGTCGCGTAGCGGCGCATTCGTCGGAGCCGCGCGAAAAAACCGCACCGTCCTCCCCCGCGGCGCAAGCCCATGCAGCGCCGCCGACTCTCCGTCAGATAAGCGCAACGCGCAGTGGTCTGGCCCCAGACGCGTCACCGTTCTTCACGAGCTACCCGGCGTGTGACAAGACTGGCCAATGCCAGGGGTCCACCGCTCGCTTCAACGATCGCTCCGGACTAAGCTGACCGAGGTGCGAGCCACAACGGCTAACGGCGTTGAGATGGACCGGCTATCGCCAGCCTTACGGCCATCAACCTATCAGTCCGAAAGGAAACCACAAGTGTTTTTGCGGCATTTCAACACCGTATTTTCCGCACCTTGCCTAGCTAGCGGCCGGTCGGTCCGCCGTGGCGCGGCCGACCGGCGCGGCATCCTCCGCGTCGGACGATCGGCTGACCGCATGTCGGCGCGGCCAGTCGCCCGACGCCCCTTGCTCGCGGCTCTTGCCGTTGTTTCTGCAATCGCTGGATGGGCTTGCAGCGAGTCGGCGGCCGTTGCGCTGACGGTTCAAGGCCCCGGCGTGGACCCGGCTCTGCTCCGCGTGACCGTATTTGCCGAAGGGCTCAACTACCCCGTCGGCATGGCCGCCCTCGACGACGGCTCGCTGCTGGCCGCCGTCACCAACGGCGGCAACTACTTTGGCAGCACCACCGGCTCGCTCGTCCGCTTGGCGGACGCCGACGGCGACGGCGTCGCCGAGTTGCAGCAGACGCTCGTCGCCAACGTCCCCGGCGGCAGGCTCACGGCGCTCCGCCGCGCGGGGCCGCTGCTTGCCGTCACCGGCCAAGGCGCGGGCGTGCCGATCGCCTTTTACCGCCTGGGAATCAACCCCGGCGACCCGCCCGCCTTTCTCGGCCAGCTTGATCTCACCTACCCGGCGGGAAGCTGGCTGCATCCGCATTCGGCGCTGGCGCTCCGCGAGGATCCGACAAGCGCGAATCGGTACGAGCTCTACTTCCAGCTTGGGTCGGACGCCAACTTCGCCGAGACGACGCGCTCGGTCGCCTTGAGCGGAACCCTGGGGCTTTCGGCCACGCTCGCCGGCGACGCATTGCACCGCGTGGAACTGCTGGACGGTCCGGGGGGCCTAACCGCCGTGGGTCACACGCAAATCGCCACCGGCCTTCGCAATGCCAGCGGCATCGCCTTCCACCCGGCGACCGGCGATCTGTACCTGGCGGACAACGGCATTGACGGCGTCGTGAACGTCAACGAACCTACCAGCGCCGACGAGATCAACGTCGTGCCGAAAGCCGCGCTGGGCTCGACGGTCGTCGACTTCGGATTCCCCAACAGCTACGAGCAGTATCGGACCGGCGTCGTGGTCGGCGGGGGCGGGCAATTGCCGCTGGTTTCCATCCAGCCGCTGCCGCCCCCCAGCGGCGTCGAAGCGGAAGGCGTCAACGAAATTGCCTTCGCGCCGCCGTTGTTCCCCGAGCCGCTCGCCGGCGGACTTTTCGCTGGCTTCCACGGCAGGTTCAACCTGGCCGGCGCCGCCAACGAGGAAAACCCACTGGCGCTGGTCGATCTCGACGCGCTTTCCTATTTCCATTTCGTGTCCAACGACGAGCCGGCCGTCGGCCACCTCGACGGCTTGCTGGCCACCCGCGACACGCTGTACGTCGCCGATATTTCCTCCCATGGCGGGTTTTCCGGCGCCGCCCAGAACACCGGCCGGATTTACGCCATCACGTCGCTCATCCCGCCCGGCGATTACGACCGCGACGGCGACGCCGACGGCAGCGACCTGCTCCACTGGCAACGGGACTACGGTTCGATCCAGCCGCCGCTGGCACGCTCCGACGGCGACGGCGACGGCACGGTCGGCGCCGCCGACCTGGCCGTTTGGAGCACCCACTTCGGCGACACGGTCGCGGCGGCGCCGCAAGGCGTGCCCGAACCGCGGCCCTGGGCCCTGCTGCTCCCCGGGGCCGCGGCGCTCGGCGTGCGACGCAAGCGATGAGGCGCATGCGGCGCTATCGTGATCGCTCCGCCGTTTCGCTAAGAACCGTTCTCCGCCGTATCGACGCCAGAAACCAGTGTCCCATACCGCCCGGCCGCAACGTTGGATCTTACCGCTGGTGGCCGTCGCCGGCGCGGCGGCCTACGGCCTGCGCTGGCCGCTGGATGGCAAAACCGCGTCGCTGGCGCTGAAGATGACGCCGGCCCTGGCCATGGCCGCCGAGGTCGTCCGTCAACGGGGTCGCCAGGCGCCGGCGCTGACAATCGCCCTGCTGTTGGGCGCGCTGGGCGACTGCCTGCTCGATCTGGGCGCCGATCGCCTCCTGGCCGGCATGGCGGCTTTCTTCGCGGGCCACCTGGCCTACGTCACGGCGTTCATGCCGCACAGCAGGCCATGGTCCGCACTCTCCGCGCAACGCCGCGCGGCGATCGCGGCGCTCTTGGTCGCCGTGACGGCGCTGTCGGTCTACGTGTGGTCGCTGGCGCCGTCCTCGCCGCGAATGCCGTCGGTTGTTTACGCCGTCGCACTTTGCGCAATGGCCGTGGTGGCTTTGAAAGGCGACTGGAACAACCGGCTCGTTCCCGCCGGGGCGCTGCTGTTCGTCCTTTCGGACGCCCTGCTGGCATGGCGGATGTTCGCGAACGAGCAAACGCTGAGCGGACTGGTCTGGCCGACCTACGTCGCGGCGCAAATCTTGATGCCGCTCGGCTATCTGAACGCGACGCGAGCCCATGCGGCGTGAAAATGGCGGGGAGGGCCGCGTGGCGAAACACCCGCGGGACTACCGATTCGGCATGCCGCATGCCTTCCTTCTGCGGTTCTCTGCATCGCGGATCGCGGCTACATTGTCGAGCGTGCCAAGCGGCGGCGGCTCTGCACGTTACCACCCGGCGCCCGCCCCGACTGCCGCCCCGCCCCCGGGCGCGCCGCAACTGGCGCGCAGCACCGGGACGATAATGGAGTCCAGCGGCTCGGCCAGTAGCATCCTTCCACCGGCAACCGAGGTTTGATGATTCGCCTACAAGACAACCCGCCCATCGTCTGGCCCGATGACGCCCTGGCCGAGGAGAGCCGGCTCGACTGGGTGGCGGTGTACTCGAAACCGCGCCAGGAAAAGGCGCTCGCCTGGGATTTGCAGCACAAGGGGGTCCCGTACTTCCTGCCGATGGTGCTCCGCGAAACCTCCTCCGGCGGGCGGCGGCGGCGGAATCTTTACCCGCTGTTTCCCTCGTACCTGTTCGTCGCCGGAGGCGAGACCGAGCAACTGGCGGCCCTGAAGACCAATCGCACCGTGAAGTTGGTTCGACCCGACAAAGGGGGCGAAGCGACGCTCCGCCACGAGCTGACGGCCCTGGCCGCGGCCCTGGCCAACTTCCCCGACTCGCTGGAATTGCATCCCCGCCTCACGCCCGGCGCGCCGGCTCGGGTCCGTAGCGGACCGATGGCCGGCGTCGAGGGCGTGGTGATCCAAGTCGGGTCGCGCCACAAGCTGTGGCTGGGGATTAGCTGCCTGGGCGTGGGCGCGACCGTCGAAATCCATCCCGACCTGGTCGAAGCGCTTTAAGTGCTTAACGGGGGTTGCGGCTCCCAATGACGCGGAGTCTGGTCGTCAGCGAGTCCGCGAAATAAATAGTCTTTCGCTCCGAAAGAGCGTTCTCATCTCGCGGAGCGAAATGACTACTTTGAAAAACCCAGTCCGGATCGCGGGCTGGGCCCTGCCGGCTGGAACCCGCTTCGAGCAGCGCGACCAGTTCGCACTGATCGTCGATCACGCCGACACCCGGGCCACGATCTGATGCATCGCCTCCAGGTACGCTGCGGCTTCGTCGGGCGGCATCACCAGCGGCGGCGCCACGCGGATGACGTCGCCGCTCAGCGGACCCAGCAAATGAATCGCGCGACCGCGGTCGTCGCCCAGGTAACACGCCCGCACGACGTCGGCGGCCACCTGGCTGGACTTCCGCTCGCCCAGCGGCGCACACTGCACGCCCCACACAAAGCCTTCGCCGCGAATCGCCGCGACCGCCGGCGTTTCGGTTAGCTTCCGCAAGCCGGCTTCGATCGCCCTCGACAGCGCCCTGCCGCGCTCCAGCACGTTAGCCTGCTCGAACTCGTCGAGCGTCGCCAGCACCGCCGCGCAGCCCAGCGGGTGGCCGCTCCAGGTATCCGAGGCTTCGCCGTAGTTGAGCTTATCGAACAGCTCGGCCCGGCCGACGGCCGCGTCGACCGGCACGCCGTTGCCGAGCCCCTTCCCCAACACGACGACGTCCGGCTCGACGCCGTAGTGCGTAAAGGCGTACATCGACCCGGTGCGGCCGAAGTTGGATTGCACCTCGTCGAGGATGAAGATGACGCCGTGCCGCCGACAGAACGCTTCCAAAAGCTGCAGGTACTGCGGCTGCGGATGATAAGAACCGCCGCCTCCCAGGTAGGGCTCGGTGATCAGGCAGCAAATCCGATCGCCGAGCTCGGCGCGGGTTCGCTCCAGCTCGTCGGCGTAGGGCGCCAGGTCGATCGGCTGCCGGCGGCGCTCGATGGAACTGCATTCATCGCGGGGAAAGCTGATAAATCGGACTCGCTCGTCCCGTTCCGGATCGCGTTCGCTGCCGGTGACGGCGCCGGCCAGGCCTTTCTTGCCGTGAAAGCCGCCCCGCGTGGCCAGGATCATCTGCCGCCGCGGGTCTTGAGCCAGCGCCGCGCGGAGGGCCTTGATGACCCCCTCGCTGCCGCTGGCCGACCACAGCACCCGCTCCATGCGGCCGCCGCCGGGCTGCGACCGCAAGCTTTCCAGCAACCGCTGGCAGGCCAGCGCTTCGACGGGCGTGATGGCATTGTAAGAAGTCAGCGGCGCCGCGGCGAAGTACTCCTGGGGCGTCGCCGCCTGGCCGTCGTGGCCCAGGTATTCCAGCAGCCGCCGCCACCAGCGCGTCGGGTTGTGCCCCAGGTTCGCCACCAGCACGCCGGAGGTGAAATCGGCCAGCTTCCGCCCTTCCGGGGTGTAGTGGTAACAGCCTTCGCTGCGGGCAATCACCGCCAAGCTGGGCGTATACGTCCGCAGGGCCCGCGGCTCCGTGCGGGCGATCACCTCGCGCAGCGCGTCAGAACGCCCCTCGCCGGCGGCTGCCGCGGTCTCACGCGCCGGCGGCGCGGGTTTGGCGTTCCATCGATCCCTTTCTTGAGCGTTAATCATGCCAGGCCGTGCCGGTTCGTTCATGGAAAGCGTGCGACGCGGCCCTGGGTCGCGCGACTGGCCGGCCGCGGCTTGGCCATGTCGCGTTTGTAATCGGTGCACTGCAGCGCTGGGCGAATCCGTCACACCGGCGGGCCGTAGAGGATCTCCGGCTCCGGCCGCCCCGGTGCGCGGAGCACCAGGCCGCCTTCGGGCGCGTTGACCTCGACGACGCACTCCGGCTGTCCGGCCGCGTGCCGGGCGAGGATCGCCTCCATCGCCTCGACGGCGGCGACCACCTGGCGATCGGCGGCGAGATCGTTGTACGCCAGCTCGCGTGCGGCGGCCAGTCGCGCGGGCCGTTCATCGCGCGGACCGCCGAACTCGACCGCCGCGACTTCGCGCATGAACCGCTCGATCACTTCCAACCCGTAACCCCGCTGCGACCGCTCGCCCCACGGTTCCAGCACCGGTGCGTTGTAGTGGTTGTTCAGCGTCGTTTTAAGCTTCAGCGGCGTGGCGCCCTCGACGGTCATTTCCACGCCGCGCTTGCGGCTATGGCCGTTCCACACGCCGTTGTCGAACCGGAACTGGACTTCTTGCTCCACATAGCCGGGAAAATTGTCGGGCGTCACCCAGCTCGTGTGGACGTCGAACGCCGCTTCGCGGCCGTCGGCATGCTGGTAGACGAGCCGCAGTTGCGTCGAATCCCACGTCGGGCCGTCGGCCGGGCCCACGATGCCCCGCTGCCCAGTGCAGGAGACGCGCTTCAGCTTCAGGCCGAACGTGAAATCAATCAGCTTGATGTAATGGACCGCCACGTACGTCCCCGGGTTCCGGCCGACGATCCACTCGGCAAACTGCGATCCGGAGATCGACTTCGGCTCCAGGAGCGACGCATAGCCGTTGTTCACGTGCCGCAGCACGTCGTCGGCGCAGAACGTCCGCAGCCGCTTGTGGTCCGGATCGAGCAGCTTGTGGTACACGACTTTGGCCAGCATGCCGCGGGCGCGGGCCAGCGCGTCCAGTTCGTCGAGTTCCGCCAGCCGCAGCACCGACGGTTTCTCGACGAGCAAGTGCTTGCCGGCGGCGAGCACCGCCCGCGCGGCGGCGAAGTGCCGATCGTCCGGCGTTGCGATGCACACGGCGTCGACGCCTGCTTGCAGCAGCCGCTCGACTGCCGCGGGCCCGTCGAAACTGGCAAACCCGCCTACGGAACCGGGGGCTTGCCGCCGATACGCTTCCGCGCGGCGGCCGGTGCGGGTGGCCACGGCAGCCAGCGAGACGCGGCACGGGCCAAAGCACGGATCGAACAACGGCCGCCGATCCACGCCTTCAAAGAACGGCCGATACGTTTCGTCAAAAATCATTCCCATGCCGACCATGCCGGCGCGGATGACCTGTTCGTCGCGTGGCAAAGCGCTGGCGCTGGCGGGCATGGGTGAACGTGGCTAGTGGCTGGTGGCTAGTGGCTAGTAACTCGCGCCTCGCAACTCGCGCCTCGCGCCTCGCAACTACACGACCCTGCCTTCCGGCCGATACGACCCGGCCAGGCGCAAGTGAAGCTCCATCGCCGCGCTGGCGGTGGCCGCGTCGCCCGCCTTCAAGGCTTCTAAGATCGTCAGGTGCTCCTCGTAGCCCCGCACGATCGACGTGGGGCGGTCGGGCCCCAACTCGTAGGAGAGCTGCTTGTAATGCCAGCACTTGTAGATGGCGTCGCGCATCGGCTGGTTGCCGGCGTGGTCGGCGATCGACAGGTGGAGCGCAAAATCGAACTCGCGGGCCCGTTTCGTCCAGCCTTCCGTCTGGGGCGCCACGGCCGCGGCCTGTTGCTCAAGCTGCCGGAGGGCCGGCTCGGTGATCCGCTCGGCCGCCCGCGCCGCTGCGGCCGGCTCCAGCAGCAGCCGCAGCTCGTGGACTTCGATTAGCCAGTTCTCGGCCCCCGGCCGCACGACGGCCCGCATGTTCATCCGCTGGGTCACAATGCCGTCGGCGATCAGTCGCGCCAGGGCCTGCACGACCGGCGTGCGGCTGACGCCCAGCGAGGCCGCCAGTTGGGTCGATTTGAGTTCGGCGCCGCTGGCCAGCTCGCCGCGGATGATCTGCGCCAAGATCTGGCGATAGACTTCATCTACTCGCGAGCCGGCCTCGGCGGGCGCCGCTGGGCGTAGGACCGCGTCGGGGTCGGCAGGGCTCCGTTTGGCGAGTTTGGCGAGCGGTTTCATGAATCTTGGCCGCCGCTAGTCGCGACGGCCCCAAAAAATGAATACACTTTAGTGTCTCCCCGCCGCCGCCGGGGGTCAAGGAGGGCCAACCAACTTGCGACAGCTTACACGATTCCACGCCAGGTGCAGCATGAACCGCCTCGCTCCGCGACTCGTCGAGGGGCTCGCCGTCGCGGCCGCGCTCCTCGGGTCGCAGGACGGCTCCGCGCAGAGCGTGCGCCGCAGCCACCAGTCGCTCGACTGGACGCCGACGGCCGACGGCGGCGAGCGCCCGCTGGCGGACCTCGACGATTGGCGCCGTCGCCGCAACGACATCCTCGAGCAGATGCAGACCGTCATGGGCCCGCTGCCTGCGCCGGCAAGTCCCGTTCCCCTCGACCCGCACGTGGTGGAGGAAGTCGTCGAAGAGAGCTTCATCCGCCGCAAGGTGACCTACCACGCCGATTCAGCGACCGCGACCGTCGCGGCGTGGCTGCTGCTGCCCCGCGACGCCGCGCACGCGCCGCAGAAGTTCCCCGCGGTCCTCTGCCTGCATCAAACCGTACCGGAAGGCAAGGACGAACCGGCGGGCCTGGCCGGCCAACCCAGCCTCCACTACGGCCGTGAACTGGCCGAACGAGGCTTCGTCACGCTAGCGCCGGATTACCCGTCGCTGGGCGAACACCAGCACGACTTCGCCGGCGACGACTACCAAAGCGGCTCGATGAAGGCCATCTACGATAACATCCGCGCGATCGACTACCTCCAGTCGCTGCCGCAAGTCGACGGCCGAAGGATCGGCGCCATCGGCCATTCGCTCGGCGGGCACAATGCCATCTTCACTGCCGTGCTGGAGCCGCGGCTGCGGGCCGTCGTCTCGTCGTGCGGCTTCACCACGTTCCACAAGTACTACGGCGGCGACCTGACCGGCTGGTCCGGCCCGCGGTACATGCCGCTCATCGCCGAGCGCTACGGTTGCGACCCCGACCAGATGCCGTTCGACTTCCCAGAATTGATCGCCGCGCTCGCCCCGCGGCCGTTCCTCGCCGTGGCGCCGCTAGGCGATCACAATTTCGAGGTCAGCGGCGTGCGCGAGGTGATGGCGGCGGCCCGTCCGATTTACGAACTTCACAACGCGGCGAACCGACTGCAGGCGCTGTATCCCGACGCCGGCCACGACTTCCCGCTCGAGTGCCGCCGCGCGGCGTACGAATTCCTCGAAAAATCGCTGTCCGCCCCACCGCCGCCCTGAAGTGCAACTGACGTCGTCCCGCCCCGGCCGCTCGTTGAGCGGCGGCTAACCACCATGCCCCATGCCCCACGCCCTACCGCCCCGGCCGCTCGTTGAGCGGCGGCTAACCACCCGCCGCATGCCGCACTCCGCATTCCCCATTCCAGGTTGCCACCATGCCGTCTAACCTCTCCACCACCTTGGCCCTGCTGACGACCTTCGCCGCACTTGCCGCCGCAACGTCGGCCCCGGCCGGCGAGCCGGCGCCGCCGCACAAGCCGCTGAAGATCGGCATTATCGGCCTCGACACCTCGCACGCGATCGCCTTCGCCAAGCAGCTCAACGCCGAGCCGCCTGAACCTGAGCTCGCCGGCTGCCGCGTCGCGGTCGCCTATCCGCAGGGAAGCCGCGACATCGAGTCCAGCACCAGCCGCGTGCCGGAGTACACCCGCCAGGTCGAAGCGCTCGGCGTCGAGATCGTCGACTCGATCGACGCGCTCATCGAACTGGCCGACGCGGTGATGCTCGAGTCCAACGACGGCCGCGTCCACCTCGAACAGGCCGTCCCCGTGCTCAAGGCCGGCAAGCCGCTATTCGTCGATAAGCCGATGGCCGCCTCGCTGGCCGACGTCATGGCGATCTTCGCCGCGGCCGAGCACTTCGGCACGCCGGTGTTTTCTAGTTCCTCGCTCCGTTACGGCAAGGGAACGTTGGAAGTCCGCGGCGGTTCGATCGGCGACGTGCTCGGCTGCGACACGCACAGTCCTTGCTACCTCGAAGCCACGCATCCCGACCTGATGTGGTACGGCGTCCACGGCGTGGAGTCGCTCTTCACGGTCATGGGCGTCGGCTGCGAGTCGGTCTCCCGGACGCACACGGCCGACGCCGACCTGGCCGTCGGCCTCTGGCGGGGGGGCCGCATCGGCTCGTTCCGCGGCACGCGCACCGGCGCCGCGGCCTACGGCGGCCTGGCCTTCGGCGCCAAGGGCAACCAGCCGGTCGGCAGCTACGACGGCTACGAGCCGCTGGTCCGCGACATCGTCCGCTTCTTCCGCGGCGGCCCGCCCGCCGTGACCTCCGAAGAGACGATCGAAATCTTCGCCTTCATGGAGGCGGCCGACGAAAGCAAGCGCCGCGGCGGCGCGCCCGTGGCGCTGGCGCCGATCCTGGAGCAGGCCCGCGCCGCGGCGGAAAAGAAGCGATCATGGTGACCGCGGCGCCGGCCGCACCGGCCGCTCGTTGAGCGGCGGCTGCCCGCTTTTCGCTTACAGGTCGCGCTAGTTCGGATTGTTTCCGTCGTGGCGGTTGCCGTTGTAGCGGTGGACCAGCGGGTCGATGTCGTAGCCCAGCGTCTCGGTGTGGCCGTCGCAAAAGGCGACATGCCAGCCGGCCGGGTGGGCGCTGCCGAAGATATTGCCGTCTTCCTGTTCGGCGTCCAGCCGGGGCAGGTACATGTTCGGCGCGCCGTCGTTCCAGCCGGTGGTCCGGAGATTGTCGTTGTTGTGGCCGGTGCACCAGGTTTCATTGTCGCCGGTGTCTTCGCCGGTCTCGTACGAGCGCGTATCGAGGTACTTCTCGCCGCAGAGATACGTCTTGCTGGTGCCGTCGGTAATGTGCTTGATGGCCACTTCGCTCCGCTGGAACATGATGCCCGAATAGTACTGGCCGTCCGGCAATCCAATCTGCGGGTTCAGCAACCCCACTTTGTCCATCGTGTTCCAGGTGTAGGTGGCGGTCAGCCCGCCGGGACCGGAGACGCCGCCCCCCACGTGGAAGTCGCCGGCGTTGGCGGCGTAGTCGCTGCGGCCGACCATCGGCCCCTCGGTCGGCGTGTTGAAGGCGGAGTTATTGGCGAACTTGTGCACCTTCTCGACGTTACGAAACACGCCGTTGCGCCGCGACGGGCAATTGAGGATGTCGATCGGATTGACGAGCATCTTCCGCGCCCCTTCAAGCTGCGGGTCGGTGTGCTCGTGGGGTCGACCGTCCTTGGGCAGGTCGTGCTTGGCCTGCTGTTCCATGAAGGGCAGGATGTTGTAGATCCAGCCGCCGGGCTGCTGCTGGCCGAAGCCGCGGTCGGCGTCGCCGACCCAGCCCCATCCCCAGCCGCCGGTGGGGAAATGGCGGAGGTTGCTCTCGTGGTTCAGCGCCGCCATGGCGAACTGCTTCAGTTGGTTCTGGCACTGGCTGCGGCGGGCCGCCTCGCGGGCCGCCTGGATGGCCGGCAGCAGCAGCGCCACCAGCACGCCGATGATGGCGATCACGACCAAAAGCTCCACGAGCGTGAAACCGGCGCAGCGCGCACGGCCTGGCAATCGCGCCATGGCGTCTCCGAAAAACAAATCAGCGGAATGAGACCAACTAGCCGGGCTGCTGGCGGGCGCAGCTACGCATCCGCCGCTGTCCCTCGACGGGCGAAAACCTAGGTGACAAGCTGTTGAGACAACGGCAGTTAACGGCTCGCGGCGGCCCGGTCGCGAAGCGGCGTTTTACGCCCCGCGGGCCCTGCTGGTAAAGACCGCTTGCGTCGCTCCCCGCCGAGCGTTTATACACCGACCTCGGCTGGCCAATGTAGCGTGATTCGCCGGCGAAGTCAAAAAACTTGGCAAAAAAGACGTGACTTCGCTGCGCACTTTAGATATCTTAATCAGCGCCCGGTAGCCGCCTTGTCTTCGTCGTTCTTGCGAGCGGCCGCCGGGATGGTTTGCCGTCAGCGAGCTTTTCCCTGTCGCCCCACCGGCGACGCCGTTAATCAGTTTTTCACCACCTTGGATCAGGCAGCTTCATGACGCAGCCATGATGCCGTCGCTTCGTTGCGCCGGCTCGTACTACGGCTGCGTTCCCAGCAAGCACGGAGCGGCTGATGGCTTAACTTCTCCAAACAGGCGATGAACCACCGCTATTCGTAAATGAGTCGTGTCGTTTCGTCTTTTGTAACAGCGAGAAACTCCATGAAACGAAGTGCAATCGTATTGGCGGCCGCGCTGTTGGCGCTGGCCGGCGTACACCAGGCCGTGTACGCCCAATTAACGCCCGTCTCGTGGGACGGCGGCAATGGAAACTGGGAAGACGCCAAGTGGAACGGCGGCCAGACCGCCGCGGCCGTCTTCGGCGATAACCGCATGTCGAACGGCGCCTATACCGTCACCATCGGCGGCGGCAGCCAGGTGTTCTACGCCAGCGACACGCTGCGCGACCTCCGCCCCCGCAAGAACGTCGGCAACACCAGCATCACGATCGAAGACGGCGCCTCGCTGGAGGTCAACAGCTTCAACAGCGACACCGACGGCGTCTGGACCCAGTGGGACGCCGACCTGATCCTCGACAACGGCACCCTCAAACGCACCCTCACCCCCGGCGGCGCCTCGCAAGCCGGCGGCCTGATGATGCTCGGTTCCTGGCGTAGCGTCCAGAACCAGGACATCAAGGTCATCGTCAAAAACGGCGGCAGCCTGCAAAACAACGGCCAACTCTGGTTCGGCGCCGACGAAGAGCACGCCCTCGGCCTGAAGGTGCTCGTCGAAGTCAACAACGGCACGATCGACCTCACCGGCGGAACCTACCCCTCGGCCAATAACAGCAACCTCGTCACCGCCGACGTCGCCTTCTTCTACGGCACCGACCAGGGCGAGGGCAACGGCTCCTCCGGCAGCGGCGAACCGAAGGGCGAGCACTACGAAATCAACTTCATCGGCCCGGGCTCGATGACCGTCGATCAATCGGGCATCTGGGTCTACGACCAGGACAGCCTCGGCGCCTGGACCGGCGGGTCGAAGACCTACGAGGATCTCTGGAACCGCGGCATCCTCCGCTCGCACGGCATCAACGGCAAGACGGGGACCGCCATGGCCAACTTCTTCACCGTCACCGGTACGCCCGGCGCGGCCAACTACAGCGTCGCCTACAAGGCCCCGGTGAACGTCACCTGGGACGGCGGCAACGGCGAATGGAAAGACGCCAAGTGGAACGGCGGACAAACCGCCAGCGCCGCCTTCGGCCGCAACAACGGCACCGAGAACGGCCATAACGCCATCATCGGCGGCGGCGCGCAAGTCGCCTACGACGCCGCCGCTAACGGCGACTTCCGCCTCAAGTCGGGCAACGGCCCCACGAAGGTCACCATCAAGGAGGGCGCCTTGCTCAGCCTCGACTCGGCCAACACCGACGTCGACGGCAAGTGGACCGAATGGGACGGCGACCTGACGCTCGACAACGGCACGCTTCGCCGCACCCACAGCGGCACCTCCCTCTCCGGCGGCATCCTGATGTTCGGCTCGTGGCGGAGCATCCAGGACCAGGAAATCCGCATCGACGTCAAGAATGGCGGCCGCATCGAGAACGACGGCCAGCTTTGGTTCGGCGCCGAAGCCGACCATGCCCTCGGCCTCAAGGTGCTGATGGACATCAACAACGGCCACCTCGACCTCACCGGCGGCGACTACCCGCAGTCCAACGGCGACGTGCTCGTGAACGCCGACCTGGCCTTCTGGTACGGCACCGACCAAGGCAGCGGCAACGGCTCCGCCAGCTCGACGCTCCCCAAGGGTGAAACCTACAAGATCAACTTCACCGGCCCCGGCACGATCACCGTCGATGCCGACGCCATTGAAGTCTACGATCAGGACTCCCTGGGCGTCTGGACCAAAACCGACGCCACCTATCAGGACCTCTGGACCCGCGGCATCCTGCAAGCCAACGGCCTCAGCGGCCTGACCGGCGCGACGTTCGGCGATTACTTCAGCGTCACCGGCACGGCCGGTTCGGCTGACTACAAGCTGACGTCGCTGCTCACCGCCGGCGTGGCCGGCGATTACGACGGCGACGGCGACGTTGACGGCAACGACTTCCTCGATTGGCAGCGGGGCGGCTCGCCCAATCCGCTGTCGGCCGGCGACCTGGCGACGTGGAAGTCCGCCTTCGGCTCCGGCGCCGGCACGGCTGCCGTGGGCGCGGTGCCCGAGCCGGCTTCGCTGCTGGCCGCCCTGGTCGGCGCCGCCTGCCTCGCCGCCGGCGCCCGCCGGCGGACGCGCCAGGCGTAGCCTGACGTTACGTTCGGACGATCCTGCGTTTGGATGCGCCGGCCCCTTGCGCCTCGTTGCGAAGGGGCCGGCGCTCGTTTGCGCAGGGCGAAGCAGCTCTACGGCTAGGCGCAGACTACCGCTAGTGGCTAAAAGCCGTTACAACGGCAGTCGGCGGGCTAAGTGTGGCATCCGCCGATCATCTGCACGGCGTTGGTCGCCATATTCGCATTCACTGATCTCGGTGGCACGTTACCGAACTTATCCTCACTGTCTTAATGATTTGTGATTCTCATCTACAGGAGCGGCGCTTGCGCCGTGTCCGAAGCTGACGGATGTGAAAATACTGCCGGCAGCAGACTAACCAATAATCAAGGATGAGGGGGGACCATGCGTTTAGTATGGCTTCTTGGCGCTATGCGCTCACTTGGGGGCGTTGCCGCTGGAACGCGTCGCTCAGGTGATCATGTCACACGTTCCATAAGTCTCTCACTAGAACAGCTTGAATACCGCCGACTACTAACCGCCACCGTGGGCCATTTCGAACGCGACGGAGGCCTCGCGTCGGCCGGCACTATCGCCAACGCTTGGATACCATCTGAGTTCGTGTCCGACGTCGATTCTACCGACGACCAAGCCGGCATACTGGCAGACAGCGCCTCCTCTGCTTCAGTTCTCGACGACGTTAACGCTGCACACGCCCAGCAGATTGCGACGGGCCAAGTTCTGACACCTATGGGTGTCAGTCTTGCAGCACCATACGTTCACACCGCCGTAATGAGCCAATTACTCGTGAAAGGCGACAACGCTGAGGCGGATACGATTTACAACGATGGAGCGTCGGCTAATGGGGACTTCGTATATCATGCTGATCCACAGTATATGGAGAACCTTCGGCTCCACGTACATATCTTCGTAGCCGCATTTGCCGGGGAGCTTGAAGTCAACGCATCGGTTTTGGGCGACGATGACGGTGTTTATGTAACCGCTAGTGCACCGGGAGGATTCGCTGAAATCACCTCTGCTGACGGAGAGGACTACTACTGGACCGCAACTCTTCCGAGCGGCCGTTTTTCCGGTTTCGGAGAAATGGGAGTAAACCGCCATTTCTATTACTCAATTCCGTGGACGGACGGTAGCTTGGCAACGCTACAGTCCAACGGCCATATACATGCTGATGCGGTGACCGGTGGAGGTCTGGGAATTGGAAATATCTCGACCATCGGCGCATCGTGGTTCTTCGTATCAGCCGATGCGAGCGGGCCTGGGCCCGGCGACTTCAATGGTGATGGTGTCGTCAACGGCGGCGACTATGAACTATGGCTCGAAGGCAGTCCCATGGCCGATGGAGATCTGGATGGAGACATCGATGTCAATGATTATGAGATTTGGTCCAACAACGCCGATGGCCTCCTTGTTTCGACTGCCCTTGATGAAAGTGATGGGAACTATTCCTTCGGTGATCTAAGTCTACGCGAGGCCATACTTCTTGCTGCTGGCGCCAATCGGCCCGGCTCTGACGTAATTGCGTTCCATTCCAGCGTAACGGGCCAAACGATTTCCCTTAAACCCGCGTTGGGCTCACTGGTCGTGGGAAATGCCAATCCCATCGAAGTATTAGGCCCAGGTGCCAATGAATTGCATATCAATGGAAACGGCACCAATGGCAGCATCATCCTTGTGCAAGGTGGTGGACCGACTCCAATCCACTCCGGTATCTATGGCCTTCATCTCCATGGAACAGGCACGAACGGTACCGCAGTTACGCATTCTGACTCAAACACGCGACACAGCCTTACGTTACACAGCTTGGTGATCTCAGGCAACGGCTGGGGTGTGAAGCACAGTGGTAGCGGGCGCCTAGACGTTCGTAATACTACGATCTCGAACAACTACTGGGACGGCGTGGCACGCACAACGCACTC
Organism: Planctomycetota bacterium; assembly: GCA_003576855.1. GTDB lineage: Bacteria > Planctomycetota > Planctomycetia > Pirellulales > Lacipirellulaceae > Lacipirellula. The sequence continues at coordinate 16,476 of QEVI01000034.1, forward strand.
ACCTCCAAGCGCATTAGCCTCCGTGTCTATTAACGATTCTATTGTGGCTGATAATGGCGCAAACGGAATCGCCCTTCGCAGTCTTCCCGTCGAGATTACACGAAGCGAAGTTTTCGGCAATGGAAACCGTATTGCTGGAAAAGGCATATCGTACACCAGCGACGATTCTTCTGTCACTTTGACGCTATCCGACTCGACAGTGGCGGACAACTCTGGTGGAGGAATAGCTATTTCACACGGCGCAAGTGCCTCTTTACGGAACGCGACGATTTCTGCTAACGGTGGCGTGGGGATTGTAGCTCTCAACTCGATTGTCGCTATTGTTAATTCAACAATTGCTGACAATCACGTCAACACCATCGGCAGCACGTCCGGAATATATTCAGATTCGGGCGGCAACGTCGAATTACATAACGTCCTTGTCGCAGACAATTTTTCTGGCCCACAGGGAGCATTAGTACCTTCCGACCTCGGTCGCTCGATAAACGGAGCATTCAACGCCTTGAGCTCATATAACTTAATTGGGGTCGCGGGGAATAGCGGCATTACTGGGGGCGGTCCACTCAATAACATCGTACTGGGACCGGGCGGCAATCCGGGCATCCACCCCTTGGACAACTACGGCGGTATCACGCGCACTCATGCATTAGCGTCGTACAGCCCAGCTATTGACGCCGGAAGTAACGAGCGCGCGCTCGCGTTGGCATATGATCAACGGGGCTTCGAGCGTATTGTGGATTGGGATGACAACGGGGACGCATTAGTTGACATTGGAGCATTCGAACTGGCGCTTTCGGAGATGTACCTGTGAACCCATTACCACAATAGCGAATGAACCGGGGACCGTTCGAATGCTTTACTGAACGTTTTTTTGACTGTTAAGATCGTGCCATTTATTGATGAGCCGCATATTTGCTGATGTCGTCGCGTTCTCGTTTTCCTATGGGCTTGCTCGGCTAGGAGCATGCTCGCTGGTATCCATTAGCGCACTTGGTTGCGGACGCGGACCAGGGCGCGTTCAGGCGCCTGACTGGGACGCGCCCGGTCAGGCGCAAGCGATTATGACCAGCCTAGACAAGAACAGCGACGCCAGAATTGACGGGGACGAGATTAAGGGTTCCCCCGGCCTGGCCGCCGGCGTACGCTCGGCCGACGCCAATGGCGATGGAAACCTGTCGGCCGACGAACTGGAAGCGCAGTTCACCAAGTACCGGGATCAGCGTGTGGGGCTTCAACGCGCTGCATTCCAACTCGTTTACAAGGGCAAACCAGTGCCTAACGCCGAGGTGAGGTTCATACCTGAACCCTATTTGGAAGGCGTCGTGACGCCCGCCAGCGGAACGACCGACATCGATGGCGTCGTACTTCCGCATGTCGATGGCGAACAACTGCCCGGCATGCAACTCGGGTACTACCGGGTCCAGGTGATCTCGTCCACGGTCAACGTCCCGGAAAAGTACTCTTCCGCTGATAGCCCGCTCGGCGCTGACGTTTCGCTCGTTGACGCAACATCATACGGTATGAATTCCGTCGTTCGTTTAGAGCTGACGGATTGAGGCGTCCGGGTTCTTCTTTTCTTATTGATAACGAGGGGTGGCATATGGGACGTCAAAGGGCCTTTACGCTCGTCGAGCTGCTGGTCGTCATCGCGATCATCGGCGTGCTGGTTGCACTGCTGCTGCCAGCGGTTCAAGCCGCGCGAGAAGCGGCCCGAATGAAGCAATGCACGAACAACCTCAAGCAGATGGGCTTGGGCTGCTTGAACCACGAATCGGCCCAAGGCTATTTGCCCGCCAGCGGTTGGGGCTGGCGGTGGCAGCCCGATCCCGACCGCGGCTACGGCAAGGAGCAACCGGGCGGCTGGGCGTACAACATCTTGGCCTACGTCGAGCTGCAGAATCTGCGGAACATCGGCAAGGGCGTAAATCCCTCCGGCACCGATACGCAGCGGACCTATATGCTCCCCTTGGTCACAACGCCTGTTCCGCTTTTCACGTGCCCTACCCGTCGCCAGCCCAATACGTATCCGTTGAACACTCACAACGGAAACTATCTCGCTAACAATCTACGCGGTTGCAGTCCGTCGAACTGTTCGCTGTTTCGCAGCGACTACGCTGCATGCAGCGGCAACGTGATGCCGTCGATCGGCGGTTCGCAATGGGCGGAAGAAGACGGCCCGGCGAGCTACGTCGCTGCCGCCAATTATGATTGGCGGTTCGACCAATCGGGCACTCGGCAAGGGTGGCTTAACGGCGTCACCTTCCAACGCAGCGAAATCCGCCTGGGACAGATCACCGACGGAACCAGCAACACGCTGCTCATCGGCGAGCGGTACATCAATGCCGATCGTTACTTCGACGGCGCCGACCCGGCCGACGACCAAAACCTGTTCGTGGCGCACGACCGCGACATGAATCGCTACACCGCCGAAGGCGTCGTCCGCGGGACGACTCCAGTGACGCCGGTCGCCGCGAATCGCATCTTAACGCCGCTGCAGGATCGACCCGGATACCAACTTAACTTTACGTTCGGCAGCGCCCACTCGTCGGGCGTCAACGTCTTGTTTTGCGACGGCAGCGTTCGGCTTGTTTCCTACAGCGTCAATCCCGAAACGTGGCGACTGTACGGCGGCCGAGACGACGACATGGTAGCGCCTGAATAACTTACCGGTCTACTTTAAGGCTGGGCATTTTTTGCTCCAGCGCGGTTAGCGATTCGGGCGAGTATTTACTCTCTTCGAGACTCAACCGCTGCAAGGAATCACACGCGGCTAGTTGCGACAATGCGTCGTCCGCAAGCGTCAGCCCCCGCAACACGAGCCATTCAAGTCGCGGCAGTTGGGCCAGCGGCGCCAAATCACGCGACACCTTTGTATTAGCCAAATCGAGAACTCGCAGTTCCCGCAGGTCCGCCAGATCGAAAAACGCTGCGTCGCTCACGCCCGTGGAACTGAGCGAAAGCGACTGTAGGTTGTCCAAGGACCTGAGCGAATTGACGCCCTGGTCGCTGACACCCGTTTCGCTAAGCGTAAGTGTTGTCAGCGATCCCAGCCGGCCGATGGTGGCGAGCTGCTGGTCGGTGATCGCGGTGCGGCTGGCGTCGAGCGAACCGAGCCGCGCCAGCGCCGGCAACAGCTCAACCGCCTTGGCGAGCGACTCGGCCGAGCCGATCGTCGAAAGGTTTACCGAGGCGACGTAGCTTTGGCCGCCGTCCTTGACGACCAGCGCGCCGAGCGATTCAAGCTGCTTGGCGGCCTCCCCCTCGGCGGCCGACGACCCGCCGCCGCCCCCCAGGAACCAATAGGCGGCCGCCGCCGCCAGCGCGACCAGCACCACCCCCAGGACGACAGCCAGTCCGCGGCCGCCCTGCGACGGCGGCGACTGCGTAGTTTCAGCGATGGACATGCGTTGCGATCCTTTACGTTCGGCTCTTGTACAGTTGAAGGCCCGCGCAACACGCGAACGACCGCGAAACAGAGACGTGCGAGCAGCGTCACGCGTTGCCACACGTCGTTCGTCGCCGATCGCGACGCGCTGCCGCTCGCTCAAAAAGCTCCGTTCGCTTTCTCTTATATTCGCGCTTTTTCGCGTATTTCGCGGGCCAAAACCGTAGCTGATTCATTTGAGTGACTAGACGAGCGCCCGCCGAGACGCCCCCGGCAGCGCCCGTCAATGTAGCCGACTGCCGTCGTTTGCCCAACCATGCGCAGCCGAGCGAAACATCGGCCGAGGGATCAAGCCGCAATGGCGGCAAAGGTTTCCGACCGCCGCCGCATCTGGCCACGCGACCGCGGCAGGGTTATTCTCACGGGGATACGCTCCTCGGTCGTTCTCCTCCGGCTTGCCGTATGAAACCCGCCGCCCGCGCACCGAGTCGGATCGTCTCGCTGGATCAATTCCGCGGCTACACGGTGGCCGGGATGTTCCTGGTGAATTTCACCGGCTCGTACGCCGCGGCGCCGACGCTGTTTAAACATCACAACACGTTTTGCAGCTACGCCGACACGATCATGCCGCAGTTCTTCTTCGCGGTGGGCCTGGCAATGCGGCTGACGTTCGAGCGGCGGATCGAGCGCGAGGGCGCCACGCGGGCCTACGCCCGCATGGTGCGGCGAATCCTGGGGCTGGCGGTGATCGCCGCCCTGGTGTACCTAGCGCCGCAGGCCGTCAAGCTCTGGGCGCTGGCGGCCGAGCACGGCCGCGACGCGGCGCTCGCCGTGGCGGTGCGCGACTGGTTCCAGACGCTGTTGCACATCGCCGTCACGTCGCTGTGGATTTTGCCGGTGATTCGCACCAGCGCCGCGACGCGCACCGCTTACGCGGCCGCCTCGGCGCTGCTGTTGCTCGTGCTGTCGCACTGGTTCTATTTTGATTGGGTGCAAACCGGCGGCATCGACGGCGGCGTCTTGGGCTTTTTGGCCTGGACCACGCCGACGATCGCCGGCACGATCGCCTGCGACTGGATCGCCGCCGCCGATGGGCCGCGGCTGGGCCGGCTGTTCTCCGCCGGCGCCGCGCTTATGCTCGCCGGCTGGCTGCTCTCGTGCGGCACGACGCTGTACGACATTCCGCCCGGCGCGGCCGATCCGCTGCCCGAGCAGGACTGGGCCGCCGACCCGGTAGTCCCGACGGCCTCGCGGCTGCGGACGCACTCGCTGGGGTGGGCCGAGCCGCCGTTCGTTCCGCCGCCGCCGCCGGAGCGCCGCGAAGAGAACTTCTGGATGATGAGCCAGCGGGCGGCGACGCTGTCGTACCATGTCTTCGCCGCGGGGCTGTCGCTGGCCGTCTACGGGCTGTTTTACCTGGCCTGCGACGTGGCGGGCTGGCAACTGGGGCTGTTCCGCACGCTGGGGGTCAATGCGCTGGCAGGCTATGTGCTGCACGATCTCATCGGCCGGGCGATGGATCCGCTCCTCGACCGCGACGCGCCGCCGGGGCTGCTGGCCGGTTACTTTCTGGCGTACTTCGCCCTGGTCTACGCGGTGCTGCGGGTCATGGAGTGGCGAAGGATTTATCTCCGCATTTGAACCGCGCGAGGCTTGCCGCTTAGCGGCAAGGAAGGTTGCAGGGGAAGGAGTCAGGAATCCCGCCCCGGCTTCAGCGCCTCCCCGCGCGCCGCACCGGCTCACTGCCCGCGGAACGTGCCGCCGGTGAGCTCGGCGACGGTCCGCAGGAACGTCGCCATGGCGTCGTCGAAGTAGTCCCCCAGGCCGATCGTGTTGATCGGGATGTCGCGGTGGGCGCGGCACAACTGGTAAATCTGGTCGGCCATATTCGGATCAAACAGTCCTGTATCGGCGCGGCTGGGGGCCCCGTCCGACAGCAGCAGGATCGTATCGACGTCGTAGGCGTAGGCCTTCCGCAGGGCGTCCAGCGTGTTGGTCCAGCCGCCGGGAACGACCGCGCGGAGCTCGGCCAGCAGCGCTTCGCGGCGGGCCTTGCCGGCCTCTCCGCGGAGATCGACCAGCGTGCCGTCGGCCGGGAACGTGCGAACGTCGCTGGAAAAGACGACCAGCACGCAATGCTCGACGTTCAGGTGCTGCAGCCACTTGGCGGCCACGGCCTGGGCGTCGGCCCACCGATCGCGGCCCCCCTGGGCGCCTAGCTGACGCATGCTGCCGGAGGCGTCGATCACTACGGCGACGCGCTTCAGCGGCCCGCGCAGTCCGACCAGCTCGCGGTTGTTCCGCCCCTCTTCGAGCAGTTGCCGCTGATGCTCCGCGTCGGCGGCCGTCATCGCCTGGTGCAACTGCTGCTTCTGAAGCTCGAGGCTTTCGGCGAGCTGCTGGGCCTTTTTCAATTGCGCCAAGTAGTCGGCCGCCTGCTGGGCGCTGGCCGCCAGGCGAGCTTCCAAATCGCTGACCTGGCGCTGCGACTGGTCCGCGCGGGCGGCGGCCTGAGCGGCCGACTCGGCCACCTGGACGTCCAACTGCCGGAGTTTCTCACGGAGGCCCGCGACGATCGCGTCGAGCTCGTTCGCCTGCTGCTCTAGCCGGTCCCGCTCTTGGGCAAGCGACTCCATGGCCGCCAGCTTCTGCTCAAGCTCCGCGCTCAGGGCGTCGAGCCGCTCCCGGAGGCCGGCGCTGGCGCTGGCGGCGGCGTCCCGCTCGGCGGCGGTGGCGGCGGATTGCCGTTGCAAATCGCCGTGCTCGGCGAGCAACTGGTCGAGCCGGGCGTTCAGCCGGGCGATCTGGTCGAGCTTCTCGGCGAGCTGTTGCCGCAGCTTGTCGCGGTCCTCCTGCGTCAGGTGGAGCCGCTCGCTCGTCTGCCGGAGCACGTCGCCCAGGCCGGCCAGTTCGTCGGTTCTCGCCGAGAGCGTCTCGGCGAGTTGCGTTTTCTCGGCGGCCAGCGCGGCGTTGGCTTTGGCGCCCTGCGACAGCCGCGAGTGGAGAAAGATCGCCGCCGCCACGACCACGACCGTGGTGAACAGCGTGGCGTCGTTGCTGGAAATCCATCCGGCGACGGCCGCTTCACTGCTGCGCGTCGTTACTTTTTCCAGATGCATCGCAAGGGCCTCGTGGAGTGCTCCGCGCGGATCGGCGGACGGGGATGGCAAAGCGGATCGGGACTCTGTTGCGACGGGTTGCTTTCACCGGTCGAGGAGCTCGCCAGTCGCAAACGAATCCCAACCCCGTCCCTCCGACCCGTCCACTTTCGTCCGCTTCGCAAAAACCTCAACGCCCGTCACTTCGCACGCCGGCCCCCTATCTCGGCCGTCCGGGCAGCCATCGTTTGAGCGAGCGACCGCCGGCCAGTCGCAGGCCGTAGTTGGCGTTCTGTTCGACGACCTCCCGCAGGCGGTCCGGCAGCGCGGCCAAGGCGTCGGAGATCTCTCCCGCGCGAGCCAAGGTTTCGGTCAGCCGGTCGATGTCGGC
>QEVI01000362.1 GCA_003576855.1 Planctomycetota bacterium
GCCGTACGCGTACCGCATCGGCAAGTACGAAGTCTCCGAGCGGATGATCGACGTCGCCAATGCGCTCGGCGGCCTGGGCGTCACGCAGGACGCCCGCGGTCCGGACTACCCGGCCACGAGCGTCACCTGGTTTGAAGCGGCGCGGTTCGTCAACTGGCTCAACGCGAGCACCGGCCATGCGCCGGCGTACAAGTTCGACGCCGGCGGCGCCTTTCAGCTTTGGCAGCCCAGCGACGCGGGGTACGACCCCAGCAATCTCTATCGCAATCGCCGGGCGAAGTATTTTTTGCCGAGCCTCAACGAGTGGCACAAGGCGGCCTACTACGACCCGGCGGCCGGCGTCTACTACGACTACCCCACCGGCAGCGACGCCGTCCCTGACGGCATCGACTTCCCGGGCGACCCGGCGTTCGACGCGGTGTTCTACGACGGCGGACTTAACCCTGGGCCGAACACCGTTGCGGATGTGGGAGTGCTGAGCCCCTATGGCACGGCCGGGCAAGGCGGCAATGTAAGGGAATGGGAGGAGACGGCGTTTGACAGGATTAACGACGCCGCGATGGAGGATCGTCTAGCGGCAGGGGGCAGCGTAAACGACCACCCAAATTTACTGGCTTCTTGGAATGCGGGCGGCGGAACGATGCCGCAGCTCGTAAACCCGATTCTCGGGTTTCGAATTGCCGGCATCGTTCCGGAACCCAGAATTGCTGCCTTCCTTGGCATGATCGCATTTACCCTACTCCGTTATAGGAGGCCAACGTTCTTCAGCATTTCGCAGTAGTGGAAAAACTCAGCTTCTTTGCGCACCGTGTATGAACCCCGCAGGGAATGGAGGGTGACGTTGCTATGAACATTTTGTCAATTGGTTGGAACAGCCTACTGACCAAGTTCCGTTTGAAGCAGAAGCAATGGAATAGGGCAACGCAGCACGAAACTTTGAGACGGCCGCTGAGGATCGAGCGCCTTGAAAGTCGACAACTGCTCGCAGTCTATACGGTAAACGTAAACTTTGATGAAGCCGATGGGATCGGTGACGGTCAGATTTCATTGCGTGACGCGGTTAACGTTGCTGCCGTCGCCGACCGCATTGAGTTCTCTGCATCACTTGATGGAGCGATCCTCCCGTTGACATTGGGACAGATCGGTATTCAACGAACCCTCACCATCGACGCCAGCATGCTGCCAAATGGAATCACTATTAGCGCCGCGGGAATTGGAGGCCTTGAGCCGTATGACGGCGTGAATGTTTTCGCCATTCATGCGGTGTCTAGCGATCCTTTGAACGTGACGTTTACCGGCTTGACGATCACCGGCGGCGACGGGTTCTTTGGAGGCGGAGGGATCAGTTTCGGGTCAAGCAGTCAGCCAGTGACGAGTGGTTCCTTGACCGTCAACAAGTGTGCGATCATCGGCAACAACGCACTCGACGCAGGCGGCGTGTTTGTGGGCGCCGCGCGCACTGGCGTCAACGTCTCCATCGTCGATTCGACGATCTCGGGCAATTCCAGCGCCTTTGGCGGAGGCGTTGCTGCCTTGTTGATCTATGACGGCAGTTCATCGACGCCGTCAACGCTTTCGATTGGCCGAAGCGCTGTCTCCGGCAATACATCGAGCGGCAAGGGGGGCGGCCTGCATGCCCGGCTCACGGAGGCCGAGTTTGCGATTGACGACTGCAGCGTATCCGGCAACACAGCGGATAAAGGCGGCGGAATCTACGTCTACCTCGACAGGGCGGATGCGACGATCGCCGGATCTTCGATTTCGGATAATACGGCGTCCGAGGAATCAGGCGCTGGCGGCGGGGTGTTCGGGATGCTCGGGTTCTCCCCATCGAATGGCTCGCGCCTGTCTATCGAAGGTTGTGCGATCACGGGAAACGACTCACAAGGCACGGGCGGCGGCGGTGGCGTGGCCATCGACATGAGCGCCGGGGCCAATGAGTTCTCGATTTCGAATAGCCGGGTCGCGGACGACAATAAGGCCTTGTATGGCATGGGAGGCGGGCTGTTCGTGAAATCGTCACAGGGCGGAGAGATTCGAGTAGAGAACTGCATCGTGTCAGGGAATTCCGCGCTTGACGAAGGCGACGTCAAGAAAGCGGGAGTCGGTGGCGGCGTGGCGATTGATGCCAGGGGCGCCGCCGTAACGCTTCTCCAAACGACGATTTCCGGCAACGTGTCGAAAGGAGGTTTGCACGGCGGCGGGGGTTTGTACGCGTTGCTCGACGAAGGGACGTCTCCATCGCGGATGACGATCGACCGTAGCACCATCTCCGACAATACGGCGGATGCAGGCGGTGGCGGCCTCTTTGGATACATCTCCGGCAGCACTAATGAACTTCTCCTGGCCAATACCACCGTTTCCGGCAACCATTCCCTGCACGGAATGGGCGGCGGCGCCTACGTATGCTTCAAGGTTGGCGGCCGATTCGACGGGTCCAATTCGACGATTTCCGGCAACGACGCGCTCGATCAATTCCTGGGCATCGGCGGCGGCATGGCGATTTCGCGGTTTAGCAGCACCTCAGAATCGCCCGGCATTGCCACGCTCGATCACATGACCATTTCCCAAAACCGGGCTCAGGTTGTCGGCGCAGGGTTATTCTGCAACGTCGGCCCTGGCACAATAACCCGGCGCTGCTGACGAACTGCATTGTCTCCGGAAACTCCTTAGCTCCATCGAATCAGGCCAGCAATCTGGGCGGCGCGATTCTGGCGGCGTCCAAATTCAACCTGTTGGGCGCCGGCACGGCGCAGACGCTGACTGGACCCGGAAATCTGCTGAACGTTGACACGCCGGGCCTCGGGCCTCTAGCTGACTACGGGGGACCAACTAAGACCCATGCACTCCTGCCGGGTAGCGCGGCGATCGACGCCGGCGATCCGAACTTCAATGCGCAGCTCACGCCGCATGATCAGCGCGGCCCCGGCTTTACCCGTTCGTTCGACAACGCCGGCGTCAGCCTCCCGGGGCGCGGGCCGGTCGACATCGGCGCCTACGAAGTAAACCTGCCGAAGGTGATTAGCGTCGTCGTCGATGGCTCGGCGTCTGCGCACGAGCCGTATGACTTCAGCACGGCCCTTCACGAGGGCGAGCCGGTCGTCGGCGGCGGCAACCAATTGCGAACCATTCCCGTGGGCCGGGCCGATCGGATCGCCGTGAGATTCAGCGAGGACGTCCCCCACGTCGCCGCCGGCAACCTGACGCTGCGGGCCCTCACCACGGGCGCCCTGCAAGCGCTCGCGCAATCCGGCGGTTTCGCGTACGATCCTCTGGCCCATGCGGCGACGTGGAGATTCAGCGCCCCGTTCCCGGCGGACCAACTGCTCATCACGCTCGCCGATACGGTGACGAGCTCGTGGGGCGACGCGCTGGACGGCGAGTGGGTCAATCC
>QEVI01000363.1 GCA_003576855.1 Planctomycetota bacterium
GTCGCGGCGGCCGAGGCGAGATACGGGAAGACCGATCCGAAGTCCAAGCGCAAATACACCCCCAGCCAGAACAAGGGGCTGGGCGGAAGGCGGAACTTGCCGGTGAAGATCGGCTCGCCGCAATAGAGCGTGTAGCGGCTGATTTCGAGGTTGTACACCACCTGGGCGAGGATCGAGAGCGTCGCCAGCCAGAGAATGGCCCCGCCGTACCGGGCGGTGGTCAAGGGGCCGGCCATCCATTCGCCCCCGCCGATGGCGGCCCCGCCCATCACCAGGCCGGGGCCGATCAACTGGGTCCAACTCCGCAGCGTCAGCCGCGGCGGCTCGGGCAACTGGCCGACTTCCCAGGGGGGCATGGCGGCCACGCCGGGCTGCGGCGGCATGTCGTGCCTCGGCGGAACGGACTGTACTTCGGCGCTCATGCGCGTGCGGCGGCTGGTGCGCGGGGAACAGGGACAAGACGCCGGCCTGCGACCGGCGGGGCCTGGATTGTCGCATTTTACCGGCCGCTGTGGTAGCTTGTTGGCCGGAACTGCTCACCGTATCTTCGAGGATTTCCTTCATGAATGCCCGGACCGCAAGTGCGTCGCGCCGCCTGCTGGCCTCAATCGCCGCGGCGGCCGTCTGCGGCGCCTACGCCGCCCGTGCTGGAGCCGAACCTATGGGCGTCGCCCCTCGACCCGTTGGCAAGATCGTGCGGCTTGACCCGCAGCTCGACGCGATCGTCGCCCCCGACGCCCAGGTGGAACTGCTGGCCGAGGGGTTCATCTGGAGCGAAGGGCCCGTGTGGTGGCCGGCCGGCGAGCGGCTGTTGTTCTCCGATATTCCGCGAAACACTGTCTTCCAGTGGAGCGAGCGGGACGGGCTCCAGGAGTTCCTCAAACCCTCGGGTTACACCGGCAGCGGCCCGCGGCAGGGGGCGATTCACGGCAAGCAGCCGCCGGCCGAGGTCGATGAGCAGGGCTCCAACGGCCTGGCCATCGACGCCCAGGGGCGCCTGGTGCTGTGCCAGCACGGCGATCGCCGCATCGCCCGGTTGGCCGACCCGCTCGACCCGAAGCGGGCGCCGCAGGCGAAGTTCGAGACCATCGCCGATCGCTGGGAAGGCAAGCGACTGAACAGTCCGAACGATTTGGCGATTCATCCCAGCGGGGCCGTGTACTTCACCGACCCGCCGTACGGCCTGGAAAAGGGGGGCGATACGTCGGCCCGCGACATCCCGTTCAACGGCGTGTATCGAGCCGACGCGGACGGCGCCGTCACGCTGGTCGCCCAGGCGATGACCAAGCCCAACGGCATCGCGTTCTCGCCCGACTTCAAGACGCTGTACGTGGGCCAGTCCGACGGCGACGAGCCGGTATGGCGGGCGTTCGCGGTCAACGACGACGGATCGCTCGGCGAGCCGCGGGTGTTTTTCGATGCGTCCCGCCTCGTCGCGCAAGGACTCGCCGGCGCGCCCGACGGCTTCAAAGTCGACGTCCACGGCAACCTGCTGGCCACCGGTCCCGGCGGCGTGCTGGTGATCAGCCCCGACGGCCGCCACCTGGGCACGATCGTAACGGGCAATCTCATTGCCAACTGCGCGTTCGGCGACGACGGCGGCACGCTCTATATGACCAGCCACATGAACCTCTGCCGAGTGAAACTGAAAACCCGAGGCGCGGGGTTCTGATGGTTGACCGCGGGGGAGCCGAAATGGGGCCGAAATCGAGCCGCAAAGAGGCGCAAAAGCCGCAAAGAGGGGGACTGGGTTTAAGCTCTCTGGTGTTCGGTTACCGTTAGTTGTGACTTGCGTAGCCAATGAGCCTCGGCTAGGTGGAGACATCAGCGGTCAGCCGTGAGCTTTTTACCAAAGCAGGTTCGTTCACTGCGCAGGGCTGGTCAATTGGCGGCTTTTTGCGTCCTTTGTGCCTTTTCGCGGCTGAGCAATCAGCGGTGACCTAACTGACCTATGAAGGCGCTTTTGCTCGGCGAGTACCGCCGGTTGCAGGTAGTGGATTGGCCGCGGCCGGACATGGCCGCCGACGAAGTCCTGATCCGCGTGGCGGCGTGCGGCATCTGCGGCAGCGACGTCCACGGATATGACGGCGCCACCGGCCGGCGGATCCCGCCCTTGATCATGGGGCACGAGGCCGCCGGCGTCATCGAGGGGGTTGGCGGCGACGTCGCCGGCTTCCGCCCCGGCGACCGGGTAACGTTCGACTCGACCGTTTATTGCGGTCAGTGCCCCTATTGCCGCAGCGGGCGGGCGAACCTCTGCGATGCCCGGCAGGTGCTGGGCGTCTCGTGCGGCGACTATCGGCGCCACGGGGCCTTCGCGGAGTATGTGGCCGTCCCGGCCCGCATTGTCTACCGACTGCCCGACCGGCTGCCGGCGGAACACGCGGCGCTCATTGAAGCGGCGTCGGTGGCCCTCCACGCGGTGCGACGCCGACCTCCGGAGCGGGAGGAGGACGTCTTGGTCGTGGGCGCCGGCATGATCGGACTGCTGGTCGTGCAGGTGCTGAAGCATCACGGATGCCGCCGGCTGATCGCCGTCGACGTCGATGACGCTCGCTTGGGCCTGGCCCAGCAGTTCGGAGCGACGGACGTGCTGAGTGCACGCCGTGGCGACGTGGCGGACGCCGTGCGGTCCCTGACGGACGACCGCGGCGTGGACGCGGCTTGGGAGGCCGTCGGCGTCACCGGCACGGTGCAATCGGCCGTCAACTGCGTCCGCAAGGGCGGCGCCGTGACGCTCATTGGCAACGCCTCGCCCGCGGTCGAACTACCGCTGCAAACCGTTGTCACTCGCGAACTGGCGCTCTACGGCTCGTGCGCCTCCAGCGGCGAATATCCGCAGTGCATCGAACTGTTGGCCAGCGGCACGCTGAACGTGGCGCCGCTGATCAGCGCCGTTGTCAGTCTCGAAGATGCGCCGGCGTGGTTCGAGCGGCTCTATGCCCGCGAACCGGGGCTCATGAAAGTCATCGTAAAACCGTCGTGATTCATTGCAGCAGCGAACGGGGTCGGCATTTTGTTGCGACTGGCGACTTGCCGCAATAGCATGGCCTCCAGTCGCCAAAGGCGACCGACCCCTCGTCGCACGACCCCATCGCTGCCCGCCGCCTGAGAGAATCTGAAAATGAGAATTGCTGGACGATTCCGACCACTCTGTGATATACTCACGGGCGCTCCCGCCCCAGGCGGGAGATATCGTGAATAACAGAAGCCTGAATAAGGCGCCATCTCACACGCTTCTCGACCAGACGGCGCGTCCGAGCTTCGGTCCCGGGCTGGGTAGAAGGAAGCGGAGGAACAACGCAAAGGAGAATAGTATGACCATTATTTCCATGAAGGCGCTGCTGGAGAGCGGCGTCCACTTCGGACACC
>QEVI01000364.1 GCA_003576855.1 Planctomycetota bacterium
TCCCCAGCGCTTGGCCGCGGGCACGGACTGTCGTAGGGAAAATCTCGCTGATAAACACCCAGATTACGGCGCCTTGGCCGAAGGCGTGCGCGGCGATGAACAGCAGCAAGCACCCAAAGACGATGTAACCGCCCGTCGTGGAAATCTCGCGCTCCATCGCGCCGCCGGCGGTCTCCACCAGCGTGCTCTGCGAGTAAAACGTCCACGCCGTGGCGCCCAGGCTGATGATGTAGCCGATCGATCCCACGAGCATCAGCCGGCGGCGGCCGACGTGGTCGATCACCGCCAGCGCGAGCATCGTAAACACGAGGTTCATCGCCCCCAGGCCCACCGAATTCAGCAGGCTGGCCTGCTCGCCGAAGCCGGCGATTTCGAAGATCCGCTTCGAGTAATACAGAATCGCGTTGATGCCGCTGAGCTGATTGAACGCGGCAATCGCCACGGCCAGCATGATGGGCCGGCGGTACTTCGGCTGGAAGAACGGCTCCGCCAGGTTGTGGTGCTCGACTTCCAGCGACGCGCGGATCGCCGCCAGTTCCTGCTCCACGCCGCCAGCGCCGGCGTCGGTTCCCACCCGCTGCAGAACCGCCCGCGCCTCGTCGATGCGGCCCTGGGCGACCAGCCATCGCGGGCTGCGGGGGCAGAAGAAAAGCAGCGCCCAGTACGCCGCCGACGGCACGGCGACGACCCCGAACATCCACCGCCACTCGGCTTCGCCCAAGCCCAGCCGGCCGATGACGTAGTTCGAAAGATACGCCAGCAGAATCCCCAACACGATGTTGAACTGCGCCAGCGCCACCAGTCGGCCGCGAACCCGCGCCGGCGATATCTCCGCGATGTACATCGGGCTGACCACCGACGCGCCGCCAATGGCCAATCCCCCCAGCCAGCGGAAAAAGAAAAACGAATACCAATCCCACGCCACGGCGCTGCCGATTGCCGACGCGAAGTACAGCACGGCGATGATGAACATCACGTAGCGGCGACCGTACCTATCGCACGGCTTGCCGACCAGCACCGAACCCATGACCGTACCGATCAGCGCGCTGGCCACCAGCACGCCGTGCCAAAAGGCCCGCGTGTTCTCGCTCAGCCCCGTCGCCGGTTGAAATAACTCCTGCAGCCGCTGCTCGGCGCCCGATATAACCGCCGTGTCGAAACCGAACAGCAATCCCCCCAGCGCGGCAATCAGCGCGCTGGCCAAGAGCGTGCCCGTGATACGCATCGATGGCTTTCGAAAAGAGCTTGAAGCAGATGTTGAAGTGAACGTGACGCGGCGCCGCCCGCGGCGTCACGGCTCAGGCTCGCCCCACACGGGGCTCAACCGCCACGCATCGAGCGCGACCAGCTTGGCGGCGCCGCCGCGGCTGAACACCCGCCAGTTGCGGCTGCTCTCGGCCGGAAAGACCAAATCGGTAATCGTCGCCTCCCCGTCGCCGGCGAATAGCTCCACCGACAAGCGATCCACGAACACGTGCAGCCGCACGCGACCGTCGCGCGGCGTCAGCGGCGCCGCATGCCGGCCGGCGAACGACGAAGCAAACGACACGTTTCCAGATCGCCGGCGGTCCACGTACGCTCGGCCGGCCGACGCGTCGTAACCGACCGCCGTGGCCTCGCCGTCGCCTTCGCGCACAATCAGTCCCACCTCATCGGCATCGCCCAGTTCAAACTCCGCGACGATCTCCAGTTCGGTAGCGGGGAAGTCCGCGCCGATCGCATCCGCGGCGTCGCCCGCCAGCGCCACGCTCCGGCGGCTGTAGTGCTCCCCTCGCAAGCCGACCAACTCCTTTATCGGCCGCTGCACGAGCTCCATGCGGCTGGGGCCCTCGCGCAGCGTCAGCACCCGCGGCAACGACATCGCCCCGCGCCACGGGTACGTCGGCGTCTGGCTGGACTGCCAGTTGTTCATCCAGCCCAGCAAGATGCGGCGGCCGTCCTCCGCGGGAATGTCCGACCACGACACCGCCGCGTAGAAGTCGCGGCCGTAATCGAGCCAGCGGACTCGTTCCGGCGGATCGTCGCACGCAAAGCGCTTGCCGTCGAACTCGCCGATGAAATACTCGCCCCCCGAACCGCCGGCGACCGCGCCGTCGCCCATGCCGACCACCAACACCCACCTGGTGCGGCCCGGCTGTCCCTCGACGGGCAGTTCAAACAGGTCCGGGCACTCCCAATTCGGCTTATTCCGGGCGCCCGCCGGGCCGAACTCGCTCAGCAGCGACCACTGCTTCAAATCGGGCGAACCGTACAACTGAATTCGCTTCTCGGCCGCCAGCGCAACGACCATGATCCACTTCCGCGAGTCCGCATGCCAAAAGACCTTCGGGTCCCGAAACTCGGCCAGCCCCAGGTCGAGCACCGGGTTGCCGGCGTACTTCGTCCACGTGCGGCCGCGGTCGTTGCTAAAGGCCAGGCATTGCGATTGGTTCCCCTCGCGATGTCCCGTGTAGACGGCCGCCAGCGGCGGCGCCCCGCCCTGCCCCAAGCCGCTCGTGTTGTGCTCGTCGACGACGCACGACCCCGAAAAAATCATGACGCCGTCTTCTTCATGCAGCGCGACGGGAAGATGCCGCCAGTGGAGCATGTCGCCGCTGACGGCATGGCCCCAGCTCATGTGGCCCCACACGTTCTCCAGCGGATTGTGCTGATAGAACAGGTGGTACTCGCCGTCGTAGTACACCAGTCCGTTGGGGTCGTTCGTCCAGTTCACTTCCGGCGTGAAGTGGTACCGCGGCCGATGCGGCTCGCGATAGTAGTCGGCGCTGCGGCGATATTCGGCCAGGTCCATCGGCGGCATGCGGTAAAGCGGTTTTCGCGGCTGGTCGGTTTGCACCAGGTGATCGACGTTGATGTGCCCCCAACCGCCGGTCGCACGATCATAAATGCGAATCCGCGCTGGCTGGCCGCGAAATTCGCGCACGTCCCACGACGCCCAGTCTAGCAGTTCGTCGTTGGCACCCGTAGCGCGGCGCACAGTCTTGCCGCCGATCACCAGTTCGACGCCGACCCGCTCCAGGTCGCTGCCGCCGCCGATCAGCATCGCGATGTAATCGCGCTCGATGACCAGCTCCGGCGACGTGAGCGTGCCGGTCGCCCCGTCGCCGCCGCGATACGTGTTGACCAGCCCCGCGCCTTGGTAGCCGGCGACCGGTTGTTGATGCTCCAGCGTGCCCGCCGCAGGGCCGCTCCCCAGCGCGTCCCCTTCGGCGATCCACGGGCCGTACGACTTCGCCTCGAAATCCGCAATCACGATCTCGCACGACCGCCCCGCGGCCGCCGCACAACCCACGGCGATAACCGCCGCGGCAATGGTTCGCAACGCAAACATGATACGTCCCCGATCCGCCC
>QEVI01000365.1 GCA_003576855.1 Planctomycetota bacterium
CCCATTTGGGACTTCCGCCGCACGACTGGTCGCGTGCCAACCTCGCTGACGTTTTCGTGGGCAAAGCAGCCGCCCCCATGCCCGCCAAGGCGCGAGAATTCCTCGGCGAGTACTATGGCCAGTCCAATCGAATCGTCGCCGCCCTGATGGACGCGCCGCCCCGCTGGGCCGCGGAGCCGGCCAGTCTTCGCTGGGCCGCGTGAAGAGGAGCCAGGGGCAGGGTTCAGAGGGCAAGGGCAGGAGTCAGCGGTAAGGAGCGGGCCATAGCCGCGGGTCGACGACCCGCCGGAGCGGGGCCGCATCGCCGCCGCCTTCGGCTGTCTGGGTCGGAGCATGCCGCTGCCAGGGCGTTGGGGTTGCTGGTTGTCCTGCTAGCGCCGCTCCGGCGGGTCGTTGACCCGCGGCTAGTGTGCTGGGTGCTCCGGCGGGTCGTTGATCCGCGGCTAATGCTTGTCGCTCGCCGCTTGGCTGGTCCCGTATTTGCACGGGTGTTCGCCGCTAGTCCAGGCAGTCCTGTGGGGGGAGCGGCGCTATGGCACTGGGACCGAAGAATATTTGGTCGCTACTGAAGCAGACGTTTTCCGACTGGAGCGAAGACAAGGTCCCCCAGCTTGGGGCGGCCCTGGCGTTTTATACGGCCCTGTCGATTGCACCGCTGTTGGTACTGCTGTTGGCGATCGTCGGGTATTTCTACGGCGACGCCGCCGCCGTCCAGCGCGAGATCACGTCGCAAATGCAGTCGATGGTCGGGCCCGACGGCGCCAAGGCGCTGGAGGATATGCTCGCCAGCGCGAACAAGCCGACGCAGGGCGTCGTCGCCACGGTGCTGAGCGTGATTACGCTGCTGTTTGGCGCCTCGGGCGTCTTCGGGCAGCTTCAAAGCTCGCTCAACACGATCTGGGAAGTCGAGCCGAAGCCCAATCGCGGCCTGTGGGGGATGATCCGCGACCGGTTCCTGTCGTTCGCCATGGTGATGGGCGTGGCGTTCTTGCTGTTGGTGTCGCTGGTGCTCAGCGCCGCCCTTTTGGCGTTTCGTTCTTGGTGATAACGGTGCTGTTCGCCATGATGTTCCGCTTGCTGCCCGACGTGAAGATGGCCTGGAGCGATGTCTGGCTCGGCGCGGTCGTCACGGCGCTGCTGTTCACGGTGGGCAAATTCGCCATCGGCTTGTACTTGGGGCACAGCAGCATGGCGTCGTCATACGGCGTGGCGGGGTCGTTTGTCGTGCTGTTGGTGTGGGTGTACTACTCGGCGCAGATCGTGTTCTTCGGGGCGGAGTTGACGCAGGTCTACGCCAATCATTACGGGTCGCGGATCGTCCCGGCCGAGAACGCCCGGCCGCTGACTGCCGAGGCCCGCGCCGAGCAAGGCCGACCGCGACGCTACCGGCGGAGCCCGGCGTGACGGGGGAGGGGGTTCGCGCGGCGCCCCCGGCGGGTCGTTGACCCGCGGCTAATCTACTCCCCGACACCCGACACCTGACACCCGACACCTTGCCGCTAGGCGTCGGGCGGCGGCATCGCGTCGGCCAGCCACCAGGCCAGGCGGCCGACCAGTCGCATGTACACCAGCACAGACGCCGTCGCCAGCCACGGCAGCAGGAACGACAGCGCCGGCCAGCGGCCGACCAGCCACCAGGCGCCGCACGCCAGCGCAGCGGCCAGGGCGAGCACTTCGACGGTAAACAGCAGCCACGGGCCGAAGCAGCGAAACAGGCTGTAGGCGACGCGCGGAGAAACAACGGCAAACGCCGAGCCCTGTTCCAGCGCCGACAGCAGCGCGACGGCAAAGCCAACCAGCCAGGTGCCGGCGGCGACGCCCCATTGCACCGGCGGATCAAGCGCGGCGGTTGCAAAGGTCGTCGCCCAGGCGAGCACGGCGGCCGCCGCCATGGAGAGGGCGATGAACGCCGACTCGGCGACGTCGAACGACATCCAGTTCGGCGGATCTTCCAGCCGATCGTTCCCTTCGGAGCTTTCCACCACGATGGCCAGCCACAACGGCAACGTGCTCAGCAGCCAGGCGCCGCCCACGAAGCACGCCCCGGCGAACACCGGCAGCACAAATAGCGCCTGCGGGCCCATGGCGTTGAAGATGCCCAGACCCATCCGCAAGATCACGGTCAGCACCAGCGACTGCGCTGCCCAGCGCAGGGCGATCTCGCTCGTCACGAGCATCCGCGACACGCCTTGAACCAGCGGGACGAGCGGTCGCCGCGGACGCGACAAGCCGTGCTCGCGCGGCGGCTGCTGGGCTTGCGGCGGCGCGCCGGCCGCCCGTTCCGGCGCGGTTGGCTGCGGCGTCGTCTGGGCGCGCGAGGCCCCGCCCGGTTCGCTCGGCCCGTCGTGCTGCCGCCGCTCGTCGGCCTGCTGCTGCCGCAATTGGGCCATGCGCTCGGTGATCGGCACGACAGGCGGCCGCGGCGTCGGCGCCGACGACTCGTCAAGCTGATATTCCTCGCCGTCGGGAACGAGCACGGGCCCTTTCGGCTTTTGCGGCTGCCGGGCGTGGACCAGGTTGAGATGGTCGCAGTCGGGGCATTTGATCTTCTTGCCGACCTGCTGGTCGGTGGCGTAGACGAGCGTTTGGCACAACTCGCACACCACGGGGTGCAGATGGGCGTTGAGCTGGTTCAGCCGGGCGGCGTCGGGCTCTTGATCGATTCCCCAGACGCCATATTGGGCGCCTTCCATGGCCGGCGGCGGCAGCGTCGGTTTGGGCGCCGCCGGCGCGGGGACGATGTTCTGCCGACCGCAATCGGGGCACGCGAGCCGTCGCCCGACGTTCGCTGCGGCCGTCGTCAGCCGCGTTTGGCACAGCTCGCACGCAAAGCTCACCACGGCTGGCGGCGGCGCAGCAGGCGGTTCATCGCCCGGCGGCGGAGCGGTTGAGGCTCCGGGTCGATCGGCGCCTTCGCTGGCGGCGCGGCCCAACCGAAACACGCCCCCGCACTCCCGGCAACGGGCCTTTTTGCCCACGTCCTCGGTACGGACGCCGAGCTGCTCTCCGCACCGGGGACAGCGAACGATGCTCAGGGCCGTAGGCGGCTTGGCCGACATGCGTTTTTCCGCGGAATCACGACCTGCGGTGGCGGTGCGCCGTGGGCGGCGGGTCGTTGAACAGTGGCGGGTCGTTCAGCAGTGCAGTCTCCTTCGATTCGCGAATTCATCTCGCGGGAGCGAGATGACTACATTCGTCATTTGTCCTTCTCAATTCGTGTGCCGGTTGTTGGTAGCTGAATTTGATCGCCGAGGTCGTTAAGATTCACGCATCGCCGCGCTTGCCGAGGCAAGTTCTCGGAAAGCGCGCCATCGTTGTCAGTCATTGTACATCCTCCAGTTCGCGTCTTGGCATCCCATGTGGCTTGGAATCTACGGGCATGATGAAGTCGTCGAGCAGTTCCGCCGGATTCTGGCGTCGAACCGACTGGCGACTACCTATCTGTTCATTGGACCCGACGGCGTCGGCAAGCGGACCTTCGCCCTGCGACTGGCGCAGTCGCTGCTGTGCACGGCCCGCCATCCGGCAGAACTCGACCCGTGCGGCCAGTGCACGTCATGCCGGCTCCTGGCGGCAGGCAACCACCCTGACCTCGACGTAATCGGCCTGCGGCCGGAAAAGCAGCGGCTGCTCATCAGCCAGTTCATCGGCGAAGACCAGACCCGCAATCGCGCGGGGCTGTGCCACAACATCGCCTTGCGGCCGATGCTTGGAAGCCGTCGCGTGGCGATCATCGACGACGCCGATTGGTTCAGCCTCGAAGCCGCTAATTGCCTGTTGAAGACGCTCGAAGAGCCGCCGCCGGGGGCGGTGCTGATTCTCGTCGGCACAAGCCGCAGCCGCCAGTTGCCGACGATCCTGTCGCGGGCGCAGATCGTGCGATTCAGGCCGCTGGAGACGGACGTCTTGCGAGACCTGATCCTGCAAGAAGGACAGGCGGCGGACCTCGCCGCGGCCACGGAGCTTGCCCGGCTGGCGGGCGGCAGTTTGAGCCGTGCTCGCGACCTGGCCGACCCGGCGCTGTGGGAAGCCCACGGCCGCTTCGTCCAAGGGTGGACCATCGGCGCGCTGGACGCCCCGCGACTGGCCCGCGACCTGGACGAGTTCATCGCCGCGGCGGGCAAGGAAGCCGAGGCCCGCCGACAGCGGTTCCGCCAATTGCTCGGCCTCGTCGCCGCCACGCTGCGGCACGAGCTGCGGGCCGCCGCGGCGGGCAGCGGGTCTCCATCGACCGACAGCCTGCTGGCCGCGCTGGACCGCACGCTCCAAGCCGAAGAAGAACTGCGCCGCAACGCCAACCTGGCCAC
>QEVI01000366.1 GCA_003576855.1 Planctomycetota bacterium
GGCGATCCATGGGGCCGATCCGACGGCGTGCGCCGGATCTGGCCGGTCGGCTCCTCCTCTAGCAGCCGCGGGCCGTCGAAAGCCGCTGGTCTGCAGGCGCGCAAAGCGCCCGCAGCGCCGTTCGGCATACGTGCATTCACGTGAGGTGCTCCCTTGATGTCGCCGATTCGAGCTTTTTGCTTCGCAGCCATAGGCCTCGCCGTGGCGCATCCCTCGCTGGCCAGCGCCGATGTGGTTCTTGACTGGAACGCGACGCTCCGCAGCGTGATTCAGCAAAACGGGGTCGGCGCCGCGCCCAAGGCCGATCCCGGCTGGTCGACTCGCGCCATCGCGATGATGAACACCGCGATTTACGACGCCTTTCAGGCCAGGCAGCGGACGCATCGGCCGTGGTTGGTGGACGTACACGCTGGTCCCAGCACGTCGCTGGAGGCCGCCGTACATCAGGCCGCTTACGAGATACTCGCCCATTGCTACGGCAGCGAGACGCCGCTGCTGCAAAGCGTGTACAACGCCCGCATGGGGGCGATTGCCGACGGGCCCGAAAAGACCAGCGGCATGGCGCTTGGGTCGATGATCGCCAGCGCGTGCGTCGCGGAGCGGACGGGCGACGGCTCGGCGTCTACGGCGCCTTACACGCCCCAGAACGCCCCCGGCATGTGGCGGCCCGATCCGTACCACCCGGCGCAGAACGCGTGGGGTCCCGCTTGGGGAGCGGTGAGTCCGTTTGCCATTCCCGCCACGACGGGTTTCCTCGCCGCGCTGCCCAGCCCTCCTCCGCTTGGCAGCGAGCAGTACGCCGAGGCGTACAACCAGGTGAAGGACTTCGGCGCTCTCAACAGTCCGTCGCGGTCGCCCGAGCAGACGGAAATCGGGCTCTTCTGGGCTTACGATCGGCCGAACATGGGTCCGCCGCCGGTGCTGTTTGTGCGCAATCTCGAAGAGATCGCCGCCCAGGCCGGCAACACGCCGACCGAGAACGCGCGGATGTTCGCCATGGCGTCGGTGGCCATGGCGGATGCGGCGATCGCCGCCTGGGATGCGAAATTCCAGCACCATTTCTGGCGTCCCGTCACCGCCATTCACGAGGGGGACGCCGACGGCAACGCCGCCACCGCGGGCGACGCCGATTGGCGGCCGCTAGGCGCCCCCGGCGACGATCCGGACGCCATCGATGACGACTTCACGCCGCCGTTCCCCGCGTGGACTTCGGGCCACGCCACGATGGGCAGCGCGCTGTTCAAGTCGCTGGAGCTGTTCTACGGCACGAACTCGTTTGACGAAATCGACGGCCTGTTCGGCAACCAGGCGTTTTATGAGCTAACCTCCGAGGAAGCCGGCGGCGGCGACGTGCGGCAGTTCTCGTCGTTCACGCAATCGGCGGAGCTCGCCCCGGGCCTGGAGGACTCTCCGGAGGGCGAGAACGGCATGAGCCGCGTGTACCTGGGCGTCCACTGGATCTTCGACCAGCGCGACGGCATGGCGCTCGGTCGAAGCATCGCCCAGCACGTGTCCGCCAATTTTTTCCAGCCCGTGCCCGAGCCCGCCGGCCCCGCGGTCATTCTTGCGGCTGTCATGGGTCTCTCGCAGAGGCGCCGAGTCGCCGAGAAGGTGCGGAGAACGGCTCGGTAAGCGCCACAGCACTATGCTTCGGGATGCCGGCGCCGATATCGTCCCATAAGCCAGTTTCGTCCTTCACGTCTCGGCTCAGTCCTCTGCGTCTCCGCGGCTCTGCGAGAGATTTCCACCCCTTCCGAATGTAAGAACGGCGCCTCGGCCCTGCCAGCTGCCGCTCTGCGGTCCTCGTCTGAAAATTGGCCGCGCGTTTCGCTACAATGCTAGCGTCGCGCACTTCGCCACAGGTAGGACGCAGGAGGCACGCTTTGTCCGCACCGCCGTTTGTTCATCTTCACTGCCATAGCCACTACAGCCTGCTGGATGGGGCCAGCCCCATCAAAGGCCTGGTCGCCCGCGCCAAAGAGCTGGGGATGAACGCCCTGGCCCTGACCGACCACGGCAATCTCTACGGCGCCCTGGAGTTTTACAAGGCCTGCAAAGACGCGGGCATCAACCCGGTGCTGGGCTACGAGGCCTACGTCGCCCCCGGCAGCCGCTTCGACAAGACCGGCGCCGCCAGCAGCAAGGAAGCCACCTACCACCTGACGCTCTTGGCGCAGAACGCCACGGGCTTCCGCAACTTGGTGAAGATGGCCAGCCGGGCGTTCCTGGAAGGCTTTTACCACAAGCCGCGGATCGACCGGGCCCTCGTCGAGGAGTTCAACGAAGGCATCATCTGCCTCAGCGGCTGCGTCAGCGGCGAGTTCAGCCGCGCGCTCTTGGCCGCCAGCCCCGGCTTCCCCAAAAAAGCCGGCGATGGCATCGCCGGTCTGAAGGGCATCGCCGGTCCGAAGGGCATCGCCGGTCCGAACGGCGCCGCGCATCACCCCCCCTACCTCGAAGACCAGCTCGACAAGGCCCGCGAAGTGGCCGCGTGGTTCCATCAAGTTTTCGGCGACCGCTACTTCATCGAGATCCAAGACAACGGTTTGGAGATCCAGCGGCTTGCCAAAGAGGCCGCCCTCGAGGTCGCCGCACGGATGGGCCTGCCGGTGGTCGTCACGAGCGACGCCCACTACGTTCGCCAGGAAGACGCCGTCGCGCAGGACGTGCTGTTGTGCATCAACACGGGCAAGTTCCGCACCGACGCCAATCGGATGCGGATGGAAGGCGACCAGTTCTTTCTCCGCAGCCCCGCGGAGATGTACGCCGCGCTGCCCGACCAGGAGGAAGCGCTCCGCCGCTCGCAAAGAATCGCCGACTCGGTGGACATCGACCTGGAGCTCGGCAAGCGGCACTTCCCGACGTTCCACGTCCCGCAGCCGCTTTCGCCGCCGGATTACTTGCGCGAGCTGTGCATCCAGGGCTTGAAGGAACGTTACGCACGCCGACCCGACCGCTGGAACGGCGCGGACCTCTCGCAGGAAGTGTACGACCGGCTGAACCGCGAGCTCGGCGTCATTGCCAAGTTGGGCTTTTGCGACTACTTCCTCATCGTGTGGGACTTCGTCCGCTTCGCCGTCGAGAAGAATATTCCTTGCACGGCGCGGGGTTCCGGCGTCGGCTCGCTCGTCTGCTACGCGCTGAAGCTGAGCCACGTCTGCCCGTTGGAGTACGACCTGCTGTTCGAGCGGTTCCTCGATGAAAACCGGCTCGAGGCCCCCGACATCGACATCGACTTCTGCAAGGAACGCCGCGGCGAAGTCCTCGAATACGTCAAGCAGAAGTACGGCGAAGCCAACGTCGCGCAGATCGGCACGTTCGGCACGCTGGC
>QEVI01000367.1 GCA_003576855.1 Planctomycetota bacterium
GCAGACCTCCTTTGTCGAGAAGGTCGAAGCCCACGACGGCCAGCTCCGCGTCACGCTCCGACCCGGCGACCACGATTACAGCGAGCTGTCGAAGCTGCTTGTCGAACACGGCCACCGGCTGTCGCGCATGACCGAGGAAGAAATCAACCTGGAAACGGCGTTCATGGCGCTCACCCGAGGCATTACGTCCTAAGTACCGATGAAGAAGTGTTTGAGTATTCTTGAAAATCGATTATGGTGGTGCTCAGCAAGGAGGTGATGCCATGGAATTCCCGCTGAATGCTCGGGAGCGAAGGGCTTTGGAGGCGTTGGTTTCCGGCTCGAAGGACGTGCGTCACTTGAAGCGTGCGCAAGCGTTACTAGCGGTCGCCGCCGGAGAGGCCGTAACGAGCGTTGCTTGGCGGCTGCAGGTGGCGCGCAATACGATTTACAACTGGATGGCCCGGGTTCACGACCGCGTCGGAGCCCTCGCCCAGCGGTTGCTGGATGCGGAGCGCAGCGACCGGCCGGATGCTCTGCCGCGGAGCCTCGTGGAGGCGTTGCCTCAGCTCTTGGCCGCCAAGCCGACGGACTACGGCCATCGCTACGCCGAGTGGACCACGCCCCTGCTGCAGGCGCATCTGCGAGAAGCCCTGTCGATCGAAGCGTAGATAAGCACGATCGCTCACGCTCTGCACGACCTGGGCTACCGTTGGAAGCGCCCCCGCTACGTCCTGCGTCGCCGCACCGCGACTTGGCGGCAAGCCAAAAGGGGCTGAAGCGGGGGCTAGCTGATCGCACGCGGACTGTCGTGTTGTTCAGCGACGCGACGATCATCACCGAAACGCCGCCGTTGCGGGCTAGTTGGTCGCCCCAAGGCGAACCGGCTCGGATTGCCGTCACCGGCGATCGCCGCAACCGCACGTTGTACGGCACGATCAACATTGCGACCGGCCATCGTCTGGTCGAGGAGGCGCCACGATGGAACGGCCAGACCTGGCGCTTGCATCTGCAGGCGATCCGGCGAGCGTGGCGGGGCTGGAACATCGTCTTGTTTCTCGACCGAGGCAGCCCCCAACGGGCGGGGGCCAGTCGATCCCTGGCCGCCGATTTGGGCATCGAACTCCGCTGGCTTCCCACTGCGTGCCCTGAACTCAATCCGGTCGAAGGCCTTTGGCGATGGCCCAAGGGCGCCGTCCTCTGCAACCACCAACCCGACAACTTCCAGCAGACCGTCGGCCGCGCTGTCGACGCCCTCCGCGAAATCAATAACCGCGAGACGCTTCGCAATGCCGCCATCCTGTCACAAAACTCTTGGATGGCTACTTAGTACCCTGTTGATGGCCGCGCTCGGCGTTGGTTCCGCTTGCCGTACCAGCCAGGTGGCCAAGAGCTGCTTTACCGACGCGTGGGCTTCGGCGTCGCCGCATTGCAGTCGGTCCTCCCGCCAGCACGATGCAGCTCGCGGCCGCCGCCAGTAGCGCTCCGTGCGGCTCAGGGACGGGGAATTCAATGATATAGCCCTGGATGTTGTTGACGGCGTAGTGATCTGCCGGCCCCCCCTGATCGTTCCATCGGCCAAGCGGCCCATCGCCGTGAGGTCCCCACATGCCCAGGTACTGTTCTCCGCCGGCGTTGTCGTTCGGTTCGTCGAAGTCCCAGGCCGTGAACAGCCACGGTTCGCCGGTGGTCCACGACCAGCCGTCGCTGGCGGGCGCCTGCGGGTCGAGTTGCTGCGCGCCGATCCACGCCTCGGTTAGCCTTGGTAAGTCAGCGCCTGCTTTGCTCAACAACTGAACGACGAAGTCGTTCTCGCCTTGGCTGCCGATCGTCGCCAGATGCCCGGCAACGTTGCCTCGCCGCCGCGATCGGGCGGCCATTTCCGCGTCGGGCCACGAAATGCCCTGCGCGGGAACGAACTCGTAGACGTGTCCGTTGCCCGACCACCGGACCGCTGGATCCGCCGGCGGCGGATCGTAGTTGTCAACGGGCCGGCCAGCGCCCCCGTTGAACAGCGCCAGCGCTTCTGCGTCCGACAGCGCCCGGCTCCAGACGGCCACCTCGTCCATTACGCCGCGCAGACCAAAGCCGCGACCGTCCGCGTCATTGCGCCGTCCCAGCAGCAGCGGTCGGACGACATCGCTAATACTGCCGTCGCCGGAAATCCGCCGGACCACTCCATCGACAAACAAACTCAGTCGATCCCCGCGACTTACCAGCAAGTGATGCCACACGCCGGTGGCGAAGTTGCTTACGGGGACTGCGAGCGAGCTCGCGCCGTCCGTGTAGAACTGGATGTCGCCGCCACCTCGGTTCGGCCGGGCAGTGAGCGTCCAGCCAGGCCCGGCGCTGCCGCTGAACTTTTCGATAATCGTCTGCTCGCGAGTATTGTCCGTCAGCTTTATCCACGTTTGCACGCTAAACGGGTTCGAACCAAAGTCGAACGCCGCGTCGTCGCCTGGACGGCGGGCGAACTGACTGATGTCTCCCGTGAGGGCCAGGCCCTGCCCGAATCGGCCGCCTGCGTACGGCGGCCCACCGACAATCTGAAGGTCGAAATCATTCGCCGCGGAGTCCTCGCCGGAGTTCTCGAACTGCCAATACGCAACTAGGCCGTTCGACAGCGGCGCTGCCTTGGCGCATTTGACGGAACTGATCGCGATCGCGGCGCTAACGACGACCAGCCAGCCGCCGACCGCGCGGCCGAACAAGCCGCAGATCGATGACTGGCCGGCGGCCCTCACGGAGGGCACGCCAAGCGGGAGGCGTGCGGCCGCGACCAGGTGAAGGCGTTGAATAGTCCCGAAACTAGCGGCGGCTTTACTGCGCATTGGGCTATGCCTCGCAGAAGTGAAAAGAAAGAAGCAACGGTCGGCGCGGCATGGCGCCGAAAAAGCCGATCGTGCGACATGTGGGCCGCGGCCTATAGACGCCGCGCACATCGTTCGCCAACCATTCGGCGGGAACAACTCCGGGGACGTACCAACGACCGCAACGCCAGGACGCTAGGCTGCCTACCTGCAGTCTCCGGACGCAGTTCCGTCGCGATCCGCCTCGGCTCGCGCCGGCACGGTGAAGCGATTTGTCGAGCTGTGCTCGCCGCTGACAGCGGCCCGTCATCTACATAAACGCAGCGTCGGATTTTGCGTCACCAAAAAACTGAGGATGATCTCCACGCGCGATTTGAGCCAGCTTATGCATTCGCTGGCCCTTCGGGGCGTGGGGCGTCGAGGGGATGGTCCACAGGAACGCCGCGTGCGCCAACAGGTCGTGCTCCGCATCGGCGTCGCCGGCGACGCCGAACCCGCCGCGCGGCTCATCGAGCAGACCTCCTTTGTCGAGAAGGTC
>QEVI01000035.1 GCA_003576855.1 Planctomycetota bacterium
GCTTCTGATAAAGCTCTTGGCCCGTGGCGGCGTCGAGCGCGGTGACGATGCCGCCGTCTTTCACCATCACGTACTGGTCCCTATAGAAAATGGCCGAGGGAACGTACGGCAGGCCGCGCTTCGCTTGCCACTGGACATGCGTCTTGGTGACGTCGCCCGAGCCGCCGGCCTCGACGGCAAAGCCGATGTTCCGCGACGCCCCGACGAGCTGCTGCATTTCTTCCCACTCGGCGCTAGTGACGGCGCCGTCATGGTCGATGTCAAGCGAGTCAAAGAAATCCTTCAGCGGGCCGATTTTCATTTCGTCTTTGCTCAATGCGCCGTCCTTATCGGCGTCGGCCAGCAGCATCAATCTAAACGGCGGCATTGTGAACAGTTGTTCGTCGCCGCTGCCCGGAGACCACGCGGCGAAATATAACCGCTGGCCGGCAGCCACCGGCGAAGAGCACGACGCGGCGGGCATGCCTTCGACGTACCACAGCTCATCGCCGTTGTGCAAGTCGTAGGCGATCATCCGCCCTTGACCGGCGGCGACCAGTTGCTTGCGCCCGTTGACGTCGCAGACGACCGGCGTGCTAAAGCCTCCCTTGGACGTGCGTCGTTTGCTCCATTTCAATTCGCCCGTCGCGGCGTTCAACGCGATAATTTCCGGACTGCGGGCCTCGTCGCGCAGCAGCACGACTAGCCCGTCCTCGATGATGGGCGACACGCCGGTGCCGAAGTTGCCGAGCGTGGCGGCCGGCGGCATCTCGCGCCGCCATTGCTCGTTGCCGGCCAGGTCGTAACAAAACAGGCCGCTGGAGCCGAAGTAGGAGACGATCCGCTCTCCGTCGGTCGCCGGCGTCGAGGCGGCCGGGCTGCCTTCGTTGGCCAAGAACTTTTCTAGCTCCTTCACGGGGGCCTCGGCGCGCCACGCTTCGTTGCCGTCCGAGCGGCGATAGGCGATCGTGAAGAGCTTGCCGTTCTCTTCGGCGGTGAACGCCAGCAGATCGGCCACGATAATCGGCGAAGACCAGCCGCCGGGCGTCGCGACCTTCCACAGGACGTTTTTTTCCGGCCCTAGCTCGACCGGCGGCTGCCCCTCGGCCGATATGCCGGATCCATTGGGTCCGCGGAAGCGGGGCCAGGTCAGCTCGTCGTCGTCGTCGGCCCGCGTGGTCGATGCAATGCCGAGGACCAGCAGCAGTACAAGCAGTCGGTTCATAGCGAAGTCCTCCGCGAGATGAGCGTCTGGTCGCCCGGGGGAGATCTGTGGGACGGCGCCGGAGACGATGCCCGCCTGGCGGGAGAACATACCAGCGCCTCGCCGGCATCGTTCAATCGCTAGCGCTGCGCCTGCGTCGCCTGCAGGATCGGCGGCGCATGGTCGTCGAGTAATTCCACGCCGGTGACGTACTGTAGCTCGTTCATGGTTTTTTCGGCGTCGTGCATGCTGTGGGCCACCTGGTCGATCTGGGTGGAGATGTAGTCCGGTTCCTGCCGGTTGATGGCGAGCTCGGCCAGCGAATCGATCTTCTTCTCCAAGCGATCGAGCTCCAGCCGGACGAATTCGTAGTTGCTTCGCGCACGGTCGTAGTTCTCCAGCCGTGCGCGCGAGGTAGCCAGGCTGTCTTCCAGGGTGCGGCGGAGCTTAGCCGCGTGAGGGGACTCGGCCTGCGCGGCGAGCGTTTTCAAGTTCGCGTCCAGTCCGTCGAGGTCTTGCTGGATCTCCTCGCGGGAGGTCTGCTGCAGGAAACGCGCCAGCGAGAACTCGGTGAACAGCAGCCGTAGAAACATCCACAGCAGCCGGTCGAGACCCTCGCTTTGCAGCGAGTCGAAGGACTCGCCGACGTGCGCGGCGCCGGGATGCTTCAGATCGGCGGCGATTTGGCGCAGGCGGCGGCAACGGTCGAGCAATTCGGCGTACCGGCGGCGCGAGCGTTCCGGAAGCCGCTTGAGGATGATTTGCAGGGCGTCGGCGCTTTGCTCGGAGGCGGCTTTTCGCGCGACGCTGGCCTGCTGGGCTTCGACGTAGGATTGGAACTTCGGATGCGTGCCGAGGAAGCCCAAGTACGCCGTTTCGGCCGCCAGGACCAACGGCGCCGCCACGTCGGCGTGGCCGCTGAGCACCGCGAAGCCCATGCCGCCGAGGAACGCCAGCAGGTTCCAGTGGTACAGGAACGCGGCTTTGATGTACTTGAGCACGGCGGTCGCGTCGGGCAGGAGGTGGCTAGGAGGCGGACTTCCCCTGATCACGCTCAAGCGTACTGATCAGGTCGCGGATGTAGTATACCGTTTCCTGGAACGCGGGGTCGCGTTGCATTTCGGCGGCCGGACGGTTGGGGCGTTCGACTTTCAATTCGCGCAGCAGCGTCCCCGGAGCGCTGGACAGGATAAACACGCGATCGCCGAGGTAGACGGCCTCCTCAATGCTGTGCGTGACGAAGAAGACCGTGGCCTCGACCGCCTGCCAGAGCGAGATCAGCAGGTCCTGCATGTGCATGCGGGTCGTGGGGTCGAGGGCCCCGAAGGGCTCGTCCATCAGAATCAGCCGCGGGTGAAGGATCAGGCTGCGGGCGATGGCGACCCGTTGCCGCATCCCGCCGGAAAGCTGGTGCGGATACTTGTCCTGGTCCTTTTCGACGCTGAGGCCGACGCGCTCGATCCAGCGGCGGGCATGTTCGAATCGCTCCTTGCGGGGCACGCCGGCGCACTCCAGGCCGAAGGCGACGTTATCGAGCACCGTGCGGTTGTCGAAGCTCGTGTAGTCTTGGAAAACCATGCCGCGATCCGGACCCGGACCAACGACGGGACGCCCTTGCACCAAGACTTCGCCGAGCGTGGCCGGATGCTGCGGTTCGAGCCCGGCGATCAGCCGCAGAATGGTGCTTTTTCCACAGCCGCTGGGGCCCAGGACGCAGACGAATTCGCCACGGTGCGGAATGTCTTCAACGGCGAACGTCACGTCTCGAATCGCCGTGAACGCGGCGGCGCTGCCGGCATTGTACGTTTTGGTGACCTGGCGGAACTCGACGACGTTCCGCCGCGGGGCCGCCAGCAGCTTTTGCGGTGCGCCGTCAGGCGGCGCACCGGCGACGGGCAGAACTTTGCCCATGCCAATTTGCTGTTCGCGCGGCGCGTCGCTCATGCGGGTCGATCGCTGGTGCGAGGAACGAGGGCGTCGGCGTGCTTTCGCCGCCTCCAGACGGCGAGCTTGAGGTCGTCCCACAAGTGCAGCATCGCTCGCAGCGCGCGGTTCAGCGCACCGTTGCCGCCGTAGCGATACGGAAACAGCGAACGCTGAACGGCGTATAAGAAACGATCAATCGCCAGCGCCACGGCGGGAATGATCAAAATGATCAAATACACGTGTGCGCGGGGGCCCTGGCGGAGCGACACGTTAATAAGATTGCCCAGACCGCCCGCCTCGTTGCCCAACCGGACCAGCTCGGCGAGCATCACGTAGCCGAATGCCAGACCAAACAGCAATCTTAGCGAATTGAAGACGGTCGGCATCGCCAGGGGCACCAGCACCTTCATGACTGTCTGCCAGCGAGACGCGCCGAGCGTATATGCCGTGTCAACGTACTCCTGGCCAACGTCGGCCACTGAGGCCGTCGTATCGGCCAGCACGAACGCCACGCACGCCAGGAAGATGAACATCACCTTCTGCGTTTCCCCGATGCCGAAGAACAGGAACGTCAGCCCGATGAGCGCGGCGATGGGGATGTTGCGACCGAAGATCACCAGCGGCGCCAGGAACGCCCGCACAGCCGGGAAGCAGCCGGCCAGCACTCCCAGCGGAACGCCCACGACGGCCGAGAGCGCAAAGCCCAGCGACACGCGTTTGAGCGTCACGGCTACGTTGCGCGTCAGGGCCCGATCGAACCAGAGCGACTTGAACGTCGCGAACGTTTCCGACGGGCTGGGAAGCGATGCGCGGTTGACGATGCGCTGTTCGGGCGTGTCGCCGCGGGTGACGTACCACCAAAGCCCCCAGCACACGGCGATGCACGCCACGCTCAGGACCACGGCCAACACTGGATGCAACTCGCCGCGCAGCCGCAGCCACGGACGACGCGCGTGCTCTCGCGTTGGGGCCGGTTCGGGCGGCGACGACGGTTGTTCGGGCATGCTTGCTTGGCGCCGATTCGGATTGCTCGCGGCGGGACGGGGAGCCTGCAGTCGCGCGGGTTCAACGTCCAGCGGCGACGCCGCAGGGACTGGTCGCTTAAGCGACCAGTCCGCTGGGGTGGGCGCGGCGTTACGCGCTTTCCGCGCTCAGCCGCCCGCTGCTTCCGCTGGGTACACCTTGATCTCCACCCGCCGATTCTTGGCGTGGTTGTTCGGGTCGGTCGAATCGGCGGGGCGGTCCCATCCCATACCCTCGACGTTGAACTGATTAGGATCAAGCTTGTATTTGTTCACCAGCGCTTCCTTGACCGCCGAAGCGCGGTTCTGCGATAGCTCCTTGACGAGCTCCTCGGGCGCCTTGCCCCGCATGGACGAATCGGTGTGTCCTTCGATCACAATGCGCGCGGCGCCAAACTGCCCGGCCAACTTGGCGATTTCCTCGAGCACGTTGTCGACGTTGGGGTCGTAAAGCCGCTCGACGTCCTTGTCGCCGTCGCGCTCGGTCACCTTTTTATAGAGGTCCCAACTGTTCGGGAAGAAGTGGATGACGACGGTGTTGGTGAGGATTTCTTCCGCGCCCTGAATCTCGCTCGTGGACTTTGGCACGAAGCTGACCGTGTACTCGTCCTGCTGGCTGCGGTACTTTTCTTCCTGGCCGAGCTTTTCGATGATCGAGAAGTCCATCACCTGGTCGAAGGGCACCTTCTGGTGCGTGATCTTGCCAATGCGGCGATACAGGTAATAGGCCTGGTTCCAGATGCGCTCGAAATTCGTCGGATTGTTTCGGTTCAGGAAGAACTGGTAGTTCTCCGCCCAGTTGGTGCTGTGTGCGTCGGCGAGCATGCCCATCGCCGCCGAGGCGGGCAGGTTGTACCCTTCGGCCATCAGTTCGGCGACCTTCTGCTTGGCCGCGTCGGTTTTCAACTCCACCATGGCATCGAAGATGCCGCGGACAATGCCTTCGCAGATTCCCGGGTGCTCCTTGGCGAAGTCCGCGCGGGCGAACCACACGTCGGCGATCAGCTTGTTGGCCGTCGCCGTGGTCACCAGCATGCGGTTGCCGCGAATGTCGGAAAGATTGTAGATGTCCGGCGCCCAGGAGACGGCGGCCGAGATATCGGGCTGGGCGTTGAAGGCGGCCGCCGCCTGGAACGCGTCCTGCGTGAAGATCATGTTCACCTCCGCCGGCTGCACGCCCGCGGCGACGAGCATGTTCAGCGCAAAGTATTGCGAAGGCGAGTTCTCCGCCAACACGATCTGCTTGCCCCGCAAGTCGCCCACGGTGCGGATATTCTCGCGGGCGACAATGCCGTCGCCGCCGTTCGACCAGTCGACCTGCTGGTAAATCCGCGGCATGATCCGCGAATCGACGGGGACGCCGTCCTTGTTAACGAAGCCTTCCATGAACAGCGGGACCATGTCGAGCGTCGCCCAGCCGATGTGGACGTTGCCGGCCGCATAGGCGTCGCGCATGGCGACGGGATCGTCCATGAGCACCAGTTCGACCTTGAAATCCTGGCCATCGGGCGTCTTCCACGTTTTGCCCGCACGGAAGCCGTTGTTCGCGTAGATGATCGGCGCCCAGCCGGCCCAGACGTTCAGCGCGAAGCGAACCGTGTTGTCCTCCATGGCGGCGTAGGCGCCGGTCCCTTTCACCTCCGGCAGCCGCTCGGACGGCTTGAACTTGTATTCTGAAACGGTCGTGATGCCGCCGGCGTCGGGCGCCTCGGCCGCCTCTTCTCCGCCCATGCCCAGCTCGCCCGGATCGATGTCCTGGTTATCGCCCGGCTGCGGACCCTGGTTGCCTTTAGGGGCGAAGATGTCCATCCGCGAGGCGGCGAAGGCGACCAGGCCGCCCACCACCACGAGGACGGCGACGTAGAACATCGGCTTGGGTTGTCCGGCCACGTGTCGAGTCTCCTGAAGAAGACGCGGGTAAGGGGTGTGTCGGGCGGCCATGCGCAGGAGCGCGTCAGCCGCGGAAGGCGGTCGTCGGCCGCGCTTCCAGCAGCGAATGCAGCGTCTGCATGACGTTGAAGGCAGACAGCTCGCATAGCAACGACGTCAGCTTCGCGTGCGTCGCGTCGTCGAACTTCGGTTCGACCTCCTTGATGAGCGCGACCACGCGGGCTTCTTGAGCGCGGAGCTCCTGGGCGTCAATTCGGCCATCAGCGATGGCGTTGACGAATGGCCCAAGCTGCTGGGCGTAGTCGTCGATCTTGACGGTATTCTGGTTCTCGTCGAGCCAACTAGTGCGGGGCATCGTGGTCGCCGCTCCTATCTATTCCATGTGGGTTGCTAACTGGACCGAGGCTCTTTGGGGGCCGGGAGCGCTCGACGCCGGCGCGCGTCTCCCGTTGCCAAACAGCCGCGACCCTTCCGGGTTCAGTCCACCATCGCCCGCATCGCGGCCAGCCGCTGCTGGAGCTTGAGCCGTCCGTCGGGCGCGTCGATCGCCTCCCGCCACTTCGGCGTGAGGAATTCTCGATCCGTACATTCGATCACCGCGACGAGTTCTTGGATTTCCTTTTCCAGCCCCTGGGCTGAGGGGATGAACGACGCCAGCGACGTCTCTACGTCGCCGCGCTGGACCGTCTCGCGACCCGACGCCAACGCTCGCCGCCGGGCTCCCAGTATAATGCTTTCCAGGTCGGCGCCGCTCAGTTGCCGCTGCGGATCGATCTCCGGCAGGGCCCCGTCGGCGAGCCGGATCTTGTTCTTCGCCGCCATCACGCGCAGCATTTCGCCGATTTCCGCTTTCTCCTGCGGGTAGAACAGCGGGATGTGCACTTCCGCCCTCCCCTGCCGCTTCAGGTCGATCGGCAGCATATCGGGCCGGCTGGTGAGCAGCATCCACACGATGCGGCCGCGGTACTTCGTGTCGCCCATCTGGCTGGCGATCATCGAGAACACGCGGTTGGACGTACCGCTATCGCCCTCCATGGAGCGATTGCCCAGCGCGGCATCGGCCTCATCGACGATCACCACCACCGGACCGAGCGAGCGGAGCACGGTGAGCACTTGTTCGAGGTTGCCTTCGGTTTCTCCGACGAACTTCGACCGAAAATTCCGCAGCACCAGGCACGGTATGCCGATCGCCCCGGCGTAGCATTCCGCCAGAAACGTCTTACCCGTGCCGACCGGGCCGCACACCAGGTAGCCCATCGGCGCTGCGTCGAGCCGGCCTTCGCCGATCCATTTCGCGTCCAGCCGCAGGCGTTCTTTGGCCGCCTCGTGACCGACGACCATGTCGAGGTTGTGGCTGGGCTCGACGAACGTCACCAGGTCGCGGCATTGGCGCTCGATCATTCCTTTCTTCAGCTTCCGAAAGCGCGGCACGTCGAGCCGCCGACCGCTATCGCCGCTGCGCGACAAGGCGACGCTCAGGTTCACCAGGTTCAAGCCGCCCGAAAGCTGGGCGAGGCCTTCCACGGTGAGCCCGTCCGGCGTCGCCGCGTCATCGCCGATATGGCTCGCCAGGTAGGTTTGCCGCAGCGATGCGTCGGGCAGCGGGATTTCGATCGTCGCGACGTGCGGATTCTGCACCAGCCGCTGATTGACCTCGGAGAGCCGTTCGGCGATCAAGCAAATGGCAAGATTGATGCGCTTGATGTACGGGTTCTGCGCCCACGACAATAGCCGCACGAGCCGCGAGGCGTCGCGACCGGTCGTGCCCGGAGCTTCGGCCGGGGCGAGATACTGCGCATGCGGGAACAGGAGCCCGACCCGCGGACGCTCTGCCGGTTTCTCGGCCAGCAGCACGCGATTGATCAGGTTGTCGACCGCCGCCAGCGCCGGGTCGACGTCCCGCGGCCACGTGCCGGCGGTTCCCACGTAAGGGGCTGCCGCTTTGAGCATCTCGTGCAACCGCGCGGCGTCAGGCCCCGCCTCGGCCTTCAGCCCGCGGCCCAGGTCGTAGGAGAGCACGATATTCCACTGGCCGAAGACTTGCTCGGCCAAGAACTCCGCCAGCGAGCAGAACGCTCCGTGCGGCCCTCGGGGGCTGTGGACGAAGTCGTGAACGTTGCCGTGCAGTATGAAGAAGCTTGTGCTGCCGGCGAAGTACAGTTCCGCCAACTCCTTGGCCCATGGCGGGTACCAGTCGGGCAGCGGCGTGCTGGTCGCCTCCCGCGCGGGCTGCTCGAGTTGAGGAGATTGGCTCACAGGGGGCGCCGCCGATCGTTAGGGGGCGGAAAGCAGGGGGCAGTCGGCAGAAAGCAGTAGGAGGGAGGCAGTAGGCAGCGGTAATGCACGGACCAACAAACAAAAACTGACACCTGACACCTGACACCCGACACCCGACACCTAACCCAAAAACAAATCTCCACTCCTCTCACTTCTGCTCGATCTGCTGCACGCTCGGGCCAAGCTGTTTGACCGATTCCTCGACGCCGGCCGTCTGGGGAGTGACCATGCCCATTTGGATTTCGAATTCGCGGAGGGCCTGGTCGGCCATGGCCGACTCCATCGCCTCCTCGCGTTCGACCGTTTCGATCCCCTCGCTCGACAAGTCGGCCGCCACCCGGACCTTCGCCCGGTTCAGCGAGATCTTGTCCTGAATGACCTGCTCGAGTTGTCCGAAGTCGGTCGTCACGTCGAAGTCGAACGACTGCGCCAGCTTGGCCATTTCGGCCTCGGCGCGGCTCATTTTCAGCTCGGCGTCGTACTTGGCGATGTTCTCGCGAACCGTTGCCAGCTTCGAGCTGGCATGCTTGATCTTGCGGACGTTGTTGTCGTAAGCCTTTTCGTGGAGGGCCAGTTGCTCCTGGTCCTCCTGCATGTCGGCCTTGGCCTTTTGCAGTTCCA
Organism: Planctomycetota bacterium; assembly: GCA_003576855.1. Lineage (GTDB taxonomy): Bacteria > Planctomycetota > Planctomycetia > Pirellulales > Lacipirellulaceae > Lacipirellula. Next base: position 8,920 of record QEVI01000035.1, read on the forward strand.
GCGCGAACTTGGCGGCCGTGTCGCGATCGCCGGCCTGCAGATACGCCTTGATTTTCGCCTCGAGGCTGGTCACATGCCGCTGGTGCGTGGCCACCTGCCGGCTGACCCGCTCGACCAGCGCGCGGTACTGCTCCAGCCCCTCGCGGCCAACCTTCAGTTCTTCGACGGCCTTGTCGTATTCGTACTGCATCTGGGCGATCGGGTCCTGCGTCCAGAAGAAGTTGGCCAGTTTATTGAGCTGCGCCCGAAACGCGCTCCACAGCTTGCCGAGGATCATTCCTATACCTCGTTGTGTAGATGTCCGAGAAGTATCGCTGCTGCCGCGGCGGCCGCCCAAACGATTCGCTCGTCGCGGCATTATCCCGTGACGGTACCGAACGGCCGACAGAGTGTCAAATAGTCGCGCGTAGCGCCCAGCAACGGAGTTGCGACTCGTGCGCGACTGGCGCCTTCCGCTGGGACGACGAGCGGGACCGCGCGGCTTTCCGCTTGACCTGATGCAGCCCCTTGACAGAATATGTACATTAGTACATTCACACGCGTGGATAGCCAACTCGTTGTCCGACTCGCGTTCCGCGGAGGGGTGGGTCATGGCGGCTCTTGGGAACCGTTGTCGGTGCGGCATGGTCGCGGCTGCGATCGTGGTAGGATTCACGCAGAACGCCCTAGCGGCGTTTCCCGACGGCTGGGCCGGGTACGTCACGCATAGCGTGACGACCGAGCCGGCGAACCCGGTGACCGACTTCACGCTCTTGGTCTCGCTCGATCAACTGCCCAGCGAGTTCTGGACGAGCGTTCAATTCGACGGCGACGATATCCGGGCCTCCAAAGACGCCGCCGGGACGCAGCAACTGCCGGTCGACGTCATCGAGTTCGACGACGACGGCAGCACCGGCAGCGGGCTGATCGCCGTTCGCTGGACGGGCGTCAAGAGCGCCAGCGCCAACGAGCCGCTGTATATCTGGGCCGGCAATCCCGCCGCTTCGCGACCCAGCGACGCGGACCTGTACGGCCGCGAGAACGCCTACGCCGCGCACCTGCGGGCCTTCTGGCCGCATGGCGGCGGCGAAGATCGCACGCGCAATGGCAACGACTTGGCGATGAACGGCGGTCCCCCAGTCGTCGCCGGGCCGATCAACGGCAGCAAGGCCACCGACTACAACGGCTCGACGCAATGGGGCGCGGCCACGGCCAGCGTCCCCACCTCGGCGCCGCTGGTGATGATTCATCACGGTCAAGCGGACAACGCCACGGCGCCGATGCGCAGCATGGCCGTCGCCGCCGCGGCTGCGGACGACAACAATTTCCTGGACCTCGAGTGGCGAGGCGACGTGCCCAGCGACAAAATCCAAGCCCACGCCGGCAGCGCCAACGCGGCCGCTTCGGCCACCGGCTTTTCCGCGGGGGTCTGGCATCAGGCCGTGGGGCTGTTTTCCAGCCATAGCAGCCGCTACGCCGGCATCGACGGAGTCATCGGCGGCGTCGACGGCACGCCCTTCACGCCCAGCCTGAACTCCATCAGCGTCGGGGCGTTGAAGCAGGCCACGGCCCGCAATCCGTTCGACGGGCGGCTGTCGATGATGTTTTTGCACACGGATGCGGCGAGCGTAAACAGCACGTGGGTCGCCTATGCGAAGGAGATGCTCGACGACGCGGACCAGTCAGACTTCTACGGGACCTGGACCTGGAAGACGCCGACGTCGCCGGTCAACGCGCTGGCACTAGGGTTTAAGCCCAACGACCCGGCCGCGGCCGCGGCCAACGCGGCGCTCTTGGCCGAGGCGTGCAAGTCGCGGCGGCTGATCGTGTGGCCCGCCGGCGACTTTTACTTTGGCAAGATCAACACGGCCGACATCAACTCCTTCCGCCAGATCGCCTGGAAGGGGGCCGCGTCGGAGTACGCCTGGCAGCACCAGGAGGAGGGTACGCAAGGCGACAAGCAGCTTACGCGGTTCGTCATCACGGGAATGAACACGAGCGACGTGTGGCTCGACATGAGCGCCCACGCGGCGACCCGCATCGGCCCCTGGCGGATCGAGGACATTACCTTTCAGATTCCTTCGGGTCAAAAGGGCAGCCTGTTTCGGATCGGCAATCCGGCGTCCACATCCGGACCGGGTACGTCCATTCGCGGGCTCTATGTCCGCGGCTGCTATTTCACGTTTTTCGACCACCTCGCCGGCGCCTACTTAATCAACCCCTCCGACTCCCCGGACAGCGGGTGGTATCTGAACAAGCCGCACGGCCGCAACTTCGCCTGGCAGGTCACGCACGGCTATGATACGTCTTTTGAAGACTGTTCGTTCCGCGGCTGGTACGTCGGCGGCGAGTTCCGGCAGGCCGATCGCTTCCTGGCTCGCAACTGGCGGGGCGGGGCCAATGGCCGCGTCATCGACGTGTACGGCGTCCCCGGCGCCAGCGCGCCGGTGCCGGCTTCCATCTTCGGCCTGTGGAGCGAGGGGCACTGGGTGGTCGGCGCCAACCTCGAGTCGTGCGAGGTGCACGGCCTCAACGCCGAGTCGGGATACAAGGCCAGCTACGCGCCGATCATCGGCGACAAAGATTTCAATAACGACAATCCCGCGCTCGGCGGCAGCGACAGCGACCCCTTCGATGACGATCCGCGGCGGCTTTTGGAATCGATCGCCTGGTCGATACCGCAAGGCGCCAGCACGGTAAGTTTCAACAACCTGCCCAGTCCCCGCGTGCTGAGCGACTATTTCGACGTACGGACCGCGGTGCGCTTCCAGCCGACGCAGGCCGACGAGCCGCCGCGATACCTGTACATCGAATCCATCGACGATGGGGCCCGGACGCTGACGTTCAAGAACTCCAACACGACCTCGTATATCCACCGCGCCGGCGGCCTCAGCGGCAACGGCGAAGGCGTTACCCGGTTCTTAGGCACGGGCGTGAATCTCGTCGGCGACAAGACGGCCGTGTTCGGGCACAACGTCCATACGAACCTCATCCTGGGCGACCTCAACCATACGGACCCCGAAACCGCTGAAGGCCTCGGCGACTTTCCGCAAGGCTTCGTCGTTCCGGGCGCGACGCCGACGATCGTGACCGGCGGCGTTGAAGGCCTCACGAAAAACACGGCGGACACGTCGACGCACTGGGCGGTGGTTGCCGATGATTATGGGATTCAGCATCGCCTGTGCGGCGGCGTGCGTTGGATCGGCGTCGAGGCGCCCGATCATCCATTGGTGTTGAAAAACGGCAACCCCCACTTGGAGTTCAATCAAAACATTCGCTCGATGGAGATCACCCGCATCGTGGTCGCCGGCGACGCCGATGGGGACGGCGTTGTCGAACCGAGCGAATATCGGACGAAAATCCGACATCGCGCCTTTCCGGGGCGCGGCGTGACAGCCGCATGGGATTCGAGCCGCTCGCTGCGTTTCCGAAGCCGGGAGGGCGTGCCGGTTCACTGGCTTCGAGACGGGCCGGAGCCGCTGATCCCGCCAGGCACGGGAACTCCACAGCGGACTTGGATGATTCCCGGCCTTAGGCGGCCAGGTAAGCCGGTTGATTACGTCATCCGAATCTTTACACGCAGCGCGATTCAGAATGAAAACGACTTCGTAGTGTGGGCCGGCGAACCCCTCAGCGTGCTGACATTCGAGAATCTAGCTCCTCTTCAATGGCATGTCCTCCGCGGGCGCCTCGAAGAAAACGAAGTTGACGACGACAGCGGCGAAATTTGGCTGGCCGGAGGCAACATCGAAGTTGCGTGGGCCGAGTTCCTGCAAGACGAAGAGGACTGAGCTACTCTCGCTAGATTTGGAGATGTGCATGCGTTACTGGCTCAATGGCACGCCGAGTTTCATCGGCGAGATTCCCACGGGCCGCCGCTGAGCATCCATGCCGCAAGGCCCGTGGCAATCAGCCATAACGGCGCCGGTTCTGGAATTGGCGGCAAGGGCGTAACGGCCATGGCTGAGATGAGCACACCGTTGCCAATTCGGCCGATCAAGTTGGCTTGTCCGGTCTGTTGATCGAGCACGTAGAAGTTCGACTGCGTTTGCCCAGCCGGGAGAAGCGCTGCATAGATCGTTTCGTTGTTGTCGCCTCTTGCCGCATCGATGGCTCCGGCGTCGTCGAAATCAGCGCCTAACGAGCCGATGGTCGTTATAGGCCTGGGACTGCCGATGAGCGAGATTCTGCCCAAAACGTCTATTGCCGTGTCGACGGCAAATCGATTGAACAGGTGGACGGCGTGCGGCGTGCGGCCCTCGTTGTGATCCCCTATGGCATAGGCAACAGCGCCGTCTCCGGAGCCGCTATTGGTGACCGTGCTATACCCGGTGAGCCGTCCAGCGTCGTTCACCGAGCGCAGGGCGTCGCTGCCGAATGAGGTAACTCCGTAATGCTCGCCGGACGCGATGGCGATCGGGTCGCCCAGGTACGGAAGTTTCAACGCAATCGCGGCGGCAGCCTGATCGAAGATTTGATACACGTTGGCGTACTGATCGACCCCGGCGCCAATGCCGTACAGCCGCGGGGTTGCGCCAGGAAAACTGATCGCACTAAAGTCCATCCCGCGGATGGTTTCGCCGGCCGGCAAGTTCGTGATCGGCACGTCCGACAGCAGCACGCTGGGGTTGGCCGAGTCCCAGGTCACCAGCCGCTGGGCGCCGGCGACTTCGGCGATGCCGTAAATCTTCGCCGCCCAGGCGGCCGGTGCGGCGGACGTGATGCCGAACGTTGCTGCGCCAAGAGCTGCTACAACGAAGCCTTTCATGGTCCAGCCTGGCCTTTCCTTGGATGCTGTGGCGGCCGTGCGGGTTAACGCGCCGGCGACTGCCGTAGTGTATCAATGTCGTCGGACGTGCCGCAAACTTCTGGCGGAATCGCCATCGGCCGATGTTTTAAGGGGGGCACTGCATCTGACCGCGGATCGCCGTCGTCAGCAATGGTCAGGAGGTTGACCGCGGGCGAGAAAAAAGCCGAGAAAAGAAGACAGCGCTCGCGGCGTCGAACCTGCTGGGCGTTTTTACGGGCACTTTGTTGTGCTGGACCGCAAGCCGGTCTCCTTGTTCCGGCCCGGCTGCTATTGGCGCTGCGGGGCATCGACGATATCGGCTTCGTCGAGCATAATGTGGTTTACTACCGTCCGCTCTGCGGACGTGTATACGCCGTGGATGCGGCCGTCGCTCGTTTGAATGAAGTACGGGTACGCGGCGGTGTCGCCGGGTTTGTCAACCACGTTGCGGCCGTGCGGCCAGGTCTTGCCGCCGTCGGTTGATATTCGCATGGTCAGCGGCATCCGCTCCCCCTCGAAGCTGTGGTTGTAGACCATCACGAGGTGGCCGTTGGCCAGGCGGATGAGATCGACCGCTGCATTGGGATTGGGATATTCGGTATCGACCCCCGGAGTCCAGGTGCGGCCGCCGTCGAACGACTCGGTCTTTACCATGAACCCATCGGGCTGATGGCCGTAGCCGCCGCCGCGGCGGCAAAAGGCGAGCAAGTGCATGTCGTCGCACTGGACGACCGCCGGCTGGATGGCGCCCAAGCGGGAGTGGACCTTTTCGGTGAACTCCCATTGGCGGTTTTCGTTGTCGAAGCGGGCGAACAGCGACGAACTGCCGGCGCCGACGCTTTCACGGTCGTTGCCCACTTCGTGATAGATCGGCAGCAGGATGTCTCCGTCGGCCAGCTCGATGGGCTGGGAGCGGACCATCATGCCGCGCTCGAAGGTGAGCATGTCCGAATCGGTCCACGTCCGGGCGCCGTCCAGCGACTTTTTGAACTTGATGATCGAGTCGGCCCACGTCTCGCCGTAGCGGACGACGTAGAAGAGCCACACCGGTCCGCCAGGCTGCTGCCAAACGACCGGATTGCCGTCGGAGCGGTCCGGCGTATCGGCGATGGGCCGGGGCGTGGACCACGCGTCGGTTCCTTTGGCCCGGCGCGAACCGTACACGGCCGTATCTCCTTCATACTCCCCGGCCCCTCCGTAGAAGGCGATGTACAAGTCGCCGCCGGCCAGCTCTTCAATCGCGGCCGGGTGCTTGTAGCGACCGCCAGGAGCTTCGGGGCCGAAAACCCGCTCGATGACGATCTGGCCGAAGGCCGCGGGGGCAAGCAGGGTGACGCAGCCTCCCAGCACGAAAGCGTTTCGAACCAGCATGGCGACGCAGCGGAACATAGGTTGATTTCGTCCTGGGCGAAGGCGACGAGTGGACAAGTAACGAGGCGGTGCGGCCCCACGGCAAGCGGCACGATGATTGTAGCCGCCTGCTATAATGGAGAGAACGTGCGAGCTTTTCAAATTCGGGATTCATGGGAGCTATGCCATGCGTCGCAGCCACGGCAACGCGCCGCGCAAGCCGGCCACGAAGTTTCCGCACCTGCGGAAGAAGTTGCAGCAGCAGAAGGTCCAGCCCCGCATGCCACGGAAGAACGTGGGGAAGTGAATTGGCGGCGGGTTGCAGCGCCAAGCAGTGGGCGGTTGCGCCGGGTTCTTGCGCTGACACCGATTCGGCGCTGCCGATACGGCGACGGAAAACAAGATTCTGTCCTGTCATCTCAGTTGCCACGGCGTGCTTCGACGCAATCCGCCATGGCGAGGGGCCCGCGGCAAACGGACCCTAGCCGCACTGCTGCCGGCAGTCCGTGGTTTTCCACGTCCGCCTTGTTCTCGAGCGGTCCAGCCGGTTTGTTGTTGCGCCCAACGAGTTTACGAACGACTTGATCACGGGCGACGTGCGTCGCTGGGTTCGTGCTTTGCCGCGTGCGGAATTGCGGCGCCCCGCAGCACGGCGGCGCCGTCGTACTCCGCAAGCTTGCACGTTACAGTGACGCGTCCCCGGCCACAGCGGTCGGCGGCGAGCGGCGCAATTCGCGCGGAAACCGCATGCTCTGACTACATTGGTAGGCGACGGCGCCAGTCCGCGTATTGGGGCCAAGGCGCCGCCGGTCGGCGTTGCCGTCGATGTGCTGCCAGGCGGACCCTTGCACAAGAACAATCGAACGTGAGTGCGCGCGGCGCTGATGACTGGCCCGGCCCAAGGGCAACCGCTTCAAGTCGGTTGCTCGACGGCAGTGCGCCGCCTGCGCCGACGGAGCGGTTCAAGCCGGGCGACGACGCCGTGGAGGAACCGGTTGTCATCACCCTCGACGGCGACGGCCGGGTGACGTCGTGGAATCCCGTGGCTGAGCGGAGTTTCCAGTATGCAGCGGAGGAAATCATCGGCCGGCTAGCAGCGGTCTTTTACGAAGACGCGGACATTCAGCGCGGCGCGCCGCAGCAGGCGCTGGCTCTGGCCGCGGCGGCCGGGCGCCATTACGAGGCGGGGCCGCGAGTTCGCCGCGACGGGTCGGTCTTCCGAGCAGGCTTCTTGTACGCTGCCGACGCCAGCTCCGCCGACCGCTCAGGTTTCACGTTAGTCGTGGTCGATCAAACCTCGGCACTAGCGGCGGACCAGGAGATCGATCGACTGAGCGCGCTGGTTTGCCGTCGAACGGCCGAGTTCGAGGCTTTATTAAACGTCTTACCGGTTGGCATCGGCGTTGCGCACGATCGCCAGTGCCGGCATATCGAGGTCAATCGTGCGTTCGCCGAGGTGCTCGGCCTGAAACCGGGTCAGAACGCTTCGAAAACGGCGCCGGCGGACGAGCGTCCCACGAATTTCACCGTCACCGACGATGCGGGAAACGCGGTGCCGGACGAGTCGCTTCCGATGCAGGTCGCGGCCCGCGAGGGAATCGAGGTGCGCGACCTGGAGCTGAACATCGTCCACGCCGATGGCCGGGTGCTGCGGTTGCTGGAGTACGCGGCGCCGCTGCGGGACGAGCACGGTGCGCCGCGCGGCAGCGTCGGCGCGTTCGTAGACATCACCGAGCGCGCGAAGATCGCCCGCAAGTTGCATGAAAGCGAAGCCCGCTTTCGACAGCTTGTCGAGGCGGTCGAGGACTACGCGATTTTCATGCTCGATGGCGAAGGTCGCGTGTCGAGTTGGAACAACGGCGCCAGCCGAACGACCGGGTACGCGGCGGACGAAATCGTGGGCCGATCCTATGCCGCGTTTTTCACCGAGGAAGAACGCACCGCCGGCAAACCTCAGCGGATCCTCAAAGCGGCCAGCGAGGCGGGTCGGTACGAAGAAGTAGGGCGACGAGTCCGCAAGGACGGTTCCAAGTACTGGGCCAACATCGTCGTCAGCGCCATTCGCGACCGCGACGGCGCGGTGCGCGGATTCGCCAACGTGACCCGCGACGTCACCGAGCGTAAGCGAGCCGAGGAGATGTTTCGCCTGGCCGTGCAGGCCGCGGCAAGCGCCATCATTTTGGTCAACGAGCAGGGGAAAATCGCGTTCGCCAACACTCAAGCTCAAGAGATGTTCGGCTACGCGCTCGAAGAGCTTATGGGAAGCTCTCTGGAAATGCTCCTGCCGGAGCGGTTTCGCGAGGTGCACCGGCGACACCGAGCGTCCTTTTTGGCAAAGCCCGCAGCGCGCGATATGGGCGAAAGCCGCGATTTGTACGCGCGCCGGAAGGACGGTTCGGAATTTCCCGTCGAGGTCGAACTGAATCCGATCGAGACGGACGAGGGGTTGATGACGCTCACGTCGATCCTCGACATCACGGCTCGGAAACTAGCGACGCTTCGTGAGCGGGAGCAGCTTGCCCAACTGGCCCATGCCGGGCGACTCAGCTCGCTGGGCGAAATGGTGTCGGAGCTGACCCACGAGATCAACCAGCCGCTCGCCGCCGCTACGAACTACGCGCGGGCCTTCTTGCGATACGCCCGGGGGCGGCAGGGCGGCGACGGCGACGAGCTGATCGGCCTGGTGGACAAATGCGTCCTGCAAATGGAGCGGGCGGGCGCCATTGTGAAACGCCTCAACGATTTCGTCCGCAAGAGTCCACCAGCGCAGACGCCGATCGACCTGAATCGAACGGTCCGCGACATGATCGCCCTGACCGCTCCCGGCTACTCGCCCGAAGGGGACGCCGGCGGCGTGCACATCGAAACCGTCCTCGGCGAAGCATTGCCGCAAGTTCTGGCGGACCGCGTGCAAATCGAGCAGGTCATCGTCAATCTCATTCGAAACGCCCTCGATGCCATGAGGGGGCAGCCCGCCGCGAAGCGCGTGCTCCGCTTCGAGACGGCCGCAATCGGCGACGAAGTGCGTGTCAGCGTCGCAGACCGCGGCGCCGGCATCGCGCCGCAGCACGCCCCGCGACTGTTCGAGCCGTTTTATACGACCAAGCCCGAAGGCGTCGGCCTGGGCCTACCGATTAGCCGCACGATCATCGAAGCGCACGGCGGCCGGATTTGGGCCGAACCCCAGCCGGGCGGCGGCGCTGTTTTCCATTTCACTCTGCCCATAGCCTCGGAACCGTCTCGCCATGCAACCGCCGACAGTGTTTATCGTTGACGACGATCCCGCCTTCTGCGAATCGCTCGACCTGTTAATCCGCTCGTTCGGCATGGCGACCGCGACGTTCGCCTCGGGCGACGAGTACCTGCAGCAGTTCGACCCCAGCCAGCCCGGATGCGTCATTCTGGACGTGCGGATGCCGGGGCGAAGCGGGTTGGATCTTCAGGAAGAACTGTCGAAGTTCGATATCCACCCGCCGGTCATCATTATGACCGCCTTCGCCGAGGTGCCGGCGGCGCTGCGGGCGATGCGGCAAGGCGCCGTCGAGTTCCTGCAAAAGACGTTTAGCGAATCGGAATTGCTGGACGCGATCACGCGGGCGCTGGCCGTCGACGCCGACAACCGGCGGCAGCACGGGCGACGCCAGGAGCTCAACGCGATGATGGGCCGGCTCAGCGCACCGGAGCAGGCCGTTCTGGACCTGATGCTCCAGGGTGCGCCGAACAAGGCGATTGCCGCCAGCTTGGGCGTGAGCGTCCGGACGGTGGAGGATCGCCGGGCGCGCATCATGAGAAAACTGAAAGTCGATACCGTGGCGGAACTGGTTCGCCTGGCGGTCGAAGCCGGCCGGATCAGCGTGAATTGACGCCGCGACGGTAACTCGGCTTGCCGCAACCCGCATTCCTTCGGCAGCTTCCAAATGTACCGGCCCTGTGGGCCGCGCCGTGCTCAGTCTGCGCCCTGTTCCGGTGAAGACTGCCGCAATGGGCCCGACCGGAAGGCGTGGTTTGCCACGCGTCGCCGAAGTTGGCGAGAACTTGTCCTATCTTTCGGTGTGTCGCGGTCGGAGTTCTGGTGCGACACAGCTCGGCCCGCGGCTCGGCGGCGCTCGCCGCTACGGCGCCGAGTAGCCGATGCGCGTAGCGAGCCCGCAGCGCGACCCACGATCGAGACCTCCATGACATCATCGCCTAGCAATGCGCAGGACTTGCATTTCGCCCTGTGGCTGTGCGCCCGTGGAATCGTCAGCGCCGACGATGCGCTGGCGGCCATCCGGTACTGCGATCGGCAGACTCCCCGCATCGCGCAACTGGCGCTACGCGAACATGCGCTGACGGTTGAGAAGGTGCTGAGGGTTTTGAAGCGGCAGGCCGTCAGTGCCGAGCTGTTCGGCGAGATCGCCATCGACATGGGCTACCTGACGCCCGAGGGCGTGGCGCGACTGCTGAAACTGCAGCGAGAAAGCGTCCCTTCGCTGATCGAGACCTTGGTCGAACTGATGAACTACGACCGCGCGATGTTGCACAGCGCCCATGCGGAGTTCTTGGAGTATCTCAACGTCGGCGTGGCGCTCGAAGCGGTGCGCTAGGCGTCTCTAAGCACGATACCCCCGCGCAGGTCTCAAGGAACGCCATGTCCGCCGAGTCTTCACTGCTAGCGGATCGCGGGCTGCTGGCCGAATTCGTCGCCGAGGCGCACGAAGGGCTGGCGAACGTCGAAGCCCAGCTTTTGGCGATTGAAGGCGATCCGGCCGCCAGCGCCGACGCCGTCAACGGCATGTTCCGCACTGTGCATTCCATCAAGGGGGCAGCCGGCTTCCTCGACCTCAAGACTATTGAACTGCTCGCCCACAGCCTGGAGCAGGTGCTCAACCATGTCCGCAACGGCGAACTGGCGCCCCGCACCGACGACACCAGCGTGCTGCTGCGGTGCATCGACCGGCTCAAGCGCCTGATTGACGACATCGACGGATCGAACGCCGCGGACGTTACGGCGGAACGCGAGGCGCTTGTAGCCATTTGCCGCCGTGCCGCCGGCGGCGATTCCTCGACGGCGCAAGCGGAGGCGACGTTACCCGCCTCGGCGATGCCGCCTGGCGGATCGACGTCGCCTTCGGCCGTCGAGCAAGCGGCCGTTCGCGAGTTCATCGTCGAGTGCCGCGAGGCGCTCGACCAAATCGACCGCGACTTGCTCTCATGGGAGCGCGAGCCGCAATCCGCGGATACGCTTGACAGCCTGTTCCGCGGCCTGCATACCGTCAAAGGGAGCAGCGGCTTTCTGGGTTTCGGCAAGCTGGAATCCTTGGCGCACGCCGGCGAAAGCCTGCTTGGTCAATTGCGAGAAGGCGCTGTCCGCGATTCCGCCCACGTCGCCGAAACGATGCTCGAGCTGGTAGATGCAACGCGCACCATTATCCAGGAAGTGGAGCGCACTGGCCGCGAGGGCTCCGATTCGTTCGTCAGGCTGGAACAGCGGTTGCGAGCTTTAGCCGCCGGCGATGCTGCGACGCTGAGGCCATCCGAGACGGCTCGTGCGGCCGCGCTTGCGGGCTCGATCGCGGCGTCGAAGCCGACCGCCGAGGCGGAATCTCGGAACTCGGCTGCGTCGGAAAGCACGATTCGCGTGGACGTGGGCCTGCTCGATCGACTGATGAACCAGGTGGGCGAACTGGTGCTGGCGCGGAATCAGATTCTGCAGCACGTCTCGCGATACGCCGATCCGGCCTTCACAAGCACAACTCAGCGGCTCAATCTCATCACCAGCGAGTTGCAAGAGGGGGTGATGAAGACGCGAATGCAGCCGATCGGCAACGTGTGGAGCAAGTTCCCGCGCGTGGTGCGCGACCTGGCCCTGCAGTTGAACAAGCGGGTCCGCATCGAGATGGAAGGAAAGGAGACGGAGCTCGACAAGACGATCATCGAGGCGATCAAAGATCCGCTTACGCATTTAGTGCGCAATGCGGTGGACCATGGGCTCGAATTGCCGGAAACGCGCCGCCAGGCGGGCAAACCGGCCGAGGGGCGTCTTACCCTGCGGGCGTACCACGAAGGCGGCCAGGTCAACATCGAGATCGCCGACGACGGCGCCGGCCTGAACGTGCCGCGCATCCGGGAACGGGCCGTGCAGCGGGGCCTGCTGACGTCCGACCAGGCGCAGCGGATGAGCGACGCCGAGCTGTCGCAGTTGATTTTCGCCCCCGGCTTCTCGACCGCTGAGAAGGTGACGAACGTTTCGGGGCGAGGCGTCGGCATGGACGTCGTGCGAACGAACATTGAGAAGATCAGCGGCGCCATCGACATCCAGTCGCAGCCCGGCCTGGGCACGACGATCAAAATCAGAATCCCGCTCACGCTGGCGATTATTCCCGCACTGATGGTCACCGGCGACGGCGACCGGTACGCCATTGCTCAGGCAAGCCTGCTGGAACTGGTGAGACTGGAGCGCGACGAGGCGGCCGCACAGCTTGAAAGCCTGAACGGCGCCTTGGTTTATCGGTTGAGGGGTCGTTTGTTGCCGCTGGTTTCTCTCCGCACGGCGCTGGGCGGGCAGATGCAGCCGGTCGCAGACCTGCTGGCGGCCGGCGATGTCGTCAACATCGTCGTGTTGAAGTCGGGCGACCACGCCTTCGGACTGATCGTCGATCAGATCAACGACACGGAGGAGATCGTCGTCAAGCCGCTCGCCAAGCAGCTCAAGGGGGTTGCGGTGTACGCCGGCGCTACGATTCTCGGCGACGGCCGCGTGGCGCTGATCCTCGACGTCAACGGCCTCAGCCAATGCGCCGGCGTCATAGGTTCGGCCGATGAGGCCGCGTCGGCCGGCAACGGGCAGGTGTATTCGGAGGAGGCGGGCGACGCCGCCCAGTCGCTGTTGGTGTTCATGGTTGGCCGGCGGCGCCTCGCCATGCCGATGTCGGCCGTCACCCGGCTGGAAAAGATCGACGCCGACCGGATCGAGCTATCGGAGTTCGGCCAGGCGGTGCAGTACCGCAACCGTATCTTGCCGCTCCACGACCTGGGCGAGCTGTTGGGCGCGGCCAGCGAGCGGCCTGCCGGCGCGATGCGCGACGTGATCGTCTACGGCTCGGACGCGGAGGTCGCCGGCATCATCATCGACGAAGTCGTGGACATCGTGGAAACGCCCGTTTGCATTGCGCGAAGGGCAAGCAGCGGCCTGATGCAGGGCGCCGTCGTCGTGCAAGGGCGGCTGACCGACTTGCTCGACACGCAGGCCCTGAGCCGAGCGCTCCGCTTGGCGACGGGCTGCGGTTTTGTCGTTTAGGAGCACCTTACATGGCGGAGCACCGGCAATACTGCACGTTTTTTTTGGAAGGCGTGCTCTTCGGCATACCCGTCGAACAGGTGCAGGAAGTCATCCGGCGCCAGCCGATGACGCGTGTGCCGTTGGCGCCGCCGGCCGTCCGCGGGTTGATCAATCTTCGCGGGCAGATCGTGACTGCCATTGATCTTCGCACTAGCCTGCGTCTCGGCGGCCACGTAGACGAGGCTCAGGCCTACAACGTCGTGGTGCGCAGCGCCCATGGAGCCGTAAGTTTTCTCGTGGATGAAATCGGCGAGGTCTGTACCGTAAACGCGGCTGACTTGGACGAACCGCCACGTCATCTTCACGAGCCTCTCCGATCAATGATTCATCAAGTGTACAGATTGGAATCTCGTACGATGCTCGTGCTCGACGCTGCACGGAGCCTGGAAGCGGCGGCCATGGCAGCGTGTTGAATAACTTCGAAGGCCCGCAGTCGAAGCTGCATAAGAGCGTGTCTTCAAATTGCGTGATAACATAAAAAACGCTACGACTCCGCCGTTTTGGTTTCCTGGTCAAGGAAGACGGAGCCGTAGCGATGAAGCG
>QEVI01000368.1 GCA_003576855.1 Planctomycetota bacterium
AAACCCCGAAACCAGCGAAGCCATGATCTACGCCGCCATGATCAGCCTTATGTCACGACGCTTGGCCAATGCAAAGTTCATTTGAAGACACGCTCTTACGCGCCGCGGCTACTTCGCAGAAGCCGAATGCGGGACGAGCTCTCGGAACTCGGCTTCATCGACCTCGCGGATCGTGCCCAGGCTTGAGGCCACTTGCCGTTTGCCATCGACGCCGGTGCGCTCGTAGGCGACTACGTCCACCGTCATTTCCTTGGGGCGCGGTCCGTACAGCACGACGAACGGCTGGCCGTCGCGTTCGGACGTGAAGAGCGCATCAACGCTTTCCACATTCAATCGCTGCAAGGTTTCCTGTCCGTTCTTGGCGATGTAGTCCTTAAGCTGCTGCTCATTGGCCGGCCGGGCGCCCGTCTCGGAGATCGAGCGCATGTAGAAGTGCCCCAGCAGGCGGAGGTGTGAAGTCTCCCTCGCTCTAGCTGCATCGGACGAGGGGCTGCATCCGCCGAGCGCCAATAGCGCTAGCAAACCCGCAACGGCGACAGGCCTTTCCACTAGAACGCCTCCAGGCTGATCGCGGCGCCATCGGAGCGATGGGCCAACGAGTTGAATAGCTCAATGTCGACATCGTAGCGTATGCTCCGAACCGACGCATCGGCGAACGCCGTGTTCATAATGTCGGTGTGGGCGGAGCCGAAGCGGAAGCCGGCCTCACGTTCTTCGCGGCCCTGAATCTCACGGTCGGCCTGCGGCTCGCAGATGGTGAACCGCAGCGTGTCAGGGTCCCAGCCGTCCGCCCAGCCCTTATCATCGTGCCAGTCTCCGGAATAGTATCGACTTGGCACCAGGAACTTCTCACCCAGCACGAAGGTGTTGCTGGAACCGTCGGTAATCTGCTCAAAACTGATCGGCTGATAGAAGTTCGTCTTGACTCGCGACGCGCCGGTCACCTTCAGGTTGCTCCGCACGATGACGCCATGGAAACCAACCCAACGTGGGTTCGCGGTGTTGTTCGCGTTAACATCCGCGAAGTGCACGGGCCAATCGCCTTTACCGCCCCAGAATTCACATCGGCTTTGCATGCAGCCGCCGTAGTCGTGTGCGTTGGCGGCCTTCTTAAAAAAGAGGTCGCCTTCTGCCGGAGTCGCTAACTCCTGCCGGGCGCGGTTAGGCACAGCCGCCGCATAGTCCATCAAATACGTCTGATCAATCGGGTGGCGAGTCGGCGGCCGTCGCGACGGGCAGTAATACATCGGGACGGCGGTGCGCTCCATTTGCGTCACGTTCTTGATCTCGTACACCTGCTGCCCTTCCAGGTACGGCAGAATCTGGAATGCCCAACTCAGCCCCTGGTCAGCCGGTCCCAAGGGGGTTCCGCCTGGGCCGGTCAAGTAATCATTGATCCGCGGCCACGGTGCAATGCCGCCGCCGGGGAACACTCCCTTGGCCGTCTGGAAGTTCTGAATCGACAGCATCATCTGCTTGACGTTGTTCTTGCACTGATTTCGCCGCGCCGCTTCGCGGGCTGCCTGCACGGCCGGCAGCAGCAGCGCGACCAGCACGCCGATGATGGCGATCACGACCAACAGCTCCACGAGCGTAAAACCAGACCAGCGAGACGACGATGACGGGCGGCGTTCCATGATTAGACTCCTCGCGGGCGGCCCGCCAGCGCGGCCGCCGAATTAGCGGAAAAGCACTCGACTCTCACGCCCTTATTTCTACTCGCTGGCGGCCAATTGGCAAAGGCGCTTGCCGCAAGTTCGGCGGGTAGAAGCAGAGGGCAGAGGGCAGAGGGCAGAGGGCAGAACTGCTGACTGCCTACCCCCTCCGCATTCCGCCTTGTGGCTAACCACGGCTGGAGGAGGCTGGAGGCGGGAGGCTGGTGGCTGGTGGCTGGAGGTCAGAGGCCAGAACCGCTCACTGCCTACCGCCTACTGCCTACTGCCTTAGTGGCTGGTGGCTGGAAAGCACGCCCAATCACCGCTCACTGCCCAAAGCTCACCGCCCAAAGCTCAGAGCTCCCCGCCGCCGCCGCCAGGCGGCGCGGCCGGCGCCGGCGATGGCCAGCGCTGCGGGGATCGCCAGCACCGGCGAGACCTCCGGCACGGCGTTGACGGCGAAATTGTTGAAGAAGGCGTCCCGCGCGCCGCCGCTGCCTGCAAAGCGGTTGTAGATCGACAAGCTGTTGATCTGCGCGCCGGCCGTCCCCGTAAAGGTTCCGGTAAACATCCCCAGCGTGTTCGAGGTGACCGCGTCGGTCACCTGCAGCGAATAGCTGTCGGCGCCGGTGAGGGTCAGGCTCAGGTGGAGCCCGCTGTTCCGCCAGCCGATGCCGGTGTCGCGATTGCCCGTCGAGTCGATGATCTTGTAGTTACTGGCGCCTTGCTGGAATTCGAAGGCGAAGCGGCGATCGGAGAAGATCGTGCCGTCCTGCGCGTCGCTGGCGGCGTTGCCGGTGCGAAGCGACAGGCCGACCGAAGAACCGCTGTCGTCGACGCCGCCGTTGTCCATCGACCAGGCGAACGTATCGCCGGCCCGCAGGAAGGTGTAGCCGTTGGTGAGATTGAACGCCCGGTACGCGGCCGACCGGTCGCCAATACTGGCCCACAAGCCAAAGGCGTCGCCGCCGGCGTTGACGTCGGAATTGCCCTGGAACGAGCCGGCGTTGCCGCCGGTGGTCCGCAGCGTCCAGGCGCCGAAGCCAGAGCCGCCGTTCGTGCCGGTCGCCCAGCCGGAGTTGTAAGCCGCGTCGCCGGAGTCGTCGGCGGCGACGACGATGGCATAGGCACGGGCGGGAACCAAGAGGGCGGCTAGCGCGGCGGCGTAAGCGAGCGTCTTCTGGGGCATTGTCGCTGAGTGGGAGTAGGAGTAGGAGTAGGAGTAGGAAAACAAAATTGCGGGGCGATGGGCGGTGGCCGCCGCGGTCGCGGGACTGCCTGCCACTGTAGTTAGCCGCTGCAAACCGTGCAAACGGTTTTTTCGGTCCGATGCGCGGGCGTGGGCGGGGCGGGTCCCCCTGCTGGCGCTGCGGGTTATCCGTGGCCCTTGCTAGCGCTGCGGGTTATGCGTGGCCCTTGCTAGCGCTGCGGGCTACGGGCGGGCCGAGAGGGCGGGGCGAACGCGCGGCGGCGCGGCCGCGGGGGCCGTCGGCGCTTCGTGGGCGGCGATGATCCGCGCGATCTGCTCGTCCAGCGGCTCGAGGAAGTCGAGCACCTGCTGCATTTCGGCCATCCCCTCGGCGCCGCCGCAACTGCCGACCAGCACCAGCTTGCCGATCGGCCGGACGGCCAGCGCCAGCGGCAGCGTCG
>QEVI01000369.1 GCA_003576855.1 Planctomycetota bacterium
AAGGGCCGCTTGCCGGCATATTCGGCCTTGGCGGTACGGGTCTTCTCGGCACGATCTTCCCCTTCGCCAAGGGCGGTATCGCCGCGCGTGGCCGCCCTCAGCCTATGAAGACGTTCGCCCGTGGTGGAGTTTCCCGCTCGGCGGCCATCTTTGCGGAGGATGGTGCTGAGGCGGCCGTTCCTTTGCCGGACGGTCGTCGTATCCCGGTTGATCTGCGCATGACGCTCTGCAACACGCCGCTGGAGATCGGGCTGGGCCGTATGGCCGGCGGCGCCATCACGCTGGCCGTTTACTGCATTGCCACGCGGAACTGGGCCCGGCTCTCCGGCAAGGATTGGCTGAAGCTGACCCTCGTCGCGGGGCTGTCGAACGCCTTCCCGTACGTGGCGCAGCCGCTGGTGATGGAACTCGCCGGCGAGCACGGGTTTTTCGGGATGATGGTCACGCTCGTGCCGATCGCCACGATCGCCGCTTCGGCCGTCATGCTCGACCAGTGGCCCTCGCCGCGGCAGTGGCTGGGCGTTGTCGGCGGGCTATGCTGTGCGACGCTCATCGTCGCCGATGGTTCGGCCCGCGGCATGCACCCGTGGCTGCTGCTGGTGGCCCTCAGCACGCCGGTGGCTTACGCCTTCGGCAATACCTTCATGAAGTGGCAACTGAGCCATCTGCCGACGCCGACGCTCAGCGCCGCTTTTCTCGGTTTAGGCGCCGCCATGATTTTGCCGCTGGAACTGGTCGCTCCACTGCGCGAGGCGCTCGATCTGGCGGTCGTGAGGCAGCGGCAGGATTGGCTGCTGGCCAACGTGTCGCTCGCGGCCCTCGGCGTGGGCAGTACGGGCGTGGCGATTCTGGCGTTCGTCCATCTCATCCAGACGCAGGGCCCGCTCTTTGCCGGCATGGTGACCTACGTCGTGCCGATGATCGCGCTGGTCTGGGGGCAGGTGGACGGCGAGCGGCTCACGGGCCGGCAGGTCGCCGCCATCGGCGGCGTGCTGGCGATGGTCGCCTTAGTGCAATGGGGAGCGGCGAAGCCCGTGGACCTTGGCAGCGAGGCGCCGGCGTAGCGGTATTCGGCGCTGACGTTATGGCGTAGATTACATGCGTCGCTCCGGCGGCTCGTTGAGCCGCGGCTACTGTCCACTGCTACGGCCTACTGCCCCCCTGCCCCGCCATGTTCGATCGCTGGCTTGCCGCCCGTACTGCGCAATTCGATAGCTCCGGCATCCGCAAGGTGTTCGACCTGGCGGCGAAGATGAAGAACCCGATCAATCTGTCGATCGGTCAACCCGACTTTCCTGTTCCCGACGAGATCAAACAGGCGGCGATCGACGCGATCAACGGCGACCGCAACGGCTACAGCCAGACGCAGGGCATTCTTGAACTCCGCGAGCGGCTCCAAGCCGACATTGCCAGGCAATACGGCCACGACGATCGCCGCGTGCTGGTCACCTCTGGGGCCAGCGGCGCGCTGGTTTTGGCGATGCTGGCGCTGGTTGACCCGGGCGACGAAGTGATCGTGTTCGACCCGTACTTCGTCATGTACCCGGCGCTGGCGGCCCTGGTCGGCGGCAAGGCGGTCTACGTGGACACCTATCCCGATTTCACGATCGACGTGGACAAGGTCGCGGCCGCGATCACTCCCCGCACCAAGCTGATTCTGTTCAACAGCCCGTCGAACCCCACCGGCGTCGTCGCCGACGCCGCAACCGCGCGCGGCTTAGCGGAGCTCGCCGCCCGGCACAACATCGCGCTGCTCAGCGATGAGATTTACCGCCTGTTCTGCTACGACGGCGCCCTCCCCTCCCCTGCCCAGTGGAATCCCGATACGATCGTCGTCGACGGTTTCAGCAAGTCCTACGGCCTGACTGGCTGGCGGCTCGGCTGGGTCCACGGTCCCGCGGCGGTGATCGATAAGATGACGATGCTCCAGCAGTACACCTTCGTGTGCGCCCCGCACCCGCTGCAGTGGGGGGCCGCGGCGGCGCTGGACGTCGACATGTCTGCTCATGCGGCCGACTATTCGCAGCGCCGCCAGTTGGTTCTCGACGGCCTTCGCGACGCGGGCTTTGAGGTCGCGCCGGCCGCCGGCGCTTTTTATGTATTCCCGAAGGCGCCGGCCGGGCGCGGCACGGGGCATGAATTCGTCGCCCAAGCGATCGAGAACGAGCTGCTCATCATTCCCGGCGGCATTTTCAGCAGGCGGGATACGCACTTCCGGATTTCTTACGCCGCTCCCGTGCCGGTTCTGCAGCGCGGGCTCGAAATCCTGCGAAAGCTCGTGTGAGCGCCGGCCGGTCGGCGACTGCGGCGGCCTGGCGTTCGAGGCTGGCAAAAAGGCGGGAATCGCCGCGTTTCTCGCGTTGGCGAGGAATTGCCTGCAATAATTGACGGCCGTTATTACATTGCCGTCCTAGCTGGTCTCGCCCTGCCCGGCTGGGGCGCCGATGGCTCGCCGCGGGTGCTGCGTCGCGGGGCGTCCGCGCGCCGCCGTTGAGGGGCCGCAGGCCGTGGATCGGCGCTTGGCGAGGCTGGCTGTATTGCCGTTATGTTGCGGGTTCTGCCGTGTGGCTTGCCGTTGACCAATTCTGTGAGAGGAGAACCGCTTGTGAGAAACCTACTTTTCGCCGCTTGCCCAGCCTTTTTGCTCATCGGAGGCGCAGCCGCGTCGGCCCACACGAAGATCTACACGACGACGATGAGCGGGCCCAATGAGTTCCCGGCCAATGCGTCGCCGGGCGTAGGATCGTCGACCGTGACCATCGACACGGATTCACTGACCATGCGCGTACAGGCGGAGTTCAGCGGCCTGCTGGGGACCGTGACCGCCGCGCATATCCACGGGCCGATCCCCGACCCGCCCGCCAACCCGCTGGCGAGCGTAGCCACGACGTCGCCCAGCTTCACCGGTTTTCCGACCGGCGTGACGGCTGGCACGTATGATCACACGTATGATCTGACGCAGACTTCGTCGTACCATCCGAACTTCGTCAGCGCCAACGGCGGCACGGCGGCCGGCGCGATGAACGCCTTCATCGCCGGGATGGATGCGGGCAAGATGTATTTCAACATTCATTCGTCGCAGTTCGGCGGCGGCGAAATACGCGGTTTTATGCAGCTTGTGCCCGAGCCTTCGGCCTTCATGCTGGGCGGCCTGGGCGCCGCCGGGCTGCTCGCCCGCCGGCGACGCACGACGTAGAAGGCGGAAGTGCGACACTTGCCGTTTTTTTCAGAAAAAAGCCTGCTTGAGAGCGTGTCTTCAAATTGCGTGATAACATAAAAAACGCTACGACTCCGCCGTT
>QEVI01000036.1 GCA_003576855.1 Planctomycetota bacterium
GGCGACGGTGCAAGCAGTTCCGCAAGCGCGTACTTTCGGCTCAACTTCGCGCTGCTCGCCGGCGACTTCAACGGCGACGGGGCGGTGACGACGACGACCCTGCCGGGCGGACCGGCCGTGGATGCGATCACGACCGGCGACCGGTGGAGCGACGCCAACGGCGACGGCGTCGTCGGCGGGGCGGATACGAGCATCCGCACGACCAACGCCGGCGACTACTTGCCGCTGCGACGGGTGCATGGGGCGGACTTCATCGACGATGACGCGGTTCGGCTCGACGACTACCATCGCTGGAGGATGGCTTACGGGCAGTCGGCCGAAGGGGACGTGGACGGCGACGGCGACACGGACGGCAACGACTTCTTGTTGTGGCAGGTTCTGATTGGCAGCTACAGCGCGTGGTCGCTGGACGAGTTCTTGGCGCCGGCGGCGTCGATCTCGGCGACCGGCGACGTGACGGCCCCGCAGGTAGTGAACGTCGTCGTCAGCGGGTCGGTATCGCTGCATGCGCCGTTCTCGTTCGATACGGTGGACGGCTCCGGGGCGCAGCTTCGGACCGTGCCGGTCGGCGGGGCGGATACGATTTCGATCGTCTTCAGCGAAGGGGTGAACGTCGCGGCCGAGAGCCTGTTCGTGGTCGGGATGACGACGTTCAATCTGCCGGAGCTGGCCGAGTTCTCGTACGACGCGGCGACGCACACGGCGACGTGGCGGTTCGAGGGGTGGGCGCTGGGGGACGCGTACTTTTTGGCGCTGGCCGACGAGGTGACCGACGAAGCGGGCAACTGGCTCGACGGCGAGTGGACCAACCCGGCGACGACGGCCACGGCGAGCTCGCTGGTGAGCGAGTTTCCCTCGGGCGACGGCGTCGAGGGGGGCTGGTTCAAGTTCATGCTGACGCTGCTGCCGGGCGATGCGAATTTGGACAACCTCGTGGACCTGGCCGACTATGACATCTACGTCGCCAACGTGAACCTGCCGGACCGGCTGTTTACGCAGGCCGACTTCAACGGCAACGGGCGGGCGACGTTCTCCGGGGATGCGGCGCTGATGCTGGCCAACTTCGGCCGCGACCTGCACCAGCCGCTGCTGAAGGCGGACTTCGACGGCGACTGGGACGTGGACGACGCCGACCTGGCGGTGATCGGCGCCCACGCGGGCCTCGCCGGGGCCTCGTGGGCCGACGGCGACCTGGACGGCGACGGGGCGGTGACGATCGACGACCTGGATTTGGCGCTTGCGCAGTATGGGCTGGGGTTGAACGTGGTTGGGTAAACGTCGAGGTGCTGGCGAAGTAAGCGCAAGCGCGCTAAGCCGCGAGCGGCTTGGGGCGAACGGCATGCGACTGATCGCTTGCGGAAATAGCCTGGCGCGTTAGCTGTGCATTCGCGGCAGGTCTTCGCCGTGGCCGATGATCGCGGCTTCGGCCTCGGCCAGCTCGTCCAGGCGGCGCAGCACTTCCCGTTCGGGTGCGAAGTGCATGGCCAGGCGGGTGTAGGTTGCATGGTGCCGCGCCTCCGATTCAAACAGGCCGCGATAGAACGTTCGCAATTCTTCGTCCGGCACGTGTTCGGCGAGCGCCTGGAACCGCTCACAGCTTCGCGCCTCGATCAGCCCCGCCACGAGCAAGCGATCGACTGCCCGGTGCGGTTCCTGCTTGCGCACCAGGTCGTTGAGCCTGCGGCCGTACTGGCTCGGTTTGAGGCGGCGAAACCGCACGCCGCGGCGGTTGAGCAGTTCGATCACCAGGTGGAAATGCTCAAGCTCCTCGTTGACGATCGCCGTCATCTCGCGGCAGAGCTCGATGTGTTCGACGCAGTGAAAAATCAGGTTTAAGGCCGTGCCGGCCGCCTTCTTCTCGCAGTGGGCGTGATCGATGAGCACTTCGTCGAGGCCGGCGTCCACCTGCCGCAGCCAACGCGAGTCGGTGGAGGATTTTAAGTGCAACATGATCCGATTATGCCCGCGGCGAGGCCGGGTGTGTTCGCCCGCCGGAGCCAATATCTCGTAAATGCGCGATTGGTTCAACGACTCTGGCTTTGTTGTTCTCCATCGAGTGTGGAACCACGGAGGCGCGGAGGACACGGAGAGCCGCAAATTGGCGACGTTTATCTGACGTGGGGTCCGTCGAATAGGTTGAACGGCTATGAGGATGACTTCAGAAAGACGACCCTGGCGATGACCGAATCGGCACTGCATATTGCCGCAACCAGGGCGCTATCGAAGAAGTCGGGCGGCATTTGGAAGGCGCCGGCGGCGTGGCGGGGCATGGCTGTCGGCAAGCGCGTACTGCCCTGCTGCCAGGAAAAAACTGGCGTCGCCCAACCCGGTCAGCGGGCCTAAACTGGCGGCTCGAAGTCCGCCTACCCGGAACCAAGCTCTTCGCCCATGCGCACTTCTTGCCAATGCTGGCTGCTGGTGCACGTTGTCGCCGTCGTCGGCAGCGCATACGCCCAGCCGGCGCCTGATCGCCGAGACGCGGGCCAGGGCCCGCCCGCGCAAGCGCCGCTGGCCGTGGGCGGATACTGCGCGGTGACCCTTCGCGACCGCCGGCAGCTATGCGCCGGTCCTGGGCGGCGATTCCCCGGTCACGTTTCTTGAGACCGGTGAGCGCGTCGCCGGCCGATTGGAGCACGGCCTGCTGTATGGCGACCGCTTGTTGTTCTTCGCCAGCCGCGACGCAGTGCTACGATTCCTCGATGAACCGGCGCGGTACGACGACGCGGACCTGGCCTGCGACGGTCGCTGCGCCGTCTCGCGAATCGAAGGCGAACGGGACGCGCCCGGTATAGCCGAGACGGCCGTGCTCCACGGCGGGCTGCGGTACCTGTTTGCGAGCGCGTTCGAGCGTTCGCTGTTTCTGCAAAATCCCGCGCGATACGACGGCCGCGGCGCCGAGGCCGTCGCCCCGCATCCGCCTACCGCCGCTCGCCGAGAACCTGCGCCGAATGCGACGTTGAAAAACCCCTGGCGGCTCCCTGCGGGCCAGGGTCCGGGCAGTTCACGTGCGACGCCTGAAAAAGAGAAGTTCGTGCTGGCCGCCGCGCCGGTTATGGCCGGCTACTGCCCGGTGACGATCCGGCGGGACGGCGTGTGGGTCCGCGGGAGGTACGATCACCGCGTCGAGCTTGGCGAGCACCTGCTGCTCGTCGCGGGACCGGCGGAGCGGGCGTTGTTCGAAGCCGATCCGGCCGCCTACATCCCGGCGTGCTTGGGCGATTGCCCCGTCACGCTCGTGACCAGGCGGGAGCGCGTCCGGGGGAGCGTGTTCCATGCCCTGGAGTATCGGGGCCGGCTATTCCTGTTCGCCGATGCTCAAGCGCGTGCGGAATTCAAGGCCAGCCCGGATGTTTATGCATTGGCCGACGTTGCCGCCGACGGCAATTGCGTGGTCACGCAATTTGACGAGCAGCGCGCGGTTCCCGGCTTGCTGCACGCGACCGCCTGGCACGACGGTTTGCTCTACCGTTTTGCCGGCGACGAGCAGAAGCGTAAGTTCTTGGCGGCTCCGGAGCGTTACGCCGCGGCCGTGCAGCCAGCGGCCGATGCCGGTCACCAGCAGCCGGCGGTGGCCCAATAGCCGCCGCGGGCATGGTCGAACTGAGCTTCCCCGCCGCGAACGGAGTCGCTGACGCGCCCGTGGCGAAAAACCTCCTGCCCGCGGACCCAAGTGCGGACCGGCCAGCCGGCCAGTTCCGCCCCGTGCCACGCGCTCCAGCGGCACTTGGTTAGCTGCTCGTCGTGGCGGACGGTTTGCACGAGTTGCATGTCGACCAGCACCAGGTCGGCGTCGTAGCCGGCGGCGATGCGGCCCTTGTCGACGATGTCCCACACTCGTGCGGGGGCCTCGGACATCCAATGAACGACTTGCAGCAACGTGCAGCGCTGGCGATTCGCTTCGTTGAGCATGAGTGCCAAGCTGTTTTCGACGTTCGGCATTCCCGACGGCGAGTTGGGGTAAGGACGGGCTTTTTCTTCAAGCGTATGCGGGGCGTGGTCGGTGGCGACGACCTGGATCGAATTGTCGAGAAGCGCTTGCCACAGGCGGCGATTGTCGTCCGCCGTTTTCAAGGAGGGGTTCATTTGCACCAGCGAGCCGAGCCGCGCATAGTCGTCCACGTTCAGCAGCAGGTGGTGGGGACACGCCTCGGCCGTGATCCAGGGGCGAGCGGCGACAGCGGCCGCCGCCGAGGCGCCCGCCGAAGCGCTGGATAAACAATCCCGGAGCAAGTCCGCCTCGTCGCCCGTGGAAACGTGCAGTACGTGGAACCGGTGCTTGTGCCGGAGGGCCAGATCGACGGCCCGCCGCGTCGCCGTTACGGCGGCGGCAACGTCGCGAATCTGCGAATGGACGGCGACGTCGGCCACGCCCTGAAACCTGGCCGCGTTGGCCCGCACCGTGGCTTCGTCTTCGCAGTGTGCGGCGATGGGCAGCGACGTCTCGGCGAAAATCCGCTCCAGCGTCGGCTGGTCGTCCACCAGCAGGTCGCCGGTGCTGGAGCCGATGAAAATCTTGATGCCCGGCGTGTTGCGGGCGGTGCGGAGCTCGTCGAGGTTGTGCGGCGTGGCGCCGATGTAGAAGCCGTAGTTCACGAGCGACTTCTCGGCGGCCAGCGCACGTTTTGCATCCAGCAATTGCTGCGTTGTCGTCGCCGGCGCCGTGTTGGGCATCTCGAGGAACGTCGTTACGCCGCCTTTGGCACAGGCTCGGGATGCGGTGAACAAATCCTCCTTGTGGGTAAGGCCCGGTTCGCGGAAGTGAACCTGGTCGTCGATTACGCCTGGCAGCAAGTGAAGGCCGGCGGCATCGACGGTCTCATCGGCTCGCGTCTGCACGGCCGCATCGACGGCGGCGATCGTCGTCCCGACGACCAGGACGTTCGATTTGCAGACCTCCTCCGGAAAGACGACTTGCGCGTTCTTGATGAGCGTTTTCATGGGGACCGTTCCGGGCCGTTGACGGCGCTGTCGGAAGGCGCCGGCGGCCTGCGAGTCCGGCGCCAGCGCTTGCCGATCCATCCGCGGTTCCAGAAAAACACAAGCTGAACGACCGCCACCAGCGCCATCAGTCCCAGCGCGAACTCGTAACCCCACGTCCATCCGAGCTCCGGCATGTTCCACTTCGACGACCGGTCGAAGTTCATGCCGTACACGCTGGCGATAAAGCTCATCGGAATGAAGATCGTCGAAATGATCGTGAGGACCTTAACGGTCTCGTTCAGCCGATTGCTGATGGCCGTGGCGTGGTAGTCGCGCAGGTCGCTACCGGCGTCCCGATAGTTCTCCAGGGCGTCGATGATTTGCACGGTGTGGTCGTGGCAGTCGCGGAAGTGGATCAGCGTTTCTTGCGTGAGCTGCTCCGGCGGGCTGCGAACCAGGTCGTCGATGGCGTCGCGCAGCGGCCACACGATCCGGCGCAACTGCCGCACGTCGTGGCGGAGGTCTCGCATCCGCTGGAGGTCGACGGCGTCGGGATCGCCCTCGACCAGGTCGTCCAGCTCGTCGAACACCACGCCGAGCTGTTCCAAGACCGGAAAATACGAGTCAATCACCGCGTCGAGCAGGGCGTACAGCAGATAGTCGACGCCGGCGCTGCGCGTCGTTCCCGCGGCGACCTGCAAACGCCGGCGAACGATGTCGAACACCTGGCTGGGCTGCTCCCGCCAAGAGAGCAAAAAGCCCTTGCCGGCGAACAGACTCACCTGCTCGGTAAGCAGGTCGCCGTTGAACGCGGGGATCTGGGTAACGGCGTAAATGTAGTGCGGGTAGTCCTCGACCTTGGAACGCTGCGGGATGTTGACCATGTCTTCCAGCGACAGCCGATGCAGGCCGAGCAATCCGCCGATCTGTTCGATCAGCTCGGCGTCCGCCAGTCCGGTGGCGTCGATCCACACGACGGGCTGCTTGCCCCGCAGCTCGCGGATTTGCACGACGGTGCAGTCATGCCGGTCAATGATTTGATCGGGCCCGTAGGCCGTCGCGCGGACGATCGGCGGATGAGCTGCAGCCGGAACGACGATCGTTCCCGGCCTGGTGTGCGGCTGGAGGGAATGCTCGAACTTCCGCCGGGACCTGTGGCGGCCATTCTTTGTTTTTCGGCGCATGCGGCACTCCGGTACGCTGGCGTCCGGCCAGCAGGCGGCCGGTCCACGGTCGGCGGCGCCGGCGACTGGGCAATTCGCTACGTCGCATTCCGCCGCGCCCGCCGGCGCAGAATGCCGCGCGGCTGGGCCGGCCGCCGCTGCGTGTCGTCGGGCGCCGCTTGCGGTTCGTCGCTGGGGACCTCCAACTCGCTGCGCAGCCGCGACAGCTCATCCTGCAACCGCTGGCGCGGCCGCGCGTAATCGGGATGGCCGTACACGCTTTGCATCTCGTGGGGATCGTTGACCAGATCGAACAATTCCCATTGATCGAGCGTGTAATAGTGGATCAGTTTATACCGGCCGTCGGTCACGCCGTAGTGCTCTGCCACGGTGTGGGGCGCCGGCGGGCCTTCGTAGTAATGGTAGTAAAACGACTTCCGCCAATCGTCGGGGGGCGCGCCGCGAAGAATCGGCGCCAGGCTACGGCCTTGCATATCGGGGGGAATCGCCACGCCGGCCATGTCCAGCAGCGTTTCCGCGAAGTCGAGGTTCGACACGATATGGTCGTCCGTCGCGCCGCCCTTGGTCACGCCCGGCCAGCGAATCAGCAGCGGCGTCCGCAGCGATTGCTCGTACATGAACCGCTTGTCGAACCAGCCGTGCTCGCCCAAGTAGAAGCCCTGGTCGCTCGCATAGACGACGACCGTATTCTCGGCCAGACCCGCCTCGTCGAGGTAGTCCAGCACCTTACCCACGCTGTCATCGACTGACTGGACGGTGCGCAGGTAATCCTTCACATAGCGCTGGAACTTCCAGCGAATGAGCTCCTGCCCCTCGAGCTTGCTGTTGAGGAACGCGGCGTTCTCGTCCTTGTACGCGGCGATCCAGGCGGCTCGCTCCTCGGCCGACATGCGGCCCAGAAGCTGCTTGCCGTAGTCGCTTTCCGGGTCGAATACCTTCAGGTCGCTCTGCAAGTTCAGGTCTTCCATGCGCATAGTGGCCATGCGGGCGGCGTCGGCGCGGTTGGCGTAGTCGTCGAACAGGGTCGCGGGCTCGGGGATCGTCACGTCCTTGAAATCGCCCACATGCGCCGGTCCCGGTTCCCATTCCCGATGAGGCGACTTGTGCTGAACCATCAGCATGAACGGCTTGTTCGCGTCGCGCTCTTCTCGCAGCCACTTCAGCGCTTTGTCCGTAATGACGTCAGCGACGTAGCCCGGCTCCGTCACGCGGCCGTGGGGGGTAATGAACACCGGGCTGTAGTATCGCCCTTGGCCGGGCAGCACCTCCCAGCGGTCGAAGCCGGTCGGATCGCTCTGCAGGTGCCACTTGCCGAATATGGCCGTCTGATAGCCGGCCTGCCGCAAAAGCTTCGGAAAGGTCTGCTGCGAGCCGTCAAAGCGATCGGCGTTGGTGAAGAAACAGTTCTTGTGGCTGTACTTGCCCGTGAGGATCACCGCGCGGCTGGGGCCGCAAATCGAATTAGTGACATAACACCGATCGAACCGCATGCCTTCCTGGGCAAGCCGATCGATGTTGGGCGTATGGTTCAGCCCGTGGCCATAGGCGCTGATCGCCTGGTAGCCGTGGTCGTCGCTAAAGATGAATACGATGTTGGGACGATCGGCGGCCCCGGCGGCGGCGG
Organism: Planctomycetota bacterium; assembly: GCA_003576855.1. Classification (GTDB taxonomy): domain Bacteria; phylum Planctomycetota; class Planctomycetia; order Pirellulales; family Lacipirellulaceae; genus Lacipirellula. Next base: position 7,729 of record QEVI01000036.1, read on the forward strand.
CCAGGGACGCAAGGACCGACAACGCCGCGGCTGCCGCTGGCCGCCGAAATGAGAGTAATAATCCGTGCATGAACGCCCTAACTGGCTGGTTGGCTGAAGGGGAACGCGATGCAGGCGCAAGCGCGTGCCTCGCATTCTAGCGAATTGACTGCCCGGCTCGGTAGCGGGCCGCGCAGGTTACCGCTGGCGCTGTTGCGGCATGCGCCCAGGCTCGCGAACGCCCGCTCCTTGGCGGCCGGTGAGCACGTCGCCCAGCTCGGCGCGAGCCGCCCCGGCCGCCGCCACTAGCCGGGCCGTTACCTCCGGGTGCTCCGACGCCACGTTCTTCGTCTCGCCGACGTCGTTCTTCAAATCGAACAGCTCCATCTCGATCCGTGCCTGCTTGTAATCGACGGGATACCCGCCGCGGCCAGCCGCCCGGCTGCCCAGCGTGCGATAGGGATGCGGCAGGTGCAACTTCCACCGCCGATCGCGGACGGCGTGCAGGGCGCCGTCGTAGTAACAATAAAACACTTCGTGCGGGCTTACCGCGCCGGACTCCCCCAGCACGAGCGGCCAGATGTCGCGCCCGTCGATCTTGCGCTCCGCCGGCAAGGGGGCGTCGAGCGCCCGCGCAATCGTGGGGAGCAGATCGAACGTCACGCAGAATTCATCGCACACGGATCCGGCTGGAATGAGCCCCGGCATGCGCATGATGCAGGGCACGCGATAGCCGCCCTCGAACATCGTCCCCTTGCCTTCGCGCAAGGGGCCGGCCGAGCCCGCATGATCGCCGAAGTTCAGCCACGGGCCGTTGTCGGAGGTGAACACTACTATCGTATTGTCGTCGACGCCGTGCCGCGCAAGCGCCGCGAGGATCTCGCCAACCGACCAGTCGATTTCCGCGACCGCGTCGCCGAACAGGCCCGCGCCGCTCTTGCCTTCGAACTCCTTGGAGACGAACAGCGGCACGTGCACCATCGAGTGGGCCACGTACAAGAAGAATGGCTGCTCGTGATGGCGGTCGATGAAATCCACCGCCCGGCGGGTGTACTGGCGGGTCAGCTCGGTCTGTTCCTCGGCGGTCACTTCCTCATCAACCACCTGGTTGCCTTCGAACATCCGCAGCGGCGGGTACTGCTTCCGCCGCGGCGAATCGGGCGGCAGCTCTTCCCCGCGGTGGCCCCGCGGCCACATGTCGTTCGAATAGGGCAGCCCGTAGTACTCGTCGAATCCATGTTGCAGCGGGAGGAACCGCTTGAAGTCGCCGAGATGCCACTTGCCGACGATTCCGGTGGCGTAGCCGTGCTGTCGGCAGAGCTCGGCGAGCGTCAATTCCTCGGCGCTGAGCCCGTGTCGTGAACGGGGCCGCAGCGCGCCCAGCACGCCGACCCGCTCCGGATAGCACCCCGTCAGTAGCGCGACGCGCGACGCCGAGCAAACCGCCGTCGCCGAATGGAAATCGGTGAACTTGCGACCTTCGGCCGCCATCCGATCGAGATTCGGCGTGCGATAAGCCGTCGCGCCGAAGGGGCCGATATCGGCATAGCCCAAGTCGTCGCAGAGGATGATGACGACATTGGGCCTGGTCGGAGGGGCCGCGGCGGCGAAACCCGCTGCGGCAAACCACCACACGGCCAGCCAGGCCGCTCGACGGCGGATCGTCCGAGCGTGGATCGCTCTCAACGCCTGCCGCACGTCGGATGCCATCGCCTTGCGCACCTTAAACCCCCTGCCGAATACAAGCCGACGGCCGAAAGCTGTCGCCTTCCCACGACCGAGGCTCATTGGTTACGCGGTTCTCAATAAGTGCGTGGATTATAGACGGAAACGTCCACGGGTGGGACCGATGCCCGACCGCGGACGTTCCCTTGTAAGCATCGCCAGGTTCGCCTCGTAACAAGGCGGGTGGCCGGCCAGTCAGACCACGCCTCGACTTGCACGCCGGCGGCGGGTAGCCGCAAGTGCCCCGCCAGCCGCTAACAGCAGCAGTGAAGTCGCTTCTGGAACACCGGCAACTTCCGCTGCGCCGGTTCCGAAGTTGCGCTGCCAGATCAAGAAATCGTGGCCGTCGCTATCCCCGTCGCCGTCTGCATCGCCCTGGGCGCTTGCGCCGACGGCGCCTTGCCAGGTCGTCAGGTCGGCGCCGTCTACCTGTTGATCGCCGTCGAAATCGCCTGGAATGTGGGCCGCGTTGGGGGTCAGCGGGGTCGCGAAATCGACCCACGCGAAGTAGAAATCGGCATCGCGTAGCGTAAACACGTTGCCAAACTGGTTTTCCGTGCCGCCGCTCGCGGAGGTCAGGCTGCGGGCTTGGATGATAAAGTCGCCCGAGCCCGCATCGTATTCGTAAGAGAGAAACGCGTCGTCCGGCACGGTGGCGTTGGCCGCCAAACTGTCGGCTACGGTGAGGATCAACATGCCGTCGTTCTCGGTCCGCTTGGTGACTCCGTCGGGCTTGTAAACGCTCACGGCGTACTGACCGGCGCTATTGCGAACGACGTCGAACAGGTTCTCTCCCGCCGCGTGGATCGAATTGCCATTGGCGCCGTTGATGTGCCCGCCGATGAGGCCTCCGGCGGTGTACGGCACATAGAGGAACTGGAAGCCGCTGTCGGCGCCGATGGTGAGCAACTGGCTGCTGTCGTCTTCGCGCACGACTACGTCCCAGCCGCCGCCGGTCGGCAGGGCGGCGGCAAAATTCGTTGCGTTGCCGTCGTGCGTCGGCGCGACGAACAGCATGCCGTCGTCGGCCGAGTCGATGTTCGGCAACACGACGCGGCCCAGGTTGGCGCCTGAGGCGGCGTCGAAGACCCAATTCACGCTCGAAGGCGAGAGCCCTGGCGACGAGGCCGCGAACGTGGCTTCCTCCTCGAATCCGCCGTTCACCCAGGCGCCGGTCCATCCCTGTTCATAAGGAAAGAAAGCCACCGCCGTGCTGAACGACGCTTCGCCGCGGCCGCCGTCGTCGCCGGCCATGCCCATTTGCAGGTCGGACGAGCCGCTGCCGCCGTTGTTGAACGCCCCGTCGTTCATCCGATAGCCGTAGCCCGACCCCGAGCCGTTGAAGTACGCCGTGCCGTGGAAAGTCCCCACGGGAGATCCGTTGAAGGTGTAATCCGGGCCGTAGTTGAAGCTGTTCTTCCGCACCGTCGCCAGCGCAGCGCCGGCCTGCTGGTTCAAGCGCCAGGCGATCGTGGACTCCTGAAACGGCTGGCCATCGAGCGGCTTGTAGTCGTTGACGAACGCGGCCGGCGGGTAATAAGCCGAGTTGCCAGGTTCTCCGGGACTGATGAGCAGTGAAATGTCGCCCTCGTTGTGGCGGGACTCGGTCCACTTGATCGGCCCTGCGGCGGTAAACGTGACCTGAAGGTTATTGGAGTTCGAACCGTCCAGCGTCGCCGGCGTGAACTGTGCGACGTTCACGTTGGCCGCGGTGACGGACGTTGGAAAGGCGCCGGGCAAGAGTCCCTGAGCGAGACCGCCAGGATCGGTCGGCGTGGGCGGCTCGGAATAAACCGCGGCCGCGGGCATGCCGATGGCCGCAACGCACAACAAGTGCTGCAGAAGCTTCGGGTTCATGGTGGCGTTCTCCGATGCGGTGACCTAAGAAACCTGGCGCCCGACAAAGCCGTCGTCGGCAGTTCCTCGCGAGCCGTTAAGGGCTTTGCACGGCACGGCAGAAGTAGGCGCGGCGGAGCGAGTGCCTTGAAGGCGCCGCCGCAATGTGGTGCAGGATGGCAGACGCAACGCGCCGTGAGAAGTCCCGAATTGCGCAAAACGGAAGATTCCACGCGCGAACGGAACGGCCTCATCGCCGAATCGTCGCCCCGCCTCATCGCGGACCGGCGATCGACGCGGCCGGATCATTGGGCGGCGCTTGCCACACGGCGGCCGAGACCGTTTCGTTGTCCACGCGGTCGATGACGGCTTCATCGGTCGCGTTGTACATGAACGTCGGTACGCCCGGCAGCGATGTCAGCCGGTTCCGGGCCACGAGGTTCTTCCCGGCGCGGTGAAAGCGGATCGGGCTGCGAGCGATGTTGTAAATCGTGTTGTTTTCGATCGTGATCTCGGTGGAGCCTTCGTCGATGAACATGCCGTTGCTTTCGGCGCGGCCGGCGTTCAGGGGGATGTCGTGAATATGGTTTTCAACTAGCCGCGTGCCTGGCTGGCGGCCCAGCGTGTAGATGCCCCCGCCGTCGGACAAAACTTGCATGGCATGATGGATGTGATTCGCTTGGATGAGATTCGCGCGGCAACGGCTCGGCGTATCGTCCCACCGCCAGCCGACCGACACGCCGGTGTAGGGCAGGTTGCGGATTTCGTTATGGGCGATGAGCGTCTCGGCGGCGAAGCCGATCCACACGCCGACGGCGCCGCAGTAGTTGACGCCGCAATCCTCGATGACGCAATCAGTCGCCGCGATGCGCTCCGTCGCCGGAGAGTCCGCGTCGTGGCGGGTCCCGATGAGAACCCCGTCGCCGCCAATGTCGCGAAACCCGCAGCGCTCGATGCGGACGTCTTGGGATCGCGCAACGTGGAGGCCGCACGCGGCGAGGTGCTCAAAACGGCAGCCGGCGAACTGGCATGCCGCGGTGCGATCGAGCATGACGGCCGCGGGCATGGAGACGTTTTCGCGGTCATCGGGCGTCTCGCGGCGCTCATACGCATTCGATTGAATGCCCGCATAGCCGTGACGGGGAATGTCGAACCAGGAGTGTGAAAAGGTCAATCCCTCGAATCGCAGGTGGCGGGCCGGCACATCGCCCTGGCCGCGAACGATTAACAGTTGACCAAGCCGCGGGGCGACCGCAACGGCGGTGGCGATGTCTTCCCCCTCGCGCGGCAGGTAGTGTAGCTCGCCGCGCTGCTCGTCGAGATGCCACTCGCCAGCCGCGTCCAGCAGCTCGGGCGCGCCCTCGATGAAGTAGCGCGGGTGCGGCTCGAAGTTGGTGATCGCAAACTGGGCCGCCGCGCCGCCGACCGGCGCGCTCGTGCGATACGTGCGGCTCGCTGCGTCGATCCCCGCCAGCCGCACCCGGGACATCGACCAGTCATGCAGCAGCGCAACCTCGGCGGCCTGCGGATTTGCCAGCTCGACCAATTCATCGGCAGCGGCGGTAAAGCTTGTCCGATTGTCGGGCCCCGCTGCGTCCACGCGGAAGTATCCCTCATTGGGCGTTCGGGCGCGGACTGCCCGCCGGCCGTTTATCCACAGGTCGCGGAAAAGGGGGGCGTCGTCGTCGACGTCGATCTTGGCGATCCAACGGCCGCCCTCGGCCCGCCAGCCGTCGATCCGCCGACCGCCGCTCAACACGACCTCGCCGCCTGCCGCCGCATAGACGACCGGCTGATCCTCCGTCGGCCCGGAGTCCTCGTTGCCCAGCACCAGCGGTTGATCGAGGAAATAGACGCCGGCAGCGATCTCGACGCGGATCGGCTGCCGTTGCCGGGCGAGCAGCGAGCGCACCTGCCGCTGCGCCGCGGCGAGCGTCGCGAAGGGCCGCGCGGCCGAACCGTCGCCAGCGTCGTCGCCTCGCGGATTGACATGAACCGTGGCTGCTCCCCGAACCGATCCAGCCGCAAGGAGCGCCACGAATACCCACGCACAGAAACGAAAACAGCCGCACATGCTTCGCATGGTTTCGCTCTCCTAAATCAGATGGCAAGGCGTCGATCATCGGCATGCCAAATGGGCCACAATCGACTGCCCGATTCTTCCAGCCGGTCGACGGCCAGGCCGTACACCTCGGCCATCAAGCGGGGCGTAATGACCTGCCGGGTCGGGCCGGCCGCCGCGATGCGCCCGTTTTGCAAGACGAGCGCTTGCTCGAACGCCGGCATGATTTCTTCAAGATGATGGGTTGCCAGGACGATCGCGCAGCCATCTTCAGCGGCGGCCAGCTTGTTCAGCCATGCCAGAAACCGCTCGCGGACGCCGGGGTCCATCCCCGCACACGGTTCGTCCAGGACGATCAGCAGCGGATCGACCATTCGCGCCCGGGCGATGAGCACCTGTTGCCGTTCGCCTTGCGATAGCACTCCGAACGGCTTGTCGATCAACCCCCCGCAATTTATGGACTCCAACAAGCGGCGAGCCGCCGCGAAGTCGGCCCGTTCCGGACGGGCCCCGCCAAGCCAGCGCAGGCCGACCATCGCCAGCTTGCCGGATACCACCGTGGCGATCGCCGGTTCTTGCGGCGGAATCTGCGGCGCCAGGTCGGCCGTTACCCAGCCTACGGAGCGCCGCAGCCGCGACAGGTCGATTAGCTCCTCGCCGAGCCGCCGCACGGCGCCGGCCGTCGGCCAAAGATACCCGCAGGCCAGCCGCAGCAGCGTCGTCTTGCCGGAGCCGTTGGGCCCGATGACCGCCCAATGCTGACCCGGCTGGAGCCGCCATGTCACATCGCGCAGGATGTCTGTCCGCCCTTGGACGTAGCTGACGTGCTCCAGTTCGATGAGCGGCGAATCACCCATGCCAGGCCGATGGCTTGAAATGCATGCTAGTCCTCCAGCGCCCGGCGGCGGCCGTTGCAGCGGCGGCCGCAAGGTTCACTTTCCTGCGCCGCGCCGGCCCCGGCGCCGATGACGCTTCGCAGGCGCAAGCTATAATACGCCATTTCACCGCCCACCGCCTTCGGAGCCGCTCGACATGTCGGGAATCAAACGCATTCTAGTTACCGGAGGCGCCGGTTTCCTAGGCTCGCATCTTTGCGAGCGATTGGTGGCCGAGGGGCACGACGTCATCTGCGTCGATAATTTCTTTACGAGCCAGAAGTCGAATGTCGCCCATTTGCTCGACCAGCGGAATTTCGAGCTGATCCGGCACGACATTACGCACCCGATCTTTCTCGAAGTCGACGAAGTTTACAATCTCGCCTGCCCGGCGGCGCCCGGCCATTACCAGTACAACCCCATCAAGACGATGAAAACGTCCGTGATGGGAGCGATCAACATGCTCGGCCTCGCCAAGCGGTGCCGGGCGAAGGTGCTCCAGGCTTCGACCAGCGAAATCTACGGCGATCCGGAAGTACATCCGCAGGTGGAGAGTTATCGCGGCTCGGTGAATCCCATCGGCTTGCGAGCCTGTTACGACGAGGGAAAGCGGGCCGCCGAGACGCTCTTCGTCGATTATCACCGGATGAACAAGGTGAACGTCCGCATTGTGCGAATCTTCAACACCTATGGCCCGCGGATGCACCCCTACGACGGCCGCGTGGTGTCGAACTTCATCCGGCAGGCGCTCGCCGGCGAGGATATCACCATGTTCGGCGACGGCTCGCAGACTCGCAGCTTCTGCTATCGCGACGATCTGGTGGAGGCCATCATCCGCATGATGAATGGTCCGGATGATTTCATCGGACCGGTGAACATCGGCAACCAGGGCGAATTCACCATTCGCGAGCTGGCGGAACTGGTGATCGAGCTGACCGGCGCCAAGTCGAGAATCGTTTCCCGACCGCTGCCTGCCGACGACCCCACGCGGCGGCGGCCAGACGTCACGCTTGCGCGAGAGAAGCTCGGCTGGCAGCCGAAGGTGAACCTCCGCGACGGCCTGGCGGAAACCATCAAGTGGTTCCGCTCGATCCGCCTGGACGATTACCGGGCGCCGACGCCGAATTATTAGCCGGCCCCCGAATTCTATTAGCGGGCGGCCAAAGTAGTCATCTCGCTGCCGCGAGATGAAACGCCTCTCGCCAGGCCAACAAGTACAAACGCCTTCCTGCCCCAAGGCTACGATTCTGCCCCCTGCGCCGTTCTTTCTGAAAGCTGACGGCCGTCGTTCACGAGACGACCGCCCAAGTATGGCGCCAGAGCTGCGCCGGCGGCGGATCGCGGAACTGGTAGTTCCACGATTCGTCCCACAAGAGGCAGCGAAGCATATGCCACGTAGCCACCGGCCGCCTGGCAAACGTGCGGATGGCCAGCGGCCAGGATCGCGGATTGAGCGCCAGCGAGCGTTTGATCTGGCGCATCCAGAATTCGCTGGTGAGGTAGTAGTCGTGCGTCCCGTCTTCGGCGGCAATCAGCTCAAACCGGCCAGCGGCGCACCGCTCCAACTGCCCGGGCTCCGGAAACCAGCCGCCGAAGCTGCGATGCAAATTGGCCGCGTGATAGTTCAAGGTTCCCCGCGGCCACCGACCCGGGCCGGCGGTTAGGTCCGCGGGATTCACCTGCCCGATGCGCCGAGCATGAATAGCCGTCGTTGCCAGCCGGCCGCCGGGCCGCAGCAGCCGACGACATATGTCGAAGAACTCCGCGTACACGTGGTCGGCCAGGCCCAGGGCGGCGTCTTCGCATTGGACGAAGTGCTCCAGCGACCCGTTGGCGATGACGCCCGTAAAGGCGTGCTGCCAGGAAGTAAACCGCACGTCGAAAAACAGGTCTCGATAGTTCACCAGGTGTACATCGAGACCGGCCGCACGGCCTGCCGCTAGCTGCGGCGGAGCGATTGTGATGCCGGTTGCCCGGGCGCCCCGCTCCGCGGCCGCCCTCAGGATGCGGCCATATCCGCAGCCGACGTCCAGCACCCGCGAATCGGCGCGGCAATCAACTTGGTCGAGCAAATACTCAGCCTGGCGTCGCTGAGCAGCGAGATAGGCCTGGCGATCGTTGCGATCGTCTGCATATTTGCCGTCGGTGAAATCGGTGATGCCGCAGCCGCGGCAAAGGTCCAGCACGTCGTAACAACGCCGTACCGCGGGGGCGGTTGTTGAGCGGCGTGCTGCGCTAGGCGCGACGCGCAAGGGCGCAACGGCAGCCGGGGCGGCCATGGCCAAGATCCCCTCTAACTTCGAGACGATAACGGCTAGTGTATCGGATTTGCGGTAGCCTGCAGTGATGGGGCGGGCATTCCGGGCGGTCTCGGCCCCTCGAACGCCGCGCCGGCGGCGCGGCTATCTGCGGCAGCACCGCTGGAATTCCCCGGCCTGCGGCGATAATTAGGGATGGCTTGGCATGGAGTGTGCTCCCCCGTAGCGGCAGATGATTCTCTTGCAATGCTTGAGCGAGAAGCTGACTGTCACGTTACACAGGGTCTTGGAGGATGATCATGGCTCATACGATTGAAGTCCCCAAACCGATGGAACTTGCTCCGCAGGATCTCCGCCTGTTGACGGAACTACCGGCCGAGTTGAGCGTTTCAATTTACATGACCATGTACCGGTCCGGACCGGAAGTGCGGCAGAACCCGGTCCGCTTGAAGAACTTGCTCCGCCAGGCGACCGAACGCGTACGGGCCGCCAAGAATGGCAGCGAAGCCGCTCGTTCGCTAGCGGCGGACCTGGAGCGGATGGTGGAGAACGTCGAGGAGATGGTCGCTGAACCGCAGGACGGCCTGGCCCTGTTCGCCCGCGACGGCGTGCAGCGTTTGTACAAGGTGCCGGTTCGGTTCGACGACCTGGCTTCCGTATCGACTCGATTTCACATCACGCCGCTGCTTGAGTATCTGCAAGACGACGGCCGGTTCTTCGTGCTGGCCGTGAGTCAAAAAGACGTTCGACTGCTCGAGGGGAACAAGCATCGGCTGAAGGAAGTCGAGGTCGACGCTCTGCCCAAGAACCTGGCCGATGCGCTCAACATCGACGAATACGTCCGATCGGTCCAATTCCACACCGAGGCCCCCGGCGGACGGAACAGCATTAACGCCGGCGGCGGCATGTTCCACGGCCACGGCAGCGGCGACCAGGGCGATCGCAAGACCACGCTCACGTTGTTCTTTCGGGAACTGGACAACGCCTTGGCCGCGTACTTGCACAACGAAACGGCCCCGTTGGTGTTTGCCGGCGTCGATTATTTGTTTCCGATCTATCAGTCGGTCAATAGCTACCGGGGACTGGCGGACCGGCCCATCACTGGGAATCCGGAAGGGTGGAGCGCCGACCAGATGCACGGTCCCGCCTGGGACATCGTCAAGTCGCAATTCGAGGCCGACCGCGCCGCCGCAAAAAGCCAGTACGGGACTTTCGCCGCTCGTCGGCAAGGCTCGGACGTGCTGCTGCAAATTCTCGAGGCCGCGCGTACAGGCCGCGTCGCAGCGCTGCTGGTCGCCCGGGGGGCTCGTGAACTAGGAACCGTCGACCCCGACACGGGAGAAGTCAGCCTGGCCAATGGCAGCGCGGCCGACTGCGAAGACCTGATTGCCTTGGCGGCGGCCCGGACGATTGCGACCAGTGGCGCCGTGTACCTGCTCGAGCCTCAGGAGATGCCCACCGACTCGCCCGTGGCAGCGTTGTACCGGTACTGACCGGCGGGAAGCCCTTAGGCTCGCGGTTCGCAAAACTCGCCGGTCGGCGCAAGAACCAGAAAAAACGAGACGCCCGCCGAGCATCGCTCGGCGGGCGTGGCGCCAGCCGCCGTGGCCGCCTCACTCGGCCGGTTCGTGTTCGGCCATCAAGTTCAGTTCGCTGGCCAACGTCGTGAGTTTTTCATCCGTCTCCTTCTCCTCTTGCAGCGTCTGTCCCAGCAGCTTCTTCGCTTGGTCGTAGCCCAGCACTTCGGCGTACGTCGCGAGCGTGCCGTAGGCGCAGATTTCGTAGTGCTCGACCTTCTGCGCCGCGGCGATGAGGGCCGCATCGAGCACGGGCCCGGAATCAAGCTCCTTCATGATCTCCTGCCCTTCGGCGATGATTCCCTCCATGCCGGGGCAGTGCTTGCCGCGCGCGGCTTTGCCGAGGCTCTCGAAGATGGTTTCTAATCGCTCAACTTGCGTTTCGGTGACGGCGCGATGCTCTTCGAAGCCGGCCTTCAGGTCTTCGTTTTCGGCCGCTTTGATCATCTTGGGCAGCGCTTTAAGTATCTGCTTCTCGGCGTCGAGCGTGTCCTTAAGCTCGTTCAGGAACAGGTCTTCAAGGTTCGAAATGCTCATAACGCGTTTTCCTTTCATTGTGCGTGGGCGCGGAAACTTCAGCTTGCGTCAAGCAATCGGCGTGCCAACGCTCGACCTCCCCTTCCTGCCAGCATGGGAACGCCGCTTGCGGCGACGGCGGATGTCGATTCCTCCCCCTACTCCCACTCCGTCAGCCGAGGCCGGCCGTGTTTCAGCACATCAAAGACCTCCAGTTCGATGCCCGCGTCTCTCAGCCCGACCCCCGTTTTGCGCGCTTGCTGCTCGACCAGTTCGGCGGCGGCAACGGCGAACTAAAGGCCGCCATGCAGTACTTCGTGCAGGCCTTTTCGTGCCGACGCCCGTATCCCGACAAATACGATCTGCTGATGGACGTGGCGACCGAGGAGTTCAGTCACCTGGAAATCGTGGGCGCGACGATCACCATGCTCCTCGATGGCGTCAACGGCCAGCTCAAGGACGCGGCCGAAGGAAACCTCGTCGCCCAATTGGGCGGCGGCGCCGTCAAGAAGAAAGACGTCATTGCGCTGGCCCTCGACAATCCCCGCTTTCTCACCGAGTCGGCCGGCGGCCCCATGTTGACCGATGCCAACGGCATTCCTTGGACCGGCGCCTTCGTGAACGCCAACGGCGACCTGACGGTCGATCTCCGCTCGAACATCGCCGCCGAGTCGCGGGCGAAGATCGTCTATGAGCATCTCCTGCAATTCACCGACGACCCCTACGTGCAGGACACGCTTCGGTTTCTGATGACCCGCGAAATCGCCCACTTCCAGCAGTTCAGCGCCGCGCTGGCGACGATCGAGCCGAATTTTCCTCCGGGCATCCTCCAAGGCGATCTCCGGTTCACCCACACCTACTACAACCTGTCCAACGGCGCGGAGCACCGCGGCCCATGGAACAAGGGCAAGGGGCCCTGGGAAAAGGGCGAACACTGGGAATACGTCGAGGCGCCGGCGTCGTTCGTGGTCGAGACGATGGGCCAGAATGACAAGCCCGTCGAGGGCCATCAGCGCGACGAACAGACCGTCAAGAAGCTGGAACGCGAGCTGGCCGCCGAGCGCAGCCAGGAGGTTGCGCAGGCAAGCGCCGGCGGCGGCGATTTGGCGTGGAGCGATTACTCGACGAGCCCTGGCGAGCCCTCATGACCCGTTACGACGTGGCGATTGTCGGCGGCGGCCCGGCGGGTCTTAACGCGGCCATCGTGCTAGGACGCTGCCGCCGGAGCGTCGTAGTGATCGACGACGGCCAGCCGCGCAATTACGCCGCCCGGGAAATCCACGGCTACCTCGGAATCGAAGGCGTCTCCCCGTGGGAACTCCGCCAGTTGGGCCGTCGCGAGGCCGCCCGCTATGGCGTCGAGTTCATCGACGCGCAGGTAACGCGGGCATGTACGCTCGCCTGCGGCGATGGCAACTCCCGCCGAGACGCATTTGAGCTGTCGATCGCCGACCGGCCGGCCATCCGATGCGTTAAGCTGCTGCTGGCCACGGGAGTGAAGGACCGTTTGCCGGAGATCGCCGGTCTCGGCGACTTCTACGGCGTGAGCGTCCACCATTGTCCGTATTGCGACGGCTGGGAGCATCGCGATCAGCGGATCGTCGCCCTTGGCGCCGGCCCCGCGGCCGTCGGGCTGGCATTGAGCCTGCGAACCTGGTCGCGACAAATTGTCGCATGCACCGACGGGCTGAAGCTTGCCGAAGCCGACCGGCAGCGGGCCAGCCGCAACGGCATTGCGATTCGCCAGGAACGTGCCGTGCGTCTTGAAGGGACGCAAGGCCGGCTGGAGCGGCTCCACTTCGACGCGGGCCCCCCGCTGCCGTGCGATGCGCTGTTCTTTGCCAGCGAATTGGTGCAGCGGTCGCGTTTGCCGAGCATGCTCGGTTGCGAGTGCGACGAGCGGGGATTGATTCTAACCAAGGGCAAGCAGGGTTCCGGCATTCCGGGGCTGTTTCTGGCTGGCGACGCCGACGGGGACGTGCAGTTCTCTATCGTGGCGGCCGCCGAAGGCGCCATCGCTGCCACGGCGATCAACCGCGAGCTGCAGGACGAGCAGCGAGGCGAAGGGTGACTTCCGCCCGCGGTCGGCCGCGTGTCCGCAGTTCGGCACGCCATGTGTACACGTATTGGACGCCATGAGACGACTCGACGATTCGCCCCTTCTTCCGAACCACATCCCCCCTTGGTCGGCCGGCGTGATCTATCAGATCATCGTGCCGTCCTACTGCGACAGCGACGGCGATGGGATGGGCGACCTGCCGGGCGTCGTGAGCCGATTGGATTACCTCCAGTGGCTGGGCGTCAGCGGCATCTGGCTTTCGCCGATCCATCCTTCGCCGATGCTCGACATGGGCTACGACGTCGCGGACTACCGCGACGTCAATCCCCGGTTCGGCACGCTGGCCGACTTCGACCGCCTCATCCGCGAGGCCCATCGCCGCGACTTGCGCGTGCTGCTCGACTTCGTGCCGAACCACACGTCGGACGAGCATCCGTGGTTTCAGCAATCGAAATCCTCTCGCACCAATGCGAAACGCGATTGGTACATCTGGCGCGATGCGGCCCCCGGCGGCGGGCCCCCCAACAATTGGACGCAGCAGTACGAGATTAGCGATTGGCAGTGGGACGCCCGCACGCAGCAGTACTACATGCACTCGTTCACGCCGGAGCAGCCCGACCTCAACTACCAAAACCGCGAAGTCCGCGAAGCGATGTGGGACGTGCTGCGGTTCTGGCTCGATCGGGGCGTCGACGGCTTCCGCGTCGACGCCATGGTCCATCTCTTTAAAGACCCGCTGTTTCGCGACAATCCGCCGGCCGAGGATTCCAGCGTCGACCGCTGGCCCGCCTGGAACATGTTGCCCGCCTTCACGCAAGACTGCGGCGGACTGCAGGACGTCATTCGGGAAATGTGCGAGGTCGTGCGGCAATACCCTGGGCGCATGTTGCTCGGCGAAAACCATCTTCCCGCCGAGCGGCTTAACGCCTATTACCGTTCGGGCATGACCCATCCGGCCAACGCCCAGTTGCTCGATTTGCAGTGGGACGCGTTGAAGCTGCGCCGCACGGTCGATCGTTTCGAGGGCTTTCTCACCGATCAAGACTGGCCCAACTGGTACTTGGGCACCCACGACAACGATCGCGTCGCCACTCACCTGGGAGCGGAGCGGGCCCGCGTCGCCGCCATGATGCTGCTTACGCTTCGCGGCACAGCCATCGTCTACTATGGCGAAGAGATCGGCATGCACAACGTGGACGTGCCGCCGGACAAAGCGGTGGACGTGTTGGCGCGACGCCTCCCCGGACGCGGCGTCGGCCGCGACAAGCAGCGGACGCCCATGCAATGGAACGCGACGGCCAACGCCGGCTTTACAACCGGCGAGCCATGGCTGCCGCTAGCCCCCGACTTCGCCGAGACGAACGTCGATCGGCAGCGCGACGACCCGCACAGCATGCTCAGCCTTTACCGCCGGCTGCTCAAGCTGCGCGCGGAGAACGAAGCGATTCGCGTCGGCCGGTACTTGCCGGACGTCATCGACAGCCGTGCGTTTGTATTCGTTCGGCACGGCGAGTCGGCCAAAGCGCTCGTGGCGCTGAATTTCACGGATCGCGCCATTACCGTCGAGCCCAAGGCGACGACCGGCACGGTGCTGCTTTCGACCCAGCTCGACCGCGAGAATGAGCGCTTCGACGGCGTGCTGCGGCTGCGCGGCCAGGAGGGCGTCGTCGCGGCAATTCCCTAGCCGAACCGGAGGAGTAATCGTGGCTGCTAGAACACGCACCAGGCCGGATTTCGCCCGGCTGGCGATTGCCCCGCCCGGCGTGCGTGATAAACAGTCCGCTCCGCGGCGCACGCTCGCCACGCCGCTGCGGGTGTGGGCGCCCAACGCCCGGAAACTCGACGTGCTTATCGGCGATGAACGCCTGCCGCTAGCGCAGGCGGACGGGTGGTGGAGCGGTTCGCTCCCCGACGCCGGCGCCCCAGTGGACTACTGGATCGTCATCGACGACGGCGAGCCGCTTCCCGATCCCCGCTCGAGCTGGCAGCCCCACGGCGTTCACGGCGCGTCGCGGGCCGTCGACCATGCCCTGTTTCCGTGGACGGACCACCGCTGGCGGCCGGGGCCGCTGAGCTCGGCCGTCATCTATGAATTGCATATCGGCACGTTTACGCCCGAAGGTACGTTTGACGCCGCGATTCACAAGCTCGACCACCTCGTGGAGCTGGGCGTTACGCACGTCGAGGTCATGCCGATCGCCGAGTTTCCCGGCGACCGCGGCTGGGGATACGACGGCGTTGCGCTCTTCGCTGTCGAGCACGCCTACGGCGGACCGGACGGCTTCAAGCGGCTGGTCGACGCTTGCCATGGCAAGGGACTGGCCGTCATTCTCGACGTGGTCTACAACCATCTCGGCCCGTCGGGAAACTATCTCTCGCGGTTCGGCCCGTACTTCACGGAGCGGCACACCACGCCCTGGGGCTCAGCGCTCAACTTCGACGGTCGCGAAAGCCACGAGGTCCGCCGCTACTTCTGCGACAACGCGATCCAGTGGTTCCGCGACTACCACGTCGACGCTCTGCGGCTCGACGCCATTCACACCATCGTTGACACCTCGGCCGTCCCGTTTCTTCAGCAGCTTGCCATGGAGGTGGAGGAATTCGCCGCCCACCTGGGCAAGCACCTGTACCTGATCGCCGAAAGCGATTTGAACGATCCGCGCGTGGTCCATCCGTATGAACTCGGCGGCTATGGCCTGCATGCGCAGTGGAGCGACGACTTCCATCACTCGCTGCACGCCGTCGTCACCGGCGAAAGCGAGGGTTATTACTGCGATTTCGGCAGTCTCAAGGATTTGGCCAAGGCGATGTCGCACCCGTTCGTGTACGCCGGCCGGCTATCGAACTACCGGGCGCGGCCGCACGGTCGGCCAGCGCTGGAGACCTCCGGGCACAAGTTCGTCGTCTGCGTGCAGAACCACGATCAGGTCGGCAACCGGGCCCATGGCGATCGGCTCAGCGCGCTGGTCAACGACGACCGCGCCAAGTTGGCCGCGGCGATTGTGCTGCTTAGCCCCTACATCCCCATGCTGTTTCAAGGCGAAGAGTGGTCGGCGTCGTCGCCGTTCCAGTACTTCGTGGACTACGCCGACGAGCCGGAGCTGGCCCGGGCCATCACCGCCGGCCGCCGGCAGGAGTTCGCCGCCTTCGGTTGGAAGCCGGAGGACGTCCCCGATCCGCAGGACCCTGCCACGTTCGAGCGATCGAAGCTGAATTGGGACGAGATCGCCCAACCCCGCCATGCCGAAATGCTCGATTGGCGCCGGCGGCTCATTCGGCTGCGGCGCAGCCGGCCGGCGCTGACGACCGGCAGACTCGACCTGATTGAAGTTCGCTACGACGAGCAGGAGAAGTGGTTGCTGGTCGAACGGGAAGGGATCACCATCGCCTGCAACTTCGATCAACAGGTGCGGCGCATTGGCTTGCGATCGCAACGCCCGATCAGAATCCTGCTGGCGTCCAAGCCGCCCGAGGCCCTCAGCGACGAGGCCATCGTGATGTTGCCGGAGTCCGTCGTCGTGTTAGGCGAATAACAAGGAGTCAACGTGTCGCGCAGGCTGCCGGCGGCCGTCGGTTACCACTGCTCTCACGAACAACTCTCGCCCAGCGCACTGCTCGACCACGTTCAGCAGGCGCAGCGGGCCGGTTTCCAGGCGGCGATGTGCTCCGATCACTTCCATCCGTGGCTGCCGAGCCAAGGACAGAGCGGCTTCAGTTGGTCGTGGCTGGGCGCCGCCATGCAGGCGACCGGCCTCTCGTTCGGCACGGTCTGTGCGCCGGGGCAGCGCTACCACCCGGCTATCATCGCTCAAGCAGCGGCGACGTTGGCCGAGATGTTTCCGGGACGCTTTTGGCTCGCCATCGGCAGCGGCGAAGCCCTCAACGAACGCATCAACGGCGCCGCGTGGCCGGAGAAATCCCAGCGAAACGCCCGTCTGCGGGAAGCGGCCGAGGTCATCCGCGCCCTGTGGGCCGGCGAAACAGTGAGCCACCAGGGCTGCTTCACCGTTCGCCAAGCGAGGCTTTACAGCCGGCCGGTCTCGCCGCCGCAGCTCTTCGGCGCGGCCCTGACCGCCGAGACCGCTCGGTGGATGGGCTCGTGGGCCGATGGGCTCATCACGGCCGGCAGTTCGCTCGATGGATTGAGGAAGGTCGTGGACGCTTTCCGCAACGGGGGCGGCGCCGGCAAGCCGCTGGCGCTGCAGACCGCCGTTTCGCTGGCGTCGTCCCGCTCCCAGGCACTGGCCGCGGCTCACGACCAATGGCGGCATGCCGCTCTGGCAGCGGATCAAATCGCCAACCTCGCGACGCCCGAGGAGTTCGCTGCGGCCTGCCGGCCGGTGACGCCCGATTCGCTGGCCGATAAGCTCCTGCTAGCCACGCGCGTGCAAGAGCTGTGGGATTGGCTCGAACAGGCGGCCGGTCTAGGTTTCGATCACATCTACCTGCATCAAATCAACCGGGACGCCGTCCCGCAGTTCATCGAAGCGTGCGGCGAAAGCCTGCGGCGCCAACCCGCGTTCGCCTCTTAGCGCCGCGCAAAAATGCAAACCTGAAAGTCGGCGGCTGATGCCTGGCGGCCTCGTACGACTATTGCGACCGCAGTATTCCGCTCAACAGCCACAGCCAGGCGGCGATGATGGCCAGCTCGACCGCCGCGTCCGCCAGGTAGATCGGCGG
>QEVI01000037.1 GCA_003576855.1 Planctomycetota bacterium
ACCGAGCAGCGCGATCTCTCCGCGGAGCATCCTGAACTGGTCACGGAGCTAAGCCGCGCGTGGGAAGCATGGGCGAATCGCTGCGACGTACCTGAATGGCCCGGCCGCCTGCGGACCGATTGGGGCGAGGAGGTCAAGGAGGATACAAAGCCTGCCGCGGCGGGATGAAGCACGGCGAATTAGCCAGAAGCCGCGAGATTCATTCCCGTCGGTAGCGGCACGGAACGGACCACGAGGATAGTCCCCCCCGGTTCGTTCGCTTTGGTGTTTTGCCTGGAGAGGTCCAGGCCGTTACATCCGATCCACGACGGCGATGCCGAGTAGATTCAGCCCGAGCCGCAGCGTGCGGGCGGTCAGGTCGCACAGCAGCAGCCGGCTCTCGCGCTGCTGTTGCGTATCGGCGCGGAGCACGGGACAGCTCTCAAAAAACGCGGCGTAGCGGCTGGCGACGTCGTAGAGGTAATCCGTCAGCAGGTTCGGACGGTAATCGGCAAGCACGCGATCGAGGGCTTCGCTGAACTGGAGCAGGGCCAGCGCGAGGGCGCGTTCCGCTGGATGCGTGAGCGTGATTTCAGCACCGCTAAGCCGCAGAGCGGCTGCGTCGACGCTCCCTTTGTCGAAGATACTGCTGACGCGGGCATAGCTGTACTGCATGTAGGCGGCCGTGTTGCCCTGCATCGCCAGCATCTTGTCGTAGCTGAACTTGTAGTCGCTGGTGCGGTTGTGGGCGAGATCGGCGTACTTGATGGCGCCGATGCCCACTCGCTCGGCGACGGTGCGGCGCTCTTCGGCCGAAAGCAGCGGTTCGGGGCGGGCGTCGTCGTTTTGGCAGACGATGGCATGCGCCCGATCGACCGCTTCGTCGAGCAAACTGGCCAGGCCGACCGACGCACCGCTGCGGGTCTTGAAGGGCTTGCCGTCGTCGCCCAGCACCGTGCCGAAGCTGATGTGCTGGAACTCGACGTGCTCGTAGCCCCACAATCGCGCGGTAGCGAAAAGCTGCGTGAAATGGAGCGACTGGCGATGATCGACGACATACAGAATCGCGTCGGGTCGCCACTGGTCCATACGGTATCTGATGGTGGCAAGGTCGGTTGTCGCGTACAGAAAGGCGCCGTCCTGCTTCTGGATGAGAAACGGGGCGTCGTGCCCTTCGAGGAATACACATTGGGCGCCGTGGCTTTCGCGGGCTAACCCGCGCGCGGCGAGATCGCGGACGACCTGGGGGAGGGCTTCTTCGTAGAAGCTTTCGCCGAGCGTGTGATCGAACGATACGTCAAGCCGGCGATAGGTCTCGTCGATTTCCGCGAGGCACGGCGGAAGAAACCGCTGCCACAGGGCCCGGTTCTCGGCGTCGCCGGCGTGCAGCGCGGCGGTTTCGGCGAGGACCGCGGCGCCGATGTTTGGATGCGCGGCCGCGTGCTTGCGGAGCGGCTCATCGGCTTCGATCCGAGCGACTTTCGCCTCCGCATCCGCGAGCTCGTCGCGGGTCTTCGCCAGATCGGCAAGCGCCTCCTGGATGCGCTTCGCAGCTCGTTTCTTATCAGCGGGGTCCGCGGGAGTGGGCGCTAGTTCCAGTTGGGCCGCGCGACTTTCCTGGTCGCTAAGCCGCAGGCGGAGCGCGGGAAGCTGCTCGTTCTTGGCCTCGTGATACTCGACGAGCGTGTTGACCAGGCGGTAAAGGCGGGATAGCTCGGCGACTGGCCCGCGGGCGAACGCGGCTTCGTCGCCGAAGTGCTTCCAGCCGTAGATGATCATGCCGAACTGCGTGCCCCAATCGCCGATGTGATTGTCGCTGATCGTCTTATGGCCGACGAACCGCAGCATGCGGTACAGCGCATCGCCAATGACCGTCGAGCGGATGTGGCCGACGTGCATCGGCTTGGCGACGTTCGGCGACGAATAGTCGAGCACGAACGTGCGGGGCGCGGCGACTCGTTGAACTCCCAGCCGGTCGACGTCGGCTAGAGCGGCCTGCAAGCGGGCGACGATCCAGTCGTCGCGGAGCGTGAGGTTGATGAACCCGGGCCCGGCGATCTGGGGGGGCTCGCAAAGATCCGCCAGGTCGAGCCGTTCGACAAGCGCGGCGGCGACTTCGCGCGGCGGCTTGCCCAGCCGTTTTCCCAGCGGCATGGCGCAGTTGGCCTGGTAGTCGCCGAATTTCGGATCCTGGCTCGGCAACACCAGCGCCGCCAGTTCAGCGGCGGTCGCCGCGTCGCCGGCAAGATCAAGCAGTGCCGTGGAAAAGCGTTGTCGCAGTTCAGCAAGCGTGTTCATGACGGTTATGTCACTCGCAGAGGCGCAGAGCCCGCAGAGCGATCGCAAATGCCTCGGGAAAGGCCCAAGGAAATCTTTAACCCTAAAAAGCGCCTCAATGGCCGTCTATGGATCGAATCGGCCAATCCGGCGACGGGGCAGTAAGCCGGGGATTCGGCACGGTCTCGCGAACGGGGCATGCCGAGCTGCACAGCGGTCCGAATGACGTTTGGCCGCCGACTCCTCCTGGTCCGCGACTCGGCGAAGTCTCATGAGTCGGCGGTCGGCTGGACGTCGTTGCCGCTCTGCCAGGGTAGCGGCACGCGCTTGGCTTGGTTCCAAAAATCTTCGAGGGCGTAGAAATCGCGGGTCTCCTGGTCAAACAGGTGGATTACGACGTTGCCGTAGTCGAGCAGGATCCAGCGGCTTTCTTCGTACCCCTCGATGCCCATTCGCTTGTCCTTGAGCTGCTGCTGGAGGACGCGTTCGATTTCCTCGCTGATCGCGTGGAGTTGGCGGCGGCTGTTGCCGGTGACAATGACGAAGTAGTCGAACACCGGGGTTATTACGCGCATGTCCAGCACGACAATGTCGTCGCCCCGGTTCTCCTCGGCGGTGCGCGCGGCGGCCAGCGCAATTTGGAGGCTCCGTTCAGCGGAGTCGGGTTTGTCGGCGGAATCGTCGATGGCTGGGCCTCGCGGGCTATGTGGAGCGGCCGAAGCGGCCACGGGTGCTGCGCGAAAGCTCATGATTGTACTGTCGCTGGGGTTGGGTTTCGAGGGCGTGCCGAAAGCGGGGCGGTCGGGCGAAAAAGCCGCCGCCTTGCTCTTGCCAGCGGCAAATGCCCGGCGTGGCGTGCTTTTCTCGATGCCGGGACGCCCACCGGCGTGCCGTGCCGCTGCCGAGTGCCGTTGGCGGTCGCGGTCCGGCGCTGCGCCGGATAGAATGCCGATTCACTCGCCAGTGCTAACCGCGTACCAGGGGCTCCGTTGTTGTATGGGAGAGTGGATTGAACCGGGCAAGAAGGCTCCCGACTTTACGCTGACAAGCGACGCTGGGAGGAAGGTTCGCCTCGCCGACCTGGCCGGGAGCCCCGTCGTGCTCTATTTCTACCCGAAGGACGACACGCCTGGATGCACCAAGGAGGCGTGCGCTTTCCGCGATGTCGCCGGGGAGCTGCAATCGCTCGGCGCCAAGGTCCTGGGCGTCAGTCCCGACGACGTGGCGAGCCATGCCCGGTTTCGCGACAAGTACTCGCTGAACTTCCCATTGCTCGCGGATGCCGACCACGCCGTGGCCGAGCGCTACGGAGCGTGGCGGGAGAAGAACATGTACGGCAAGAAGTCGATGGGCGTGCAGCGAAGCACGTACGTCATCGACGCCGCCGGGAAGGTTGCCCACGTGTGGAAGCGGGTCCAGGTCGATGGACATGACCAGCAGGTGCTGGCCGCGCTGCGCGGGCTGAACGCACATGGCGCGTGAATTGCTGCGCGTCTTAACCCTCGCGAGCGACCGCCAGCCCTGTTAAGCTCAGGCTGCGCTGGACCCGCAATGGCCCTGACCCGCTGTGCCGCATGCGCCTGCCGCTAGCATTCCGGGCACTAGCCCACCGCAACTACCGGCTGTTTGTGGTGGGCCAGGGCGTGTCGCTCACCGGCACGTGGATGCAGCAGACGGGCATGTCGTGGCTGGTGTACGACATGACCGAGTCGCCGTTCATGCTGGGAGCGGTGGCGTTTTGTGGGCAAATCCCGGCTTTCTTTCTCGCGCCGGTGGCCGGAGTTTTTTCCGATCAACTGGACCGTCGGCGCACGCTGCTGGCGACGCAGGCCGTGTCGATGCTGCAGGCCCTGCTGCTGGTGGCGCTGATGTGGGGGGCGCGCCTGGAGATTTGGCAGCTCATTGCCTTGAGCGCCGTACTGGGCGTCGCCAATGCGTTCGACATGCCGACGCGGCAGGCGTTTCTCATTGACATGGCGCCCAGCCGCGACGATCTGCCGAACGCCATTGCGCTCAACTCGTCGATGGTGAATTTGACCCGGCTGATCGGGCCGCTGTTGGGCGGACTGGCGATCGCCGTGGGGGGCGTGATGGCTTGTTTCGTGGCGAACGCCGTTAGTTACGTGGCAGTCATTGCCGCGCTAGGGGCGATGCGCGACCTGCCTCGGCGACCGCGGCCTGCCGAGAAGTTCGGCTTCGGCATGGCGTCGCGCGGCCTGGTGGAAGGCTTTGCGTACGCCTTCGGCTTCGCGCCGATTCGCGCCTTGTTGTTGCTGGTGGCGATGCAAAGCCTGCTGGGCATGCCGGTCACAACGCTGCTGCCGGTGTTTGCTCGCGACATTCTGCGCGGGGATGCGACCATTTATGGCCTGTTGGGCGGTGCGTCGGGCGTGGGGGCGCTGGCGGCGGCTTTGTATTTAGCGCAGCGGCGCAGCGTCGTGGGATTGGGGCGGCCCATCGCGTGGGCGGCGGGGGTTTTTGGCGCCGGCATGAT
The DNA here is from genome assembly GCA_003576855.1 of Planctomycetota bacterium. Classification (GTDB taxonomy): domain Bacteria; phylum Planctomycetota; class Planctomycetia; order Pirellulales; family Lacipirellulaceae; genus Lacipirellula. Next base: position 4,751 of record QEVI01000037.1, read on the forward strand.
TCTCTTTTCGCTTTCCCAGAGCGTGATTCTATCGGTGTGCGTGCTGGCGGTTACCGGATACTCGATGATGTTGCTGCTGGCTGGTTGCAATACGCTCTTGCAGACGTTGACCGACGACGACAAGCGGGGCCGCGTCATCAGCCTATATGCGATGGCGTTTATGGGGACCGTTCCGGTGGGCAACCTGATCGCCGGCACGCTGGCCAGCACGTTTGGGGCCGCCAACGCCGCCCGGATTAGCGGCTGCGGATGCATCTTGGGCGCGCTGGTCTTCGCGTGGCGGTTGCCGCGGCTGCGGCAGCAGGCGTGGCCGATTTACGAGCGTGCGGGCCTGGCGCCGTCGGCACGCCAGGCAGCGGCGCTGGAAACGGCGGCCGAATTGCAGGCGCCGCCGCAGCGCATGGCATAGCGTGCATGGCGCCGAAAATCCACCTATTGAAGGCTGCGCCGCCAATGAGCCGCTGCAGCCCCGGCCTTCGGCCGGGGGTTGCTCTCCATCAGAACGAACTCCGTCCCAGTGGAAAGCGCCCCCCGGGCAGAGCCCGGGGCTGCATTGGACGCCAACGGCGGTTCATTGGCGTTTCAACACGCCATAAACCTACAAACCGGCGGCGCCCGGCCGACGGCGGCATCTGACGTGCGCCGGACGCTGCGAGTATGATGCAGACGCAAACGGGGCGCTCAGCGAGCGTATGGCAGAACATGAATACAACCCTTAGCCGCCGCGTCGCGCTGACGCTGCTGGCCCATCCCGACGACGCAGAAATCCTTTGCGCCGGCACGCTCATTCGATTAGCGGACGCCGGGTGGGAGATTCATATCGCGACCGTTGCCGCGGGCGATTGCGGCACGACGTCGTTGTCGCGTGAGGAGATCGCCCGGATACGGAAGGCCGAGGGCGTCGCCGCCGCGGCGAAGATCGGCGCCGCCTACCATTGCCTCGAAGAGGCAGACGTTCAGGTGTTCTTCGACCGGTCTGCTAATCGCAAGGCGATCGATTTGCTGCGAAAGGTCGCGCCGACGCTGCTTTTTACTCATCCGCGGCACGATTACATGCTGGATCACGAGCAGACGCATCTCTTGGCCCGCGGAGCGGCGTTCGCTTATGCGGCGCCGAATGCTTCGGAACTGCCGTTGATCCACGGCTCGACGATTCCCTGGCTTTACTATTGCGACCCGGTCGAGGGCCGCGATCCGTATACCGGCCAGTGGATTAAGCCGACGGTGCATGTCGACGTCACCGAGCAGATGCCGCGGAAGCAAGAGATGCTCGCGTGCCACGCCTCGCAGCGGGAGTGGTTGCGTGCGCATCACGGGATGGACGAGTACATCGACGCGATGCGGCGGCATGCTGCCGAGCGCGGCCGCGAAGTCGGGATGGATTTCGCCGAGGGGTTTGTGCAGCATCGAGGGCATCCGTTTCCGCAAAGCGACGTGCTGCAAGAGTTATTCGGCGGCAACCAGTGAAAGCCCGCCGCGGCAAGCGCGCTGCGGTGGGGCGTCTGAAGATGGCCAGCAGCCGCTGGCGGTGCAACCGGAAGGCGAGAGACGAATATGGCTCGTCCTGTTAGCAAAGCAGCGCCCGATTGGTGGGATTACACGACGCTCGATCCGCATCTGCTGGCCGACGCGGCGCGTCTGACCGCGGACGACCTGCTGGGGCTTTCCCGCGATGGGTTCGAGGTGCGGTTCTTCGATACGCTGGAAGAGTTCTACTGTGCCGAGGCGCTGGAGTACGTCCAGGCGTGGCAGAGGGCCACGCCGGACGATCCCGCGGGAATTTGCGGTCCGATTGGGCCGACCGAGCAATTGCCGCTCGTGGCAAGGATCGTTAATGCGCTGGAAGTGAAGCTGCACGATGCGCACTTTTGGGGCATGGACGAATGGGTCGAAGGCGGCAGTCCGGTGGGCATGGATCATCCGCTGTCGTTTGCCAAAGCCGACATGGAACTGTGCTTTGACCGCATCCATCCCAAGCTGCGAATGCCGCCGCGGAACATTCATTTTCCCCTTGACGTCGACGCCTATTCCGCAACGTACGATGACGTGCGCTGCCTGGTCATGCAGGGCGGGCAAGGCGAGGTCAAGCACTGGGCGTTCAACGATCCGCCGAAGCGCGAAGGCGAGTATCGCGACGAACCGCCGCCGCCGGAGGTCTATCGGCAGTTGAAATCCCGAGTGACTGACTTGCACCCGATGACGGTGATACAGAACGCCCGGACCTCAGGCGGCGGTTACGTGCCGCAGGTGCCGACCCGCGCCGCGACCGTCGGCCCGGTCGAAACGTGGAAGGCCGAGTGCGTGTCGATTTGGCATCCGGGGCATCACGACAACCCGTTCGGCATGCGATTGACGGCGCTGATGATCGGCAAGGGCGTGGCGGATAGTTCCGTGCCGATGTCGTTGTTGGCCGACCACCCGAACGTGCGGTTCAACTTCTACCGGGGGGGAATTGGCGTAGTGGAGGCGGAGATGCATTGAACGGCAGTGGGACGCTAAGCCGCAAGCGGCAGGCGGCAGGCGGGGACGCGGCTAGGCGAGGACGTCGCTCACGACGCGGCCGTGGACGTCGGTGAGGCGGTACTGGCGGCCCTGGAAGCGGAAGGTGAGCCGCTCGTGGTCGACGCCGAGGCAGTGCAGGATGGTCGCTTGCAAGTCGTGCACGTGGACGGGGTTTTCGACGACGTTGAAGCTGAAGTCGTCCGTCCGGCCGTAGCGAATGCCCGGCTTGATTCCGCCGCCGGCCATCCATGCGGAAAACGCGCGGCCGTGATGGTCGCGGCCGTAGTTCTCGCGCGACAGGTCGCCCTGGCAGTAAACGGCGCGGCCAAACTCGCCTCCCCAGATGACGAGCGTGTCGTCGAGCAGGCCGCGCTGTTTCAGGTCGAGCACCAGTGCGGCGGACGGCTGGTCGACATCCCGCGCCAACGCTTCGATCTTCGCGGGGAGGTCGCCGTGGTGGTCCCAGCCGCGGTGATAAAGCTGAATGAAGCGGACGCCGCGCTCGGCCAATCGGCGAGCGAGCAGGCAGTTGGCGGCGAACGAGCCCGGCTTACGCGCTTCGGCGCCGTAGAGGGCGAACGTGGCCTCGGATTCGTCGCTGAAGTCAATTAGCTCCGGCACGGAGGTTTGCATGCGGCACGCCATTTCGTATTGGGCGATGCGGGCTTCGATCTCCGGGTCGCCGACGACCTCATACCGGCGGCGATTCAGCTTGCTGAGCGAGTCGAGCCAGCGCCGACGGGTCGCCGGCGACAGCCCTTCAGGGTCTCGTAGGAAGAGAACCGGTTCCCCGGCGCTGCGCAGCTTCACGCCTTGATGGCGCGACGGCAGGAACCCGCTCCCCCACAGGCGCGAGAGCAGGCCCTGGTCTGGGGCCCCGTTGCTGGGCAGCGACAGCAGCACGACGAACGCCGGCAGATCGTCCCCTTCGGCGCCGAGGCCGTAATCGACCCAGGAACCCATCGACGGGCGGCCCGGCTGTTGGGAGCCCGTTTGCAGGAACGTGATTGCTGGATCGTGATTGATGGCTTCAGTATGCAGCGAGTTAATGACGCAGATTTCGTCGGCGATTCGCTGCGTGTATGGCAAAAGATCGCCGATGGGCGTACCGCACTGGCCGCAGCGCTGAAATCCGTACCGGCTGGGGGCTACCGGGAGCCGCTTCTGGGCGGTGACCATGCCCGTGAGCCGCTGCCCTTGGCGAACCGAGTCGGGCAAGTCGGCGTCGAACAGGGCGTCGAGCCCCGGCTTCGGATCGAGTAGTTCGAGCTGCGAAGGGCCGCCGGATTGAAAAAGGTAAATCACCCGCTTAGCGCGAGGTGTGAAGTGGAGGCCGCCGGCCGGACCGCCGCTGACGTCGGAGGCCGCAGAAGCGCGGCCCGCAGAGCCGCCAAGGGACAGGGCTTGTAGCGCGGCGGCGCCCAAGCCGAGGCTGGTTCGCGCGAGGAACTGGCGGCGGGTGTCCGCGACGACTGCGGTCGGTAGTAGTGCGGTCATGTCGTTTGAAGGATCGGCGGTCGCCGCCACGACGCCGTTGCGGCGTCAGTTCTTCGTTATCACTTCGTCCAAGTTCAAAAGCAGGCTCGCCACGCTGGCGTAGGCGGCGAGCGTGGCGCGGTCGTGCGCGTCGGATGGTGGTGATGCTCCGGCGGCGAGAATGCCTGGGGGCGGTTCCGTGGCAAATTCGGCCCGGTGGTCGCTGAGCAGCCGCAAGAGCGTGGCGAGTTCAAAAGGTTCGGGTGGGCGAGCGGTGAGCAGCTTAAACGCCCACGACAAGCGTGACGCGTCCGTCGGGCCGCCTTCGTCGAGCATTCGCTGGCCGAGCTGGCGAGCGGCTTCGAGGAACGTCGGGTCGTTCATCAGCGCCAGAGCCTGCTGCGGCGTGTTCGTCACCAGCCGGCGGGCCGCGCAGAACTCGCGGTCCAGGGCGTCGAACGTCGTAAGCGTGGGGTGCGGCACGGTCCGCTTCCAGAACGTGTACAGGCTGCGGCGATAAAGGCCTTCGCCTTGCGAGACCGTGTAGGTTGTGCCGGGGTAATTCGCCGCGACGACGATGCCCTGGTAGAGGTCGGCCGGCTGGTAGGGAAAGACTGGCGGACCGCCTAGCTTGGGAACCAGCAAACCGCTGGCGGCAAGGGCCTGATCGCGAATCATTTCCGCGGCCAGGCGCTGCCGTGGACCGCGGGCCAGCAGCCGGTTCTCAGGGTCTTGCGCCCACTGCTGCGGCGCGGCCGCCGAGTCCTGCTGATACGTCGCTGATTCGACGATGAGCCGCAATACGCGTTGGATGTTCCAGCCGCTTTCGATGAATTCCGCCGCCAGCCAATCGAGCAGTTCCGGATGAGACGGGTACTCGCCTTGCGATCCGAAGTCCTCGACCGTTTTTACGAGGCCCACGCCGAACACGCTGTGCCACAAGCGGTTCACTACGACCCGAGCGGTGAGCGGATGACGCGGATCCGTCAGCCAGCGGGCCAAAGCGATGCGATTGCGCGGCAGGTCCGCTGGCAGGGGGAGGCCGAGCGCCGACGGAACGTCCGGCACGACTGGCTCGGTCGGCTTATCGTATTGGCCGCGCTCGAGCACGAACGTCTGCCGGGGCGACGCCAGTTCGCGCATGATCATGAGCGTGGGAAAGGTTCGCATGTATGCCAGTCGCTCGCTGCGCGCCGCCTTCCATGCCGCCGCCGTCCGCGTGAAAGCGGCGTCCGCCGATGAACGCTCGGCCATGGCGCTGAGAAGCTGCCGCTCCCAAGCGAGCACTTCGTCACCAGCCGCTGGCGCATGGTCGAGCACTTCGCGCGTGAGCAAAGCCTCGAATTGCGGCGGGTCCAGCGCCCCGGCGAGAAGCCGCACGCGGCTAACGTGTCCGGCGAAGTGGTTTTCCGACGGCGACCGCGCGGCGCCAAGCTGCAGACGTCCCGACACGGTGACGCCGCCGGTGAGGTCGTCGTGGCGGACGTCTGTTTCCGATTCGATTCCATCGAGAAAGATGCGTATGCCCGCGGCCTTTGTGCCCTGGCCGACGACGGCGACGTGGCGCCATTGGCCCTTGGGCGCCTTGTCCGCGGATCGAACGCTCAGCGCGTAGCCGGGCCAGCGAACCGCGATCCGGACCTCGACCGCCCCGTCCTCCGTGAAGCCGATATGCAGGCCTTCGCCGTACCCTTGCGAGGAGGCTGGAACCGCGAAGTTCTGGGTCGAAAGCAGCGGCGCGGCCTGTTCGCCAGCGCGCTTCGCCCACGCCACGAGCGCCCAGCCGGCTTGCAGCTCGACAGGCTTAGCTTCGGCCGCCAGCGGTGTGGCCGCCGATAGCTCGATTGGGGCCGGGGCTGCTTCCATGGCCACCGGAAGCTGTTGCTCATCGGGCGTGGCGTTTGCACCGGGCGTCGTTGGTTCTGACCCGCTCGTTGAACCGCCCTGTGGCGCCGGCGGGCGCTGCGTGAATTGCCGCCGGAGGTCGTCGAGCAGCTTTTGTTCATCCGCCTGCAATTGCTCGTAACGACGCTGCTGCTCGCGGGTCGGGGCGCGCATCAGCGGGGCGGCGTTGTCGACCCGGCCGTCTTCGCCCGTTTCGTCCACGTTGTTGAAGAACGCGAAAAGCTGGTAATACTCCCGCTGCGTAATCGGATCGAACTTTTGATCATGGCAACGCCCGCACTCCATCGTCAGGCCGAGCCAGGCTAGCGACATGGTCCGCACGCGATCGGCGACGTACTCGACGCGGTACTCTTCGTCGATGATGCCTCCCTCGGAGTTGATGACATGGTTGCGATTGAACGCTGTCGCGACATGATCCTCCAGCGCGGCGTCGGGCAGCAAATCGCCGGCAAGCTGCGCCGTGATGAATCGATCGTACGGCAGATTGGCGTTGAAAGCGTCCACGACCCAGTCGCGCCAACGCCATGCGGTGCGGGCGGCGTCGTTGTTAAAGCCGTGAGTGTCGGCGTAACGCGCGACGTCCAGCCAGTCGGCGGCCATGCGTTCGCCGTAATGCGGACTGGCAAGCAGTTCATTAAGCGCATTTTCCACGGGATCGTCCGCTGCTTGCCAGGCGGCGAGCTGCGCTGGCGTCGGCGGCAGGCCGGTGAGATCGAAGCTCATTCTCCGCAGCAAGACGGGCAACGACGCCTGCGGCGAAGGCGTCCATCCTCCCGCTTCCAGTCGGGCGAGAACGAACCGGTCAATATCGTTGCGCGGCCAGCCAGATAGCACGACCGCCGGCGGAGTCGGACGCTGCACCTGCTGGAAGGCCCAATGAGCTTCGTAGGTCGCTCCCTCGTCGATCCAGCGCGACAGCATTTCGATCTGGTCGGCGGACAATCGCCGATGCGACTCCAGCGGCGGCATTCTCATTTCAGGGTCTTCATCGACGATGCGTTGCACCAGGCCGCTGTCGGCGCTGTTGCCCGGTACGATGACGCCTCGCTCGATGGCCTGCTGGCGGACGTCGAGCCGCAGGTCGGCTTGCCTTTGCGCGGCGTCGCCGCCGTGGCATTGAAAGCAGTTTTCCGAAAGAATCGGCCGAACGTCTCGATTGAAGCTGACGCGAGGTCCCGCGGCGTCGGCCCAGGGAGCCGGCGCGAGCGCAAGGGCAACGAGCCAAAGGCGAAGCATCATTTCGCAACCAAGCAGAGACGGCAGGAGCGGACGAGACGCTTTTACGTTACCATACCGGGCGGCGTCGAGCGAACGGGGCGGTTTATTGAGGCCGTCGGCCGGCGTCGTCTGCCTCCCTCCTGCGCGGGGCCTGCCGCTTGCAGTCGCCGCTGGGCGAGCGAACGGCGACCGAGGGCGCCGCCGCTAGGGGGCGTTTTGGCGAGTTGCGCCATGGCTTATGTTGCTAGTGCGTTTAGGCGGCTCTCGGCGGCGGTGGGCCTGTTCCTAAAAAACGACGGATTGGTGCTCGCCTCGTCGATCGCCTATTCGCTGGCGTTGTCGCTTTTTCCCCTGATGCTCGTGCTGATCGCCGGCCTGGGATGGGCGTTTCGGTTCACGGAAGCTGGCCGCGACGCCGAGCAAGAGGTGTTGGCGGCGATTGAAGAGCAGATTTCCGCCGAGCTGAGTGCGCAGGTCGCGCGCACGCTGCAGTCCGTCGAGTCGAGTGCAGGAGCAGGCGGAGCGGTCGGCCTGTTGACGCTACTCGTCGCCGCCATTGCCATCTTCACGCAAATCGACTACGCCTTCGATCGCATTTGGGAGAACTCGGCGGAAGCCCGTGTCACCTGGCGGACGCGGCTATGGAATCTGGCGTTCACGCGGCTGAAGGCGCTGGCTATGTTGCTGGGCGTCGGGGCGCTGGTCATTGCCGTGATGATTTCGTCGCTGGTGTGGACGGGACTGGAGCAGAATCTCACGACGGTCGTAAAGTTCCCCGCCTGGATCAATCACGTGGTGCAGCCGGCGTTGCACGTGGCGGTCAACGCGCTGGCCTTCGCCGTCGGGTTTCGATTCCTGCCGAAGGCCAGCGTGAAATGGTCGGCCGCGCTCGGGGGAGGGCTGTTGACCTCCGTGCTGTGGGAGGCTGGGCGGCAGGTGCTGGCGGCCTACGTCGTCGGCGACAAGCTGCCGACGGCCTACGGGGTCGTCGGCTCGTTCATGGCGATCATGCTGTGGACCTATTATGCCATGGTCGTGCTGCTGTTCGGAGCTGCTTACACCCGTGTAATGAACGAAGCCGGCGGCGGAGCGCCGACTGCCGGTTAGGGGGGTGCAATCCTCCCGCCGCGGTTGCGGCCCGCACGCCGCGCCGTACGGCCCCGTACGAGATTCGGCGGCTACATGGATTCAGGAAGAATCTGGTTGTTGGCGATAGCCGCCCGCTCGTTGAGGATCGTCAGCAGCGACGGCGACCACTGCGAGAACGAGCCGGCGCCCTCGACCGCCGTGCTGCCGACGCCGCCTGGGCCAGGCAGCAGCATCGCGGCCACGGCCAGCAGATCGGCCGTAAGCTCCGGCGCCAGGCCATTCATGGCGATGCCCAAGCGAGCGGGCAACGTGAAAGTCAGAAACGCCCGACCATACCGGCAGGCGCTGATTATCTTGCGAGCGGCGGCCTGAGCGCTGATCGACAGGGCCGGCAAGGAATCGCTAATGCTAAACCACGCGTACTCTTCGCGGTGGCGACCTTTGAACCAGGCGTGCCGTGGACTCCCCGTTCGCATCAGTCCGGGAAAGACGGTGGTTACGTAGACGCCCTGGCGGGCAAGCTCGGCTCGATAGGCTTGGGAGAGGCCGGAGAGCGCGAACTTGCTGGTGGTATACGGCAGGAGATGTGGCGCGGCGACGGCGCCGCCGATCGAGGAAATATTGACAATCCGCCCGTCGCGACGGCTGCGCATTTCGGGCAGCACTTGCTGCATCGCCCGCCACGGCGCCCAGAGGTGGAGCGCCAAGGCCTCCTCGAAATCCTTTTCGGTTTGCGTCTCTGCGGGGCCGACTTGAATCACGCCGGCATTGTTGATCAGGACATCCACCGGTCCGAGCTCATAGCGGACGGTAGCAAAGAAATCGACGAGTTGTTGCGGGTCAGTCAGGTCGCACGGGTAGACCAGCACCTGGGCTCCGCGCGATTCCAGTTCGCGGGCCGCACGCCCCAGCTCGCGCTGGTCGCGAGCGCAGATGGCAAGGCGAGCGCCTTCATCGGCCAATTGGCGGGCCAGGACAAGTCCCAAGCCGCGGGAGCCGCCGGTGATGACCACGACGCGGCCGAGGAAATTGTAACGCCGCGCGCGGTTCACCACCGCGCGATAACCGACGTACGCGGCCGCCATGGCGCCGGCGCCAAGCAGGGCGTTACGCAACGGGGATGCCATGAGCTGGGCCCGTCCTATGCAGAAGTGGTGGCGAGCGTTCGTTTCGGCTCGCCGATAGTGTCGTCGCAGGGGCGTGATGGGACGGCGCGGCGTCTCGTTGGATGCCGGGACTGGGCAGGTCCGACGCGCCCCGCCGTTACGATTGGCCGGCGGCCGGTTCAAGGCCCGACGCATGGCCCGACGGCGAAGCGTGGCCGCCTTCCATCGCTTGTTTGAAACGCTGGAGGTCTTCCTCGAGTTTCCTTTCCAGACCGCTGCCGGTGAGTGCGGCCAGCCATGCTCCGACTTTGCCGGCCGGCGGGTCGTATTTCATCGTGACCGTGACGACCGTGCCGTGGTCCTCGCCCAGCGGGCGGAAGTGCACGCTGCCAGCGGTATCGACGTCCCCTCCGGGCAGCGATCGCCAGGCGATGAATTCATTCTCGGCGTCGTTGAAGATCTCCGCGTCCCACTCCACGGTTTTCCCTAAAGCGCCTTCGGCGACCCAGTGCGAGCGGTCGCGATCGAGCACATCGACGCGCTTCACGTGGGACATGACCTTCGGCAGGTTCTCGACCTCGCGCCAGAAGCCGTAGAGTTCGGCGGCCGGCGCATTGACGGTGACGGATTTTTCCACTTTGTAGCCGCGCTGGCTCGGGACGGCCGTCGCGGGGGCCCGCCGGGCGGTATTCACGCCGAGCATGCCGTACAACTGGCAGCGGCCAGTCATGCCGCGATAAAGGAGCATTCCACCGAGGCCCGCCAAGATGAGCGAACCTTTGCGACGGCTCGATAAGCCGACGGCCGCCAGGCATGCCCCGGCCACCGACGACACCAGTCGCTCGCTCTGGCCGACATTGGGCGCCGAAGAGCACGTCGACGAACTGATTGCATAGGGGGAGGGAACGGATGTGGTTCGGCTCGATGGCCACGGACCGTAATCGCCGCTCGTTTGCATAGTGATTCCCTCCAGGGCGTGCTCGCTGCGGTTACAGCCGCAGGTACATTGAAGGCACACGAAAGTCCGGCTCTGCGGCGTGCAACTCCTATGCCCGAACGGGGCCAGCGCCGCGCCCGCTTCGCTAGGCGGTGTTTCTATCGGGACGGGCACTTCCCACCTTGTGCAAGAGGCCGCGTCAGGCGCCGCCGGGACTACGACGCCGGCATAGCACTTGCTCTTGCCTGCACGGCAAGCAACCAGGCCGCTGGCCGACGATCCGTTCACTGTTTTTGCTTCTGCCAGCATGTTTCGATTTCTGCCATGGAAGTTCATTGTGCAGCGTGCTGCTCGGGCCTATGGAATGGCCGATCCTGCGCTTTGGCTAGCGCGGATTCGCAGCTTTGCCCAGCCCTCAGAAGTTGCTGAGCCGATCGAGCTATTGCGGGCCGGCGTGCTGTTTCACGCCCGAGGAATCGTCAATACCAAGGCCATTCAACACAACCTGGACTGGGTGTGGCCCTACTGGGTGGAACGTCAGTTCGACCCAGAAGACACGTCGTTCATTCCGCGGGCTTTCTCCTTCAGCCATGTCAATCTGACTCATCGCAACTGGACTGCGATCGGACTTCCAGAGCTATCGATTTATCCGATCGTCGATCCCCGGGGCCTGATCACGCCGATCCAGGACGGATGGTCGATCGACTTCTGGCTGATCGACTCGCGGGGGCGAATGCTGATCCCGAGCCGTTTGCACGATGAGGCGGTTTGCCAGCGACTGCAGTTGGAAGGCGGGTTGACCGTGGCGACGACCGTGCGACAGCACGGTTTGGAACTGCGGACCGAGGCCGCCGTGCTCGCGGCGGAGGGGCAGCCGGCCGTAGTCGTGAGCGTCGAAGCGGCAAGCGCCAGCGGCGGCGAACTGGTCGTCGCCGTTCGGCCGTATAACCCCGAGGGCGTGCAGTTCATCGATCGCATCGAGTCGCGACCTGCGCAGGACGGCTGGCGCGTAAACGACCGGTTGGAAGTCATTGCCGATCGACCGGCGGACCGACTGCTCGCTTCGGACTACGCCCGCGGCGACGTGTTTGGTTGGCTCGTCGACGCCGATGGTCGCGCGCTGGACGTTAACGAACAGGCGGCGACCACCTGCAAAGTCGGCATGGCCACGGCCGCGGGCGTGTTCAAGTTCGGCGGCTCGCGGACCGACTTACGGCTGCGGATTCCTCTTCAACGGGAACTTGCCGAGCTGGGCAATGCAGGCGCGTTCGATCCGCGCGTCACGTGGCAGGCAAGTCGCGCCTGCGCGGCGACACTGAGCCTGCCGGACGACAGGTTAAGCTTCCTTTACGATGCGGCAGTGCAGACGCTCATTCTTTTCTCGGCCGACGATATCGTGCCGGGACCATATACCTACCGGCGGTTTTGGTTTCGCGACGCTTGTCTCATGATGAATGCGATGCTGGCCATCGGCCTGATCGATCGGTGCCGCCGCGCCGTACAGCGGTTTCCCGATCGACAAATGCGGAATGGGTACTTCCGCTCGCAGGAAGGGGAGTGGGATTCCAACGGGCAAGTGCTCTGGATCCTGGATCGGCTGGTCGCACTGAGCGGCGAGCCGCTGCCTGGCAGCCTCATGGCAGCGGTTGGCAAAGCCGTGAGCTGGATCGACCGGAAGCGGGTTAGGAGCGACGGCGAACCGCTCCACGCGGGCCTGTTGCCGGCCGGCTTCAGCGCCGAACATCTCGGCCCGAACGATCACTATTACTGGGACGATTTCTGGTCGGAGGCCGGCCTACGCGCCGCCAGTAGGCTGTACCAGCGGCTGGGGCGTATCGGCGACGCGGCCGCCGCACGGGCTAAGGCCAACGACCTCCGCTTGGCGATTGATCGCAGCATTCAGCGCATTCCGGCCTGGCGAGCGCTCGGCGGCATACCGGCGTCGCCGCATCGCCGCATCGATGCGGGCGCCGTGGGGTCGCTGGTCGCCGATTACCCGCTGCAGCTCTATCCGCCGGCGGCGCCTCGCATCATGGCCACCGTCGAAGCCCTTCTGCGGCGCTGCTTTCTGCACGGCGGGTTCTTCCAAGACATGATCCACTCCGGAATCAACGCCTATCTGACGCTCGATATCGCCCAGACGTTGCTGCGGGCCGGCGATGCGCGCTGCCAGAACCTCGTGGAATCCGTTGCACGATTCGCCTCGCCCACTGGACAATGGCCCGAGGCGATCCATCCTCACAGCGGCGGCGGGTGCATGGGCGACGGTCAGCACGGTTGGGCCGCCGCCGAGTGGGTGATGATGATTCGCAACTTGTTCATTCGCGAGGAGGGCGACGGACTGATCGTCGGTTCGGGGTTGTTCGACCAGTGGCTTCAACCCGGCGAAGAACTGGGCTTCGGGCCGACGCCGACCCCTTGGGGCGCGGCGACGATTGCGATCCGGACTTCGGCGACTACGGCGGAAGTCACCATCAAGCTGAGGCCCACAGGAACGACGTCGCAAGCGCCGCCCCCCGCCGTGCGAGTGGCTTTGCCCGGCTTTCGCGTGGTGGACTGCGCGCCGATTAACGAACCAGTGTATGTCGATCGGTTGCCGGGGGGCCAGTCGCGGGCGCCGTTGCAGTCGCCTTGCGCTTATGTAGGGGAGGTTCGATCGTGAAGATCGCGATGTTCACCAACACCTATTTGCCGCATGTGGGCGGAGTGGCCCGCTCGGTGAGCACCTACGAGGAGGAACTTCGGCGACGGGGACATGACGTGAGGATCGTCGCGCCGGTGTTTGAAGGGGCCGACGAGTCAACGACGCACGTCCTGCGGACGCCGGCGGTGCAAAAGTTCAACGGCAGCGACTTCTCCGTGACGATTCCCCAGCCGGGGTTAATCGCCGACTTCCTCGACGCCTTCGAGCCCGACGTTATTCATAGCCACCATCCGTTCCTGCTGGGCGACGCCGCGCTCCGCGCCGCCTGGACGCGGCGTCTGCCGATCGTGTTTACCCATCACACGATGTACGAGCAATACACCAGGTATGTGCCGCTGGATTCCGAAGCGCTGCAGCGGGTGGCGATCCAAATGGCCACGGAATACTGCAACCTGTGCACGCATGTTATTGCACCGAGTCCGAGCATCGCCGAATTGCTCGTGCAGCGGCAGGTGACGACGCCGATCAGCGTGATTCCCACCGGCATCGACCTGGAACTGTTCGGGGCGGGCGACGGGCCGCGATTCAGGCGACGCTTCGGCCTGCCCCCGGACGCGCTGGTGGTCGGCCACGTGGGGCGACTGGCGAGCGAGAAGAACTTGGACTACCTGGCGCGAGCGACCGGCATGTTCCTTGCCCGTCACCCAAACGCCGTACTGCTGGTCGTCGGCTCCGGCGAGCAAGAAGAGGCGCTGCACCAAACCGTGTGCGATTTGGCGAGCGCCGATCGCATCGTGATGGCGGGCAAGCATACCGGCCGCGACCTGGCCGACGCATACGCGGCCATGGACGTTTTCGCGTTCAGCTCGCAATCCGAAACGCAAGGAATGGTGCTGGTCGAGGCGATGGCGGCGCGAACGCCCGTCGTCGCGCTGGATGCGCCTGGGGTACGCGACGTGGTCGACGAGAACAACGGTCGCCTGCTGCCGAGCGACGCGCCGGCTGAGGTCTTCGCCGATGTGCTCGCCGACCTGTCGGGCGATCGCACCGCGCTGGGCCGGTTGGGCGAGTCCGCGCGGGCGTCGGTGCGGCAGTACGGACTTGAAACGTGCGCTGATCGGCTCCTGCAACTGTACGCGGAAGTCATCAAGCACCGGGCCCTGCGGCGCGCCGCCGACTATGGCGGCTGGGACCGCTTGCGTGCGCGGCTGGAAATCGAGTGGAACCTGCTCGTGCAGAAGACATCGGCGCTGGCCGCCGCAGTCGTCGAAACCGAGGCCACGAGGACGCAGATTGATTAGTCGATTCGTACTTTGGAAGCGACGCTGGCGTCGCAGGTTCAGCCGTACGCGGTGGGTCGCGCGGCTTTTGAGCCGCGATGTGTCCGCCCCGCACAGCGACGAGCCGGGACTAGTGATCGTACAAATCGACGGCTTGTCGCGAACGCAGCTTGACGCGGCACTGGCAAAAGGCCGCATGCCGTTTTTACGAAAGCTCATTCGGCGGCGGTATTTCGAGCAGTTGAGCTTCTACTCCGGTCTTCCCGCCACGACGCCGGCGGTTCAGGCCGAAGTGATGTACGGGACGCCCACTGCCGTGCCCGCCTTTCAGTACTTGCATCGGGACTCGGGCAAGACGCGGCTCATGTACGAGACCGAGGCGGTGCGCCAGGTCTCGCAGCGTTTGGCGGCGGAGCATCAGCCGCTGCTCGAAGGCGGACGATCATACTCGAACATCTACGCCGGCGGGGCGGCCGAAGCGCGATTGTGCGCCGAAACGATGGATCTTAAGACGCTCCGGCAAATGGCTCAACCCTGGAAGCTAGTCGTCGTGCTTTGCCTGTACTTCCCGACGATCATCCGCGTGGCGGCGCTGGCCTTGCTGGAGCTGTTCATCGCGCTGGGCGATATGGTCATTGGACTAATTGGCAAGGAGCACTGGCGGGCCGAGCTGCAATCGATCACCTCCCGCGTCGCGGTGTCGATCGCCATGCGCGAGTGGCTGCGCGTGATGGTCAAGCTGTCGATCGAGGAAGGCGCGCCGGTGATCTACGCCAACTTCCTGGGCTACGACGAGCAGGCCCATCGACGCGGGCCAGGAAGCGCCTTCGCTCATTGGGTGCTCAAGGGCATCGACGACGTGGTGCGCGACGTTTTCCGCTCGGCCCGCAAGTCCGATGTCCGCGACTATGAGGTCGTCGTCTTTTCCGATCATGGCCAGGAGCAGTCTCGGATCTATGAACTGACGCGAGGCTGCACGATTCAAGTAGCGGCGGCGCGAGCCTTCAACTCGGGGTCGCTGGCCGGGCGAAAGGTGCGCGATCTGGACAACTATGGCAAGCGCGGGCCGGAGACGGACGAACGCGCCAGGCGGCTGCTGCGCATTCAGCGCGGGCGGATCGAGCCACCCCAAGCCAGCCCCGAAGAGCTGGCCAGCGACATCATCGTCACCGCGCTGGGTCCGCTGGGGCATATTTACTTGCCGGTGAGCGCTTCCGACGAGGAAAAGGCGGCATACGCCCGCGCACTGGTTCACGATGAGCACGCGCCGCTTGTGCTTTACCTGGATTCCGACGGCCAGGTCATGACGCGTCATGCTGCCGGGCTATTCCGGATTCCGCAGGACGCCAGCGAAGTGCTAGGCGCCGACCACCCGTTTCTCCACGACGCGGCGGCCGACCTCGTGCGGCTGTGCCGCCATCCCGACGCCGGCGACCTGGTGCTCAGCGGCTGGGTCGTCGGCCAGGCCCCCGTAACGTTCGTGCAAGAAAACGGGGCGCACGGTAGCGTCGGGCGCGAGGAAACCCGCGGATTCGCGCTGGCGCCGCACGCGCTGCATCTGCGGCATCGGCGAGCCGCCGGCGGCGAGGCCTATATTCGCGGACGGGACTTGTACCGAGCGGCGTGGCGGTTTCTGCACCCGGGGCGGCCATTGCGCCGACATGCCCACGATGACGCCGCGACAGATCACCCAGAGTCGCCGGCGCTTCGCGAGCACCATGCAGCGTCGCCGGACGGCGCTACGTCCAGGCCGCTTCGGGTGATGACCTACAACATTCACAGTTGTCTGGGCATCGACGGCAAGGTGCGCCCGGAGCGAATCGTATCGGTGATCAAGTCTTGCCGTGCGGATGTCATTGCGTTGCAGGAGGTGGACGCCAATCGGCCCCGATCGCGCCGCCATGAGCAGGCGAAGATGATCGCCGACGCCTTGGCCATGAGCCATCACTATTATGCCGTCTCCGACTGGGGCGGCGAGCGGTACGGTTTAGCCATCATCAGCGCCTTTCCACTGGAGCACGTGCAGTCCGGGCACCTGACGCCGGCCGACTCGCTGCGGCGACGGGAGGCGCGGGGCGCCCTGTGGGTGAAGATCGACGCGCCGCAGGGCTCGGTGAACGTGATCAATACGCATTTCGGTCTGGCGCGTAGCGAGCGCCGGCGACAGGCAACCATCCTGCTGGGCATCGACTGGCTGGGGGGTATCTCGGCCGCAGAGCCAGTCATCTTGTGCGGCGATATGAACGCCGGACCCGCCTCGCCGGTATGTCGCTCGATCGGCAGGAGATTCCGCGACGCGCAGACATGCGCGCAAAACCATCGACCGCAAGCGACGTTTATTTCGACCTTGCCGGTGCGGCGGTTAGATCACATCTTTGTCAGCCCCCACTTCACCATCTGCAGCGTAATGCAGCCGCGCAGTCCAACTGCGCAAGTTGCCAGCGATCATTTGCCCGTGTGCGCGGAACTTTCCTTGGAACAGTGACCGGCTCACGCGCCGACGGGGCGCTGCCATGGTTGGCGCGAATGCGCCGTCGCGCAATCGCCGCATGTCGGGCATCACCATTTGCCTTGGCGGCGCTACGGCTGGTATTGTCGCTATAGCCGGAAGCTGCGGCGGAAGGAACGTGGTCTTTTCGGCACGTCGGCGGTTGCACGGCGAGTGACAGGGGTCATTCTTGTAGGGCGAAATTCGCGCTTAGCCGCGGCGTCCGCCCGATTGGACCATGTGCAAGGAGCCCGATGATGAGAAGGATGTCGCTGCTGTTGGCTGCGGCCACGCTGGTGCTCGGCGTGAGCGGATGTAGTTGCTTCCGCAGACGAGAACAGGTAGTCGCGCCGGCGCCAGTATGTCCGCCGGTGGCTGTATGCCCGCCGGTGAGTTGCGACCCATGTGCGCCGCAGGCCGTGACTTACGGCATGCCCGCGACCATCGCTCCGGCCCAGTAAGGACGTTCCGGGGCATCGTACGCCTCGGTGATCAGTGATCAGTGGTCAGTGATCAGTGATCGGCGGTCCGACGCAGTAAAGGCGTTCCGCCGCGCTTTTTGATGCGGCTCGTCGACGCTTTATGAATGCGGCGCGACGTCGCGGTACCTCAGGATACCGATGGCGCGCCAGTAAAGCGACAGCAGCGGAATGGCGGCGGACGTGATCGCCATTTCCGCCACGTGCGATGGCGCTTTGGACGTGCCGCGTAATCGCCTCGAGCAAAGCAGCATTGCGAGGGCCAGCCAGCATCCGCCGGCGGCGAGCGACAGCAGGGCCGACCCCGCCGCGGCGCCGACGCCCGCCGCGCCCAAGGCGATGCCGCTGGCGGCATAACTCCGCGGCATGGGAGGGATGTGTTCTCGATACAGCGTCGGGTGCTTTTTGTACAACAGTACGTTGAACTGCGCCTTCCACTGCTGGCGAAGGCAAATTCCCCACGGAGCGGGACGGACCGGATGAATCACCACGGCCGCCGGCGCCGAGACGATTCGCAAGCCGTGTCCCAGCAGCATGAACTGCAAGTCGCTGTCCTCGCGCCAGGCGGCGGTGAAACGCTCGTCCAGTCCGCCGATGCGCAGGAGCGCCTCGCGGGTGCAAAAGCAGTTGGCCGTGACGAACTCCGCGGTCGCCAGCCCGGCGCAGTCGCGCTCGTAGTCGGTCGGCCTCGGCGGCAGGGGGACGCTCACCCGGCCCGTGGCCGCCGCCGCTCCTGACTCAACGAGCGCCTGTACGCCATGCGCTAGCCAGGTAGGTTCCGGCAAGCAGTCGTCATCGGTGAAGGCGATCACGCGGCCGCGAGCGGCCCGCCACCCGCAGTTCCGCGCGGCGGCGGCGCCATGCCCCGGACCCGCCTTGACGTAACGTAGGCGGACAGGCGCCGCGTGGTCGTACTCGTGCACCAGCGATTCGGTCGCCGGGTCGTTCAGGCATCGACGCAGCAGTTCGTTGCGGCGATAGGTGGGCACGACCACCGAGGCCTCAACGCTCATGGTCGCGCTCCCGGCTTCTCCAACAAAAACGAACCAATTACTAACGCATCCAGCGGCGACGTCCAAAAGCTTTCCACCGCGTCACGCGGCGTGCACACAATGGGTTCGCCGCGAGTGTTAAACGACGTGTTTACCAGCACCGGCACGCCCGTCCGGCGCTCGAACGCCTTGAGCAGGTCGTAGTAGGGAGCGTTCTGCTGCCGATTGATGGTTTGCACCCGCGCGGTTCCATCCACGTGTCGCACCGCTGGAATGCGCTCGGCCTTGTCGGGCTGCACGTCGAAAACGAACAGCATGAACGGCGCCACGTGTCCGCCCACGAACCAGTTGGACGCCTCCTCTTCCAGTACCACCGGCGCGACGGGTCGAAAGTCCTCGCGGTCTTTGATTTCGTTGAGGCGAGCCTGCATGTCGGCGCCGAGGGGCGAGGCCAGGATCGAGCGGCCGCCAAGGGCCCGCGGGCCGAACTCCATGCGGCCTTGGAACCATCCTACGACCTTGTCCTGCACCAGGATGTCAGCCGTTTCTTCGGGGATGTTCGTTAACCGGCGGTACGGCAGGTTCGCCCAAATGAGGAATTGCTCGATTTCCTGATCGGAATACTCCGGGCCGAGGAAAGCGTGATCCATGCGATAGGGGCCTCTGCCGGCGCTGCGCTGCTGGGAGTCGACCCACAGCGCGGCGCCCAAGGCCGTGCCGGCATCGCCCGCGGCAGGCTGGACCCAAATGCGACGGAAGAAACCGCGATCCCGTAGGCGGGCGTTCATCACGCAATTCAGCGCCACGCCGCCGGCGATGCACAAGTCTTGTTGTTTTGATTCGTCGCGAAGCCACTGCGAGATGTCCAACACCGTGTCTTCAAGCACGGTCTGCAGCGAGTGGGCGACGTCGAAGTGCCGCTGCTCGAGCAAACCGCCGCGCCGCCGCGCCGGGCCGAAACGCTCCTCCAGCCGCGGAGGCACGATCGCGTATTGGCCGCGGCTGCCCAGCCGAACGATGTCGCGGAAGTCATCGACGAACTTCGGCTTGCCGTAGGAGGCGAGCGCCATCACCTTGTACTCGTCCGACGAATGCAAAAAGCCCAGGTAGGCGGTCACTTGTTCGTACAGGATGCCCAGCGAGTGGGGCATGTCCACGTGGCCCAGGCTCTCAAGTTCATGGCCCGCGCCGACCGCGTAGGTGGTGGTCGCCTTTTCGCCGCGTCCGTCGAGCGTCAAAACAGCCGCACTGTCGAATGGCGACGGCAAGAAGGCGCTTGCTGCGTGGGCCAGATGATGCTTGACGAAATGCCATTGATACGGACCGCTGCCGCAGACGCCGCGAAAGCGTTCGGCCAGATGGTGGGGCGCCCCGGAAGCTAGATGCCGCGGAGCGTTCACAATCGAGCTCAGAAAAAGCGGATCCCAGACGGAGTCCCATTCCGCCGGCTTGGCATGCCCGCTAGGTTCCAACGGCAGTTCGATCATTCGGTCGTTTCTGCGCGAACCTAAGAGCAAGTAAGGATCGAACGAGTACGCGACGTGGTCCACGTCCTTGAGATTGACGTCCGCCGCGCGAAGGCAATACTCGATGGCATGAAACGGCAGTTCCCACGTGGAGAACGGCACGGGCCGCTTGCCGTGCTTGACGTGAGTGAACCGCTCTTCTTCAGCCGCGGCCAGCACCCGGCCGTCGCGGACGAGGCAGGCGGCAGGATCGTGGAACGCGGCGTTGACGCCAAGCGTGTACATGGCCCGACTCCGTTTGCTGGTTGTGTGACGTCCGCCGGCGGTTCAACGGCCATCGTAGTGCGGCGGGTGGCCGTTACGTGCTGGCGCTGCGTGCGGCGCCGACGACGTCCCGTTCGCCACGGCCGTCACGCGGGGGTGGAACGCAGCGGTGACGCGAAGCAGCGTGGAGCGCCATTCGAGACTTTGTCGCGGAGTCCGCAGCGAGCAGGTCAAGCGATGCTTTAACCACCTCGGCAGGAGTCACGCGGCGCAAGCAATCGTGATGCACTTGGGGGCACACGCTTCGATAGCAGTATTTGCATGGCACGTCGAACGACAGCACGCGCGACGGCGTCCGCCAAGGCGTGTGCTGCGGATTGGTCAGCGCGTATAGGACGACCGCCGGCGTGCCAACGCCTGCCGCCAGGTGCACCGGCCCCGTGTTGTTGGCAATCAGCAGCGGGGCCGACGCTAAAACGGCGGCCAACTCTCCGGCGCTTAATCTTCCGCACACGGAATACGACGGGCGTCGCATTTGCGACTGAATTGACTCCACGAGCGACCGCTCCCGCCGCGAGCCGGTGAAAACGATCTGCACGCCGGCTTGCGACAGCTCATCGGCGGCCTCGGCAAAGCACTCCGCGGGCCAGCGACGGGATTCGGCCGAAGCTCCGGGGTGAACGACTACCCACGGGCGCTCTCGAGCAACCCCGATGCGTTCAAGCTGCAAACGGGCCGCATCCATGTCGGAGGCCGAAAGCTTTAGCCGAATCCTGTTATCGTGCACCCCGGCCCCGATCTCGCCAACCAGGTCGAGCTGTCGCTGCACTTCGTGGCGGACGCCCTGCTGCGGTTCCGTCTCGCGAACCCAGTGGGTCAGCAGTTGATACGGGTTCTCTCGGCTATGGGCGAGGCGCAGCGGAATATCGGCCAGGTAGCACAGCATCGCGGCCGGAAGCGGCGGCTGGCTGTACACGGTGAAGATGACCGCCCCCTCGAATCGCATCCCGCGCAGCCGACATGCCAGCGCGCGGTCGAACCTGCTGCTCGACCGCGGCAGCGACGCTTTCATCCACGGCGCCTCGTACACGACGACGTCATCGACGCCAGGCAACAAGCCGGCAGCCTCCGCGCCGGCCGGCGACGTGAGCAGCGTAACCGATCGACCGGCCGCCGACTGCTTCAGCGCGCGAAGCGCTGGCTCGGTCATGACCACGTCGCCCATCGCGTCGAGTCTAACGCACAGTAATCTGCGAGCGTTGGCCCAGGTCGGCGGCATGCAAGTGGCTTCCGTTGAATTCCGTAGATCGGACGGGATGATGCGATTGGCGAATACGCGCCACGATGTTGCTGGTTGAGCGGTTATGCAGCAGCGGCAGGATGACGATGCGGCCGCCAAGCTCTTCGACCGTGGCGGCCTCGGGCAGGCTTTCGCGGGAGTAGTCGCCGCCCTTGACGAATACGTCCGGCCGCACGGCGCGAATCAGGCGGTCCGGCGTCGCCTCGTCGAACGCAGCGAGATGGTCGATGCAGCCCAGCCCCGCCAGGACGCCGAGGCGATCTTCCAGGCAGTTGATCGGCCGGTCCGGTCCCTTGAGGCGTCGGATGCTGTCGTCCGAGTTGACGCCGACGACGAGCACATCTCCCAGCGCCTTGGCGCGCTTGAGGTAGGTGACATGGCCGTGATGCAGGATGTCGAAACAACCGTTGGTAAAGACGATGCGGCGGCCAGCCGCTCGGTAGCGGTCCATTTGCGCCGCCAGGCCGCCCAAGTCGCTGGGGTCTCGTTCGCCGCGCACGGCGTACAGCAATTCGGCCGACGTGCATGCCGACGTATGGCATTGATGCACGACCACTTCCGCAGCCGTCGCGGCCAACTCCGCGGCGACGCCCGTCGGCGCGCCT
>QEVI01000370.1 GCA_003576855.1 Planctomycetota bacterium
ATCGGTCAACGACAGATAGACCTCCGTGCCGTGGTCCACCTCCGCCGTGGATAACGTCGACGCCCGGCGCGCGGCGTGCCAAAAGGCCCGCCGGCGGCTGTGGGGTTCGGCGTGCTTCACCGAATACACCGGCAGGAACTCAGTTTCCTCGTCCGTCGGCGAAGTCGCCGTCACGCGGTCGATCGAAAACACTTCGTAGGCTTTCGGCCGCCGTGCGTCGGCGACGACGCGATACTCGTACGCCTGTGGCCGGAGCTGGATCGGCTCGGCCAGATGTTCGAACAGGTTGACCAGCGGCGTGCAGAACAGTTGGAACGTGCCGTCGTTCACATGGCGTTCCAGGTCGACGTTCGATTGGCTGAGGAAGATCCACAAGTCGAGCTTCGTGCTTCGCCCCACGCGCTGGAGCGCCGCGGGAGCGAGCCCGGCGACGTCGAAGAACAGGAATTTCTCCGGAAAGGCGAAGTACTCCGACAGCAGCCGATAGCCCAGAAACGAGCGGGCGGAATAGTCGATCAGCCCTTCGTGCGGCTCGAAACCGACGGGCCGGAGCGAGTCGCTTTCGAGAAGATGGCATTCGCCGCCGCCGGGCGAGGAAACCGCCGCGCCGAGGGCGTTATTCATCAGCCGCTCGTACAGCTCGTGGACATGCAGCGCCTGCCCATGCAGAAAGAACCGCAGTTGCCCCAGCGGCAGATCCGCGAACGAGACCTTCGGCGACAGCGTTTCGAGCTCAATCCTGACCGCGCCGGCCGCGCCGCGCGTGAACCTCGTCGCCGGACCTGGAAACGGCGGGCCGTGCAACGCGGCGCTGCAGATCCGGATCGGCCACAGCGGCACGTCGTAACAGGTGCGGAACCGGCAGGGCTGGCCGTCGATCGGCTCCGTCTCGACGGCGGTCCCGCGCCCGATCAGCCGGGCCTGCGTGGCCTGCGCCTGGGCGGCGTCCGGCGTGAGCCGCGCGATGGCACACGAAGGGAACGGCGCCAGGTAATGCGGGTAGAGGACCTCCAAGAGCGACTTGGTGATCTCCGGGAATTCGTCGTCGATTTTCCGCCGCACGCGAGCGCTCAGGAAGGCGAACGCCTCAATGAGGCGCGAGACGTGCGGATCCTCGGCCATGTCGCTCGACATGCGCAGCCGAGCGGCGATTTTGGGATGCTTTTCGGCGAATTCCGCGCCCACCTTGCGGATGTACGCCAGCTCGCGGTTGTAATAAGGCAGCAGTTCGTCCATCAGCCGGCGTTATCTCGTACTTCAAAGGCGGCGGTGGCGGGCTCTAGTTGCGAGTCGAAAACCACCGGCTCCGGCGCCGGATCCACGTCGAGCAGCGCGTCGATGCGGAAGCGAAGCGTGCGATCGAAGGCGTCGGAATTCTCCAGCAGTTTGACGCGTACGCTGCTCGACGACGCCGCGCAGGCGCTCGCGCTCGCCCAGCGCGCTCATGTTGACGCCCGTGAAATCGGGAATGCCGTAGTTCGCCAGCGAACGGTCGAGTTCCTCAAGCTCCGCGGGCCAGGCCGTGCAGCGCTGGCGGGTGTTGAGCAGGTTTTCCAGGTCGCGGCTGACGCTCCGCTTCAGCTCGCGGAGCACTTGCCGCCGCGAGCTGGGCGGATCGCGCGAGTTGGTCGGTTCGTCGTCGAGCAGCCGATCGAAAATCGACGGCACGAGCGGCTGATCGTCGCGAACGCGGGACCGGGCCATGGGAGGCGCTCCTACGCGAATTCGAGGCTCGTCAGTTGCATGATCGGCGTCGCCTCCTCGCCGACCAGGTACATCCGCTGGCCGCGTCCCCGCACGGGACTTCCGTCGCCGCCCGACCAGTCGGTGCCGCGGCCGAGCTTCAACTGGTCGTCTGTCTGGTCCGGCGGGCCGAAGTACACGGCCGGCACGTACACGTCGCCGTACGGCCCGTCGCTGACGGTCATCTCGGCCTGCCGCCAGATCAGGTCCCGCGGCCGCTTCGGCGGCTGGAAGACGACCGATTCGACCCGCTCGATCGGAATCCAGAAGTACTTGCCCGTGCTGGTGAGAACTTCGAACACGCCGGCGGTGACGTCGTCGAGATCCCGAAAACCCGTGAACGGCTGCCCGTCGCACGTCCCCGCAACGGTTGGCCGGCGGCCTTCAGCCTCGGCCAGCAGGGCGGCCGCGCCTGTGGCGTCGCCTTCGCGAATGGCGACAAGCGCCTCCAGCGACGTTCGCATCCACGGTGTGGGTTCGCCCAGCAGTTCCGGCGGCCGGCCGTCGACGAAGCATTCCTTGCGCGCAACTTCGGCGCGAATCAATTGCCGGATCAGGCTCAAGCCGACGATCGCTTGGGGATCCTGGTGGCCGATCGTGTCGATTTGCTTATCGGCCCGCTCCCAGTCGGCCGCCAGGCAGAGCAACTCGGCGAGCAGGCCGCGCCGCTCTGTATCCGAGGGGTTCTTCTTCACGTCCGCCAGGGCGGCGCTCACGGCGTCCTGCAGCCGGCCGGCCTGGAAGTGCTGAACGGCGGTGGCAGTCGACTCCATGGAACGTCTTTCTAAACGCGGCTGGTACTGGGTAACGCGAGGCCTAGGCCGGCGCGGTGCGCGCGGGCGTCAATTCCGCCACGACCCGGACGCTGGCCTGAAGTTCGTCGAGTTCGTAATGAGGGTTCAAGCGCATTCTACAGCGGTAGCTGCCGGGCTTGCCGGGCGTCGGCTCCACGTGCACTTCGGCGTCGCGGAGCGGATACCGCGCTTTGATGGACGCGCTGGCTTCGTTATCGGAAGTGACGTACTGGGCGATCCATTCCTGCAGCACGCGCTCGAGTTGTTCATATTCGGTGAACGCGCCCAGCTTGTCTCGAGCGAGCACCTTCACGTAATGCGCAAACCGCGAAACGCAGAACATGTATTGCAGCATGGCCGACATGCGGGCGTTGGTCGTCGCCGACGCGCGATCATAGACGAGCGGTTTTTGCAGCGACTGGTTCGAGTAGAACACCGCGTGTTCTTCGTCCTTCAACTGGCACAGCGGGATGAAGCCCAAATCGCTAAGCTGCTTCTCGACTTGTTCGGTGATGATGACGTCCGTGGCGCTCTTTAACACCAGCCCGGCGGCGTCCGTGGCGAAGTCGTGCCGCGGCAGGTCGGCCACCAGTCCGCCGCCGTCGACGCCGCGCCGCGCTCCGCGGATGTCGGCCAGCCAGCCCGAATCGGCAAACGCCCGAATCAGCACGCCCCCCAAGGCGTAATTGGCGCCGCCCCACAGATACTTGCTGCGATCCCGTGCGCGAACGTCTTCGACGAACCGAAACCCGTCCGCACGATCGCCGTGGTCCTCGTAGGGCGTGCGCATCAACACCCGGGGCATCGTCAAGCCGATGAACCGGGCGTCTTCCTGGACCCGCAGGCTCTTCCACTTCGTGTATTCGACGCCGTCGAACGTCCGCTCGTGGTCCAGTCGCTGCTCCAGTCGCGAGAAGTCGTCGAGTCCGAACATGGCGGGGCTGACGTTGAGGATAATCGGACAGAACGCCGCGGCCGCGACGCCTGCCAAGGACTCGACGATGCGCAGATCGTCGTGCCGATGCTCGGGCGTAGGACGCGGGTGGATCTCGTAATCGCCGAGCAAGACGCCAAACGGCTCGCCGCCCGGCGAGCCGAACTCGTTCTCGTAAACCTTGCGAAAAATCTGGCTCTGGTCGAATTCAATGGCGCGCTCGATGTCGCGATCTAGTTCCCGCCAGGAGACGTTCAGCACGCGGACCTTGATCGCCGATTCGGCTTCATCGTCGTCGGCGCGCTCGACCAGGTACGCCAGGCCCCGCCACGAAGCTTCCAGCCGTTGGAACGCCGGGGCGTGAAGAATGGCATTGAGCTGCGCGTTGAGCAAGCGATCGATGGCCGCGACGCCGTGGTTTAGCCGCCGCGCGAGGCGGTCCTTTTCCGCCGGAACGCGCCCGCCAAACCACAGCCGGATCGCCGCGGCCGCGTCCGGTTCGGCGAGAAAGCGGCGTAACCGCTCGGCCGCCGGCGCTGCCGACGACGGCTCGACGGCCGCGACGACGGCGTCGAGCAACGCCGTCTCGGCGCGCACGGCGTCGTGCGCCGGCCTTTGCGCCACGGCGGACGACCCCGGCGTTAACTGCGGCGCTTGCACAGCAAATCACCCTGAGTGCCCGCCTGGCGCTGCGCGCCGCGCCGACCCATTGCCCGGCCCGGCCGCGACCCGCTGTTTGATGTTCCCCAGTCAACTCGCCCGGCCGGCGCCCATCAGCCGGTAAGTTGCGGAATGCGGGCGACCATTCGCAAGGACGTCGTCAGTTCTTCCAACTGCAGCCACGGCCGCATCCAGGCGATGGCGTTGTAGCTGCCGGGCGAACCGGGGATCGGCTTGACCTCGACTTTCGCATCGGCCAGGGGATATCGCGCCTTGGTTTCCTGGTTCGGCTTGGGATCGGCGCTGACGTAGTTGTGGATCCACCGATCGAGCAAGGCCTGGCAATCGTCGGCTTCCATGAACGCGCCGATCTTGTCGCGGGCGATGACCTTCAAATAGTGGGCGAACCGCGACGTGGCCATCAGGTACGGCAGCCGCGCGGAAATGGCCGCATTCTCGGTCGCCGCCGGCCGGTCGTACTTCTTGGGCTTCTGCGTCGTCTGCGCGCCATCAAAGGCGTTATCCAT
>QEVI01000371.1 GCA_003576855.1 Planctomycetota bacterium
CAGGCGCACCAGCCCCCGCAAGCCGGCCGCCAAGCCGGCCCCAACGCTCGAACTGGTCGCCGCCAACGTCAGCGACGGATTCGAGGAGTTCTAAGCCGCTGAGTTGCACTCGCTTCGGCCGCCCTCGGCGACGCGCTCCGTCGCCGAGGGCCTTTATTGCTGAATAAAGCCCCTTGGCGCCCCGCCGGCCATGTACCACATCACGGACGACGAGTTCGAGGCGTTTCAGCAGTTGGTGTACGCTGAAACCGGCATCGTGCTGAACGACAGCAAGCGGTGCCTCTTATGCTCTCGCCTGGCCAAGCGGCTGCGGGCCTTGCACCTGAACGATTATATCGATTACTACGACTACCTTTTGCGGCGCGACAGCGGCGGCGTGGAGATGCAGGAGATGATCAACTGCATCACCACGAACAAGACCGATTTCTTTCGCGAGAGCCACCACTTCGAGTTCCTCGCCAGCCACGTAATGCCGGAAGTCGTCGCCCGGGCCGCAAAAGGCGGCCCCCGTCGTTTGCGAATTTGGAGCGCCGCATGCTCTTTGGGTCACGAACCGTATTCGATCGCGATCACCGTGCGAGAATCGGCCGTGAACGACCCGACGTGGGACGTGCGGATTCTGGCGTCCGACATCGACACGCTGGTGCTTGCCCAAGCCGCTGACGGCGTATTCGATCAGGACGATCTCGCGCCGGCCGGCGATATGTTGTTGCGTCGATATTTCGATCGCGGCGTCGGCGCCTTTGCGGGCAAGGTGCGTGCCAAGTCGTCGCTGCGCAGCTTGCTCACGTTTCGCCAGATCAATTTGATCCACGACGCCTGGCCGATCCGCGCCCGGTTCGACGTGATCTTTTGCCGCAACGTCATGATTTATTTCGACACGGAGACGCAGCGCCGCGTCGTCGAGCGCCTCGTGCAATACCTTAATCCCGGCGGATACCTGATGCTCGGCCACTCCGAGAGCATTCAGTGGTCGCCTAATCCGCTGCGTTCGCTGGGCAACACGGTGTTCCAACTCGTGGAGGCCGGAGCCGGCAAGTCCGGAATCGCTTGAACCCGCTCGCTTCGGTCGCCCCGCCGCAGAAGTCGATCATCGTTGGCGAGGTGTTCGCCAGCGACCAGCCCGCGCTGGTTTCAACCGTGCTGGGCTCGTGCGTCGCCGCCTGCATGTTCGATCCGAGCCGCCGGGTGGGCGGCATGAACCACTTCATGCTCCCCGACGCCAAGCGCCCTACGGCGAGCGCCGCATTCGGCATTCACGCCATGGAACTGCTCATCAACCGGATCATGCAGCTTGGCGGCGACCGTCGGCGTTTGCAGGCCAAGGTGTTCGGCGGCGCCAACGTCTTGGCACTACGCGGCGCGGAAATGCAGATCGGCAAGCGCAACGTCGAGTTCGTCACCCAGTTCCTCGCGGACGAAGGCATTCCGCTGGTGGCCCAGCGCGTCGGCGGCAATTGCGGCGTCAAGCTGTGCTTTTACACGGACACCGCCCGGGCCCTGGTAAAACCGATTCCCAACCGCCTGCTCGACGAGACTCTGCAAGAGGAAGTCGCGTACCTGCAGCACAGCCGGGCTGCCGCAACGCCCCAGCCCGGCGCCGTGACATTGTTCTAGCAAGCGACCGTGGCATGAAAAAAATCCGCGTTTTGGTAGTCGACGATTCGGCTCTCATCCGGCAATTGCTGACGCGCATACTGGAGCAGGACCCGGCGATCGAAGTCGTCGGCGCCGCCGCCGATCCGGAATTCGCTTGGCGAAAGCTGCAGCAGCTTTCGCCGGACGTCCTGACGCTCGACGTCGAAATGCCGAAGATGGACGGCCTGACGTTCCTCGCCAAGCTTATGGCCGCGCGCCCGATGCCAGTGGTCATGGTCTCGTCGCTCACGGCCCGGGGCGCGGAGACGACGCTGCGCGCCTTGGAACTGGGGGCCGTCGATTTCGTCACCAAGCCGACGATCGACGTTGCCAGCGGCACGGCGGAGCTTTCTTGCGACATCATCGAGAAGGTCCGCGCGGCGGCCGCCTCGAGAGTCCGCCGCCGGGACGGAGCGCCGCCGCCGCCGCGGCTGGCGGCCGCCGCCAGCCGTCCGTTCGCCCTCGTGGAAGCCACCGACAAACTGATTGCCATCGGCGCCTCGACCGGAGGCACCGAGGCGCTTGCGCAGGTGTTGCCCGGGCTTCCCGCCGACGCTCCCGGTACGGTCGTGGTACAGCACATGCCGCGGGCCTTCACCAAGGCCTTCGCCGCGCGCCTCGATTCGCTGTGCGCCATGAAAGTGAAGGAGGCTGAGCATGGCGAACGCATCCTCCGGGGGCATGTGCTGTTAGCGCCGGGGGATTTCCACATGGAAGTCTGCCGGCAGGGCGCCGCCTATTATGTGCGACTTCATCAGCAGCCGGCGGTCAGCGGTTTTCGCCCGTCGGTGGACGTGCTGTTTCAGTCCTGCGCCCACGCACTGGGACGGCATGCCGCGGCCGCGCTCCTGACCGGCATGGGCCGCGACGGCGCCGCCGGCATGCTGGCCATGAAAAGCGCCGGCGCCTACACCATCGCACAGGATGAAGCAACGTGCGTCGTCTTCGGCATGCCGCGGGAGGCCATCGCCCTGGGTGCGGCGACCTGCGTGGCGCCACTTTCGGCCGTGGCGGACGCCTTGTTGTCTGCGGTTTCTACGGCGCCCGTGGCGATCGGAGCGAGCATGCTGGCCTAATCCATACAACGCCGCTAAACGGCGCGGCGGCGACCGCGACGTGGCGCGGGCAGTGCGTTTAGCCGCCAGCCGCACAGCGTCTGCATTAGTTCAAGCTAAAGTTGCGCAACCTTCGCCTTCAAGGCCTTTAACCAGGATGCGACCACGATGAAAGTGCTCGTAGCCGACGACTCAGGCGTCATGCGGAAGATCATCATTCGGGCGCTCAACGCCTGCGGCGTCACCGATATTGTCGAAGCCGGCGATGGGGCGGAAGCGCTGGCCCGCTTCGCCGAACAAAGCGTCGATCTGGTGATGACCGACTGGAACATGCCCAATAAGACCGGGCTGGAAGTCGTGCAGGCGATTCGCGGCAGCGGATCGACGGTTCCCATCTTCATGATCACCACCGAAGCAGAAGTAAGCCGGGTGAAAGAAGCCATCGCCGCCGGCGTAAACGACTACCTCGCCAAGCCGTTCGACAACGACTTGCTGCGGCAGAAAATCGACAAGTTCGTTTGCGTTTAGCCGACTCGCCAATACGCCGCGACTGCAGGAAACAGTCTCGTGAAGGCCGAATACATCAATCCGAGCGGCGTCATCGGCTTGTCCGGCCGCGCGTCGGGCACCGTGGTGCTTAGCTTGCAGCGCGCCGTAGCCATCATGGCAACCGAGGTGCTGTTGGGCCAGAAGCCGGCGGCCATTAACGAAGACGTCATCGACGCAGTCGGCGAAATCACCAACATGATCGCCGGCCGGGCGAAAGCCGGGCTGGAGCACCTGGCCATGACCCTGGCCCTGCCGACGGTAATCACCGGCAAGAACCACATCGTCAGCTTCGGTTCGGCCACGCAGACCATTCGGATTCCCTACTCGTGCGAGTGGGGCGACATGGTGTTGGAGGTCGGCCTTATCGAACACGACAAGAGTCTCTCGACGAAGTCCGCCGAGCTGGCGCACGCCGGCGCGTGACACAACGCCAAAGGCCTGCACCAGCGGTATCCGCCGGCGCGGGCCTTCGTTGCTCGGACAATTAAAAGAGCCGGCGCCTAGCCGTTCACTTTTCCTCTTCCTCTTCCTCCGGCTGGAACTGCGGCAACTTCGTCAGGTACTTCTCCGGGTTCTCGGCGAACGCCTTGGGGCACCCTTCGCAACAGAAGTACACCTTTTTTCCGTCGTGCTCCACGGAAGCTTTCAGGTTGACTGGCTTGCCGCTCACCGGACACTCGGTTTGCAGCGTAAACGCCTTTGCCAGATTGGCGAAGAGGAGCTTGATCTTCTCTTCGTCGCTGGCGTCGTTGTACTTGCCCTGGCACTTCTCGCAGCAGAACGCGACCTTCGCATGGCCGACTTCTACGGCAGTCGCTTCGTCGGTGGGCCCCCCGCTGACAGGACAACCGACTTGCAGCATCTGGCCCGTTTCCAGCAACTGCAGCAGCACGTTGTTCTTGAATTTCTTGGGATCCTTGGCAAACGCCTTGGGGCATTTCTCGCAGCAGAAGTAGACCTTTTTTCCGCGGTGCTCCACGAAGCTGCTCTCATCGGCCGGCCCTCCCGATACCGGGCAGGTCGCCTGAAACTCCTTCTTTTCGTCACTCGACGCCTCGTCGGCCGTCAGAGCGCCTGCGCCGGTCAGAAGGGCGAGGCCAAGCGACATTACAAGCAATAACGACTTCATCAGAGGCTCCTCAAAAAAACGGCGAGAGGGGAAAAGGGGCCCGGCGACTCGGATTGTACGGCCCCTGAGCGGCAAAAAGCAACAGCGTTCCAACGCCGGCTGGAACAGGACCGCGGGCTAACCCGCTGCAGTTCGCGGCATTGGCGTGCGTGCAGCCGCCGCTGGACGCCGTCGCGCGACGTCACGGCAACGGCCCGCTCGCCGTCGAGCCGGCCCGCGCCGCGGATGACCTCCAGCCCCGCGCCGT
>QEVI01000372.1 GCA_003576855.1 Planctomycetota bacterium
AGATTCGCCAATCAATCGACATCGTCGATCTGGTGGGCGGATACATCGCGCTGCGCCGACAAGGCCGCGGCTACGTCGGACTGTGCCCCTGGCATGACGATTCTCGACCCAGCTTGCAGGTGAATCCTGATCGACAGTCGTTCAAATGCTGGGTGTGCGACGTAGGCGGGGACGTTTTCAGCTTCGTGATGAAGGCCGAAGGGCTCGAGTTCCGCGAAGCGCTTGAAATACTGGCCGAAAAGGCGGGGATCGTCCTCAAGCCATCTGCCAGGCCGCAAGCGGCGAGTGAGAGCCAGTTCGATCGGCGGAACCTGCTGCGGGCGATCGCCTGGGCGGAAGAACAGTTCCACCAGTGCCTGCTACACAGCCCGCAGGCCGAGCCGGCTCGGCGATATCTGGCCGAACGGGGCATCAGCGAGGCGAGTATTGCCGCGTTCCGTCTCGGTTTTTCGCCGAACGAATGGGATTGGATGCTGAAGCGCGGCGCGCAGGCCCAGTGGCCGCCGGCCGTGATGGAGCGCGTCGGCCTGTTGGGAAAGCGGGACGGCGGCGGCTTCTACGATCGATTCCGCGGCCGGCTGATGTTTCCCATCCGCGACGTCCGTTCGCGGCCGATCGCATTCGGCGGCCGCGTCTTGCCGCCGCTGGCCCGCGATGACGACGCCAAGTACGTCAACAGCCCCGAAACGCCGCTGTTCAACAAGTCCGGCGAACTGTATGCGCTGGATGCCGCGCGCGACGGCATTTCGAAAGAAAAAAACGTGCTGGTCATGGAGGGCTACACCGACGTGATCATGGCCCACCAGCACGGCATTTCGCACGCGGTGGCGGTGCTCGGCACGGCGCTGGGCGAAAAGCACCTGCGGCTGATCCGGCGATTTACGGAAACCATCACGCTGGTGCTCGACGGCGACGCGGCCGGCCAGAACCGCACGATGGACATCCTCGACGGCCTGCTAGCACTGTTCGTGGAGCACCAGATCGATTTAAAGATTCTGAGCTTGCCAGAAGGGGCCGATCCGTGTGATGTTATTCGCTCGCAAGGAAGCGAAACATTTCGACGTTTGCTCTCGCAATCAGTCGACGCCCTCGAACACAAGATCATGGCCGTGACCAAAGGATTGGCTCCAGGCGCCGCGGCGCATCGCTCTGCCCAAGCGGTGGAGGCGATTCTCGCCACGCTGGCTCGCGCCTTGCCCGCAGCCGCAGCGCCCAACAGCGCGGCGCTGGTTCGCGAGCAGCATGTACTTGTCCGCCTGGCGCGGCAGTTCGGCGTTCCGGAAGACGCGCTGCGAGCCCGTCTCAAGTCGCTGCGCCGGTCGGCGACGGCGCCGGCGCGCACGCCGCGCGCAGCGCGGCAGTCAGCCGACGCGCCCCAGCCGACGGCGACGATCAAGCCGAGCGTATGGGATCGCGAATTGATCGAAGTCATTCTCAGCCACGGCGAATTGATGGGCCGGCTGCTGGACGCGCTGAACGAGCAAGACATCGAGTCCGCCGCGGCGCGGCAGGTTTTCGCCATCGCGCGCGACCTGTTTCGCAACGGCGAGTCGCCCACGTTTGAGCGGCTGATGCTCGCCGCCGACGACCCTGCGTTGAAGAGCCTGCTGGTGGATTGCGACGAGACAGGACGTTCGAAGACCACGAGCGATTCTGAGCAACGCCTGCGCGACCTGGTGGCCGCCCGCAATCGCCGCCTGCAGGAAGCCCGCCACCAATTGACGGTGGCGGAATTGAGAACCAACCAACTTGACCCGGAACAGGCCGACCGTGCGCTGCTCGCCCTGTTCGATGATTTGAAGCGCAGCCAGACGGTTTCCGCGCCCACGGACGGGTGAGGCGTCTGGCAAGGACCGGTTCAGCGAGGGATCTACCTCCCTGAAGTGGAGGGAGACGCCCGGGGCGAAACGGTCCGGACCCGCCGCAACTTTTCCGTTGCACAGGAAGTGCAGGAGGAGTTTTGATGACCCGCTTTGCCGCCCGCCTTCGCGAATTGGCTGATCTGGCCCGCGTTCAAGGATATCTCACCTACGACCAGGTAAACGCTTTTCTACCCGACGAGTCGTCCGACTCCGTGCATGTCGAGGCGTTGCTCGATCTGCTAGACGGGCAGCGCATCACGCTCGTTGAAGGCGAAGATTCGGCGTCGCGCCGCTTCGCCGCGTCAGACGAACCGGCGGACGACGGCGTGCTTCCGCCGGAAGAACTGCCCAAACTGACCGACGATCCGATTCGCATGTACCTGGCGCAGATGTGCCGCATTCCGCTGCTGTCGCGGGAGGAGGAGATCTCGCTGGCCAAGAAGATCGAGATTACTCGCAAGCGATTCCGCCGCAACATCCTGCGTTCGTTCATGGCGCTGGAGAGCACTGTCGCGATCCTCCAGCGCGTGCAATCGGGCGAACTGCCGTTTGATCGCACGATCAAGGTTTCGCTCACCGAGCGGTTGACGAAAACCCAGATTTCGGCCCGCATGCCCGAGAATCTGCCGACGCTGCAGCGGTTGATGGAGGCGCAGCGGCGGGATTTCGCGCTGCTCACCAGCCGTAGCGTCGATCCCCAAGACAAGCCGGCGATTAAGGTTCGCTTCGTGCGCCGTCGCCGCAAGATGCTCAAGCTCGTCGAAGAGCTGAGCCTCCGCACCAAGCGGGTGGCCCCGCTGATGCAGCAGCTTGAAGAGGCGTCTCGGCGAATGGATCGGCTGCAGGCGCAACTGCGCCGCCTCCGATCGGAAGCGGCGTCGCCGCAGCGAACTGCGCCCGTGCGGCGAGAGCTGCGACGGCTCATGCGGCAAACGCTGGAAACGCCTCGCAGCCTGCGCGGCCGATGCGAACTGCTTCGGCGTCAGCTTTCCGAGTTCGAGCGGGTCAAACGCGGTCTCTCCAGCGGCAACCTCCGGCTGGTCGTCTCGATCGCCAAAAAGTACCGCAACCGGGGCATGAGCTTTTTGGACCTCATTCAAGAGGGCAACACCGGTCTGATGCGCGCGGTGGACAAGTACGAGTACCGCCGCGGCTTCAAGTTCAGCACGTATGCCACCTGGTGGATCCGCCAGGCGATCACGCGAGCCATCGCCGACCAGGCGCGGACGATTCGCATACCCGTGCACATGATCGACGTGCTCAGCAAGCTTCAGCAAACAGCCAAGCGGCTGCAACATGAGCTGGGCCGCATGCCGTCGCCGGAAGAGACGGCGCTGGCCGCGGGCGTGAGCATCGAGGAAAGCCTCCACGTGCTGGACATCGGTCGTAC
>QEVI01000373.1 GCA_003576855.1 Planctomycetota bacterium
GCCGACCTGGCAACCGATGTCGCAGGTGATGAGCGTCTTGCCGGCGGGCGCCAGCCACGGCATCGACAGGGGCGTCTCGGTGAGGCGGAAAAACGGGAGCCCCGCGCCGGCGGTCCACAGGACCGTGTCGGGAAGGATTCCCCGCTTCTCGAACCGCAGGCAAACGAACGTCATGCCGCGGAACTGAAATCGGCGAAGCGGCTCCAGCACGCTCGTGCCGGTGATGAGCTTCGGCAGGACGGTCGCCGGCACGGTGCTGACCACGGCCGATACGTCGCGCTGCGCGCCGCCGACGCGGACGGCGACCACGGCGCCGTCTTCGACGACGATCTCGTCGACCGGCGATTCCAATTCAATATCGTCTTCGAGGCCGTCGAGCAGCCGCTCGCAGACTTGCGAGACGCCGCGCTCGGGGTAAACGTGCCAGACGTGCGGGCCTTCGCGCATCTCCTGGCTGTAGCCGATCGAGATGGCCCGGCCTTGCAGGCGGCTGTGAAGCTTCAGATAGAGCGTTCGCAGGATCGAGTTCTGCAGTTTCTCGCCGACGGCGGACGACAGCCGGTCGGCGGGCACGCCGGACCAGGCTTCGAGGATCGGGAGGCTGACCTCGTTGGCCAGGGCATCGCCGAATTCGTTGCGAAACCAGTCGGCGGCGGTGGCAGTGCGTGGGCGAGTTTCTCCGAAACTCGCACGGAATGAGTGCGTGCGGCCGTTAGAGGCCGGTTCGTTTTTTGAAGGGGCTGAGCGGCTTGGGGCATGCGAGTCTCGGAGAGGCTCGCCCACGGCGGAATCGGCGTCGGAGACGCCTCGCACCGATGCGTTGCTGCGAAAGGGAGCGGTAAGTTTCTTCTTGAGGGCGCTGCCGACGAACCTCGGTACGCGCAGCAGGCCGAACGGATATGAATACGCCTTGCCGCGGAGCAAAAACGATTCGCCGTAATAGGCGACGTCGCGGCACTGGCTGCTGATGCCAACGGCGGCGGCGAGGCGATTGGTGATGAAGTGGGCGCCGAAATCGTAATGGAACCCGCGGTCGTCGACGTACGAGCTGGCCATGCCGGCGATCTGCTTGCCGCCCTCCAACAACATGACCGGGACGCCGTTGCGGCGCAGGAAGTTGGCCGCCGTGAGGCCGGCAATGCCGGCGCCGACGACCGCGACGGGAGCGACGGATTTATGCATGAGGTTTCTCAGCGATGAGTTTTAGCAGCGCCCCGCGACGGAATAATTGAAAGAGCCCGTCCAGGACGGTAAACGCCGCCAGCGCAACAGGCGCCTTCAGGCTGAACCGCTCGACCATCCAAGCCGGATAGCGGCGATCGACGAGGCGGTTGCGGATTGAATACACCCAATTGACCGGGCTGACCAGCGTCGCCAGTTCCACGACGTCGAGCCCGGCCCGCTCGGCAAGTCGACGAAGCGATGGTTTGTCGAACAAGTTCCAGTGGCGCGGAAAATGATAGCCGCCCCAGTGGCGATTGCCGAACAGGCGATAATCGAGCGTCGCCGTGTTGTCGGTCGCCACGACGACGCGCCCGCCGGGTCGCAGCAAACGCGCCGCCGCTCGCAGGACCGAGAGCGGGTCCTCGACATGCTCGATCGTGGCGATGAGCAGCACGAGGTCGTAGCTGTCTGGGTCGAGGCCCGCGGTCTCCACGTCGCCCAGATGAACGCTCAACCCGGACCGGCGGGCCGCGGCGACGGCCCGAGGGCTGGCGTCTACCCCTTCGAGTCGCCAGCCCGGCTGGCCGAACTCCTTGAGCAGCTTGAGATGAAAACCATCGCCGCAGCCGATATCCAGGATGCGAGCCGCAGGGTCCAGGCGCTTGCAGTAAGAGAGTAGTCGGCGAGCTTCCAACCGCGAGCGGATGCGATGGGCCAGGCCGAAGTTCTCGGCCGTAAAATCAAAGGCATGGTAGTTCGGCGGGTAGATCTGGTCGATCGAATCGGCCGCCGGCCGCGGGTTCAAGTAGATCAGACCGCAGCTTCGACATCGCATGGCGACGAACGAGTCGGGGCTCGTGCGGTATTCAAAATCCTCGCCCACGGCGACCGGCTCGGCGTTCTCGATGCCGCAGAGACAGCACGGTTGGTGCACGAGCCGGAGCGGCGCAGCACTGCTGGTCGAGGTGGCCGCGGACGAGCTCAGGTCGCTCGAATCAACAGCTAATGCAGCGTGCATCGGGCCTCGATCGACATCCCTGACAAAGTGGGCTATGGCTGGGAGGAACCGCGGTTGTCGGCTGCGGGGGCCGGCGGCGGGGTAGTTGCTGAGGCAGGGGCGACGGCCGGCGCCGCCGGGCCGCTGCGCGTCGCCGTCGTCGCCGCCGCCGCGCCAGGCTGCGGCGGCGCGGGCGACTTGTCCGGCGGCTGTTGGCCCGAAGCATGGACGGCCAGCGCGACGCGGCATGGCGCCCCGCGGGCCCGCTTTTGGCATTCGGCCAGCGCCTGCTTCTCGGCCACGTCGCGCGTGGCGCCGGGTGCGAATCCGGCGACGCCGCGACGCTGGTCGCAAACGGCGACGGCCACCCACTGGTTGCCCCACATGAACACGCGGGCGTCGCGGACGCCGCAGTCCTTGAGCGCGAGCTGCTGCGCTTCCTCTTTAGTTCGGGCCTTGCCGGCGGTATGGCCGATCTTGCCCGTCGACGGCGAAAACGCAATGGCCGCATAGCGGGCAACGTCGGGCGCAGGCGGCGTCGACGTCGGCGCAGCCGGATCAGCCGGCGAGGAACGTAGTTCGCGAGTGCGCGTGCCGTCGCTGTGGACGCAAAGGGCGACGCGGCAGGCGGCGCCGCGTGCCCGCGCCTTGCATTCAGCGAGCGCCTTGCGCTGGGCTTCGTCGGAGGTGGGGCCGCGCCCAAAGCCCGCCGTCCCGACGCGACCCTCGACGATGGCAATCGCCACCCACTGATTGGGGCCCCAGATGTACGTCTTGGCGTCCGGCGTGCCGCAGTACGCCGCGGCCAGTTGCTTGGCGGATTCTTCCGTGCGAGCCTGCCGAACGGTGTAACCGATTTTGCCGGTGGACTGCGAGTACGCAATGCCGGCATAGTACACGTCTTGAGCGCGGGCCGCGCTGGCCGCGCCGGCTGCGACCAGACCGACTGCACCAAGTAGCGATGTCAATCGCGCAAACGGACATACGGATCGCGTATCCATGAAAGCCCCCTCGACCGGCCGCGGCAGGCGCCTG
>QEVI01000038.1 GCA_003576855.1 Planctomycetota bacterium
ACGCGGATACGACATGACAACCTCCATAAATTGAAACCAAGAGATTGCCAAGCTACCGCATCTTACCCCTTCGCGCCAGACGGGATTACTACACCCCTCGCCTGCGGCTGCGGAACAGCGCAATGCCACTTGAAATCGCCGCCGATTTCGCGCCTGCATAGAAATTCAAACCCGCAACGGCGGTCATTGGGCTATTCTCGATGCTTTGGCTTCCGGCTCATCGGCCGCTGCCCGACTGCACACAAGGACTTGGCGACATGAACACCACGACCTGGCCTGTCAGGCGTTGCACACTGGCGAGGGCGCTCGCGCTGCTGGCCGCCCTGGCGGCCTTCGTCGCAACCAGGCCGGTGCACGCCGACAGTGCCGCCGTCGCGCAGCCGCACAAGATACTCTCCTGCAACATTCGCGTGCCGCTTGCCGAGGACGAAGCCGCTGGCAACGGCTGGCAGGACCGGCAGGACCTCTGCCTGGACGTCATCGAGTCGCAGCAGGCCGACGTCGTCTGCCTGCAGGAATGCCGCGCCGTGCAATTGGCGGCGCTCAAAGAACGGTTCACCGAGCTGGTCGCCTACGGGCTGGCCAATCCGGGACCCGATTACGATCCCGGCAACGCGATCCTGTATCGCCGCGATCGCTATGAACTGATCACGGCCGGCGGATTCTGGCTTTCCGAAACGCCGCACGTCGCCGGCAGCGCGTCGTGGGACTCCGCCCGGTCGCGGTTCGTCAATTGGGTCGACTTGCGGGACCGCGCGACCGGCCAGCCGCTGCGCGTGTGGGGGACGCACCTGGATCACGTCGGCCACCAGGCCCGCGCCGAGGGGGCCCGGCTGATCGTCGAGGCCAGCCAGGCGCTGCCGGCCGATCTGCCGCAGGTGCTGGCCGGCGACATGAACGCCTCGGCCAAGCACCCGGCGATCGAAACGCTCGTCGCCGGCGGTTGGCACGATACCTACGCCCAGGTCCATGGCGCCGCGGATCCGGGCTTCACGTTCCACGGCTTTCTGGGCCCGAAACGGGCCGAGAAGCTCGGCGACAAGCGCGGCGTGAAGATCGATTGGATTTTCACCCGCGGCCCGGTGGAAACCCGCGCCGCCGAGATCATCCGCGACGGCCGCGACGGCCGCTATCCCAGCGATCACTATTTCGTGTCGGCCCAGGTCCTCATCACCGATTAGCCGCCATGCGGAAAGCGGCCAGCGACGGCCAAAGAAACATCGCCGCCCGCTGACCCTGGCCGCATGCCTCGCCGCCTGCTCGCCCCATGTCCGCCGACTCCGGACGTCGCCGTCGCTGGTTCATCCTCGCGCTGATCTTCAGCGCACTGGTGCTCAATTATTTCGACCGCCAGATCGTCTCCATCCTCAAGCCGACGCTGAAGGACGAGCTCCGCCTCGACGACGCCGGCTATGCCCGCGTCGTGAACGCGTTCACGGTTTGCTACGCCGTCGGCTACCCGCTGGCGGGCTGGCTGGTGGATCGCTTCGGGGCCGGCCGGCTGATGCTGACGGGCGTCGTCGCCTGGTCGCTGGCCTGCCTGGGCGTCGGCTTCTCGCGAACGGCGGGCGGCTTCATGGCGTTTCGCGCCCTGTTGGGACTGGCGGAACCGACGGCCTTTCCCGCGCAATTGCGGGTCGTCACCATTTGGTTCCCCGGCAGGCTCCGCGCGACGGCCAACAGCCTGTGCGTCGCCGGCACGTCGATCGGCGCCATCATCGCCCCGCCGCTGGTGGCGTGGCTGACGCTCAACATCAGTTGGCACGCGGCGTTCGTCGTCCCCGGCGTCGTGGGGCTGCTACTG
This sequence comes from Planctomycetota bacterium, assembly GCA_003576855.1. Lineage (GTDB taxonomy): Bacteria > Planctomycetota > Planctomycetia > Pirellulales > Lacipirellulaceae > Lacipirellula. The sequence continues at coordinate 1,805 of QEVI01000038.1, forward strand.
GCCGCCTTGTGGGCGGCCGTCTACCGCGACCCGCCGCCGCAGCTTCTGGCCGAAGCGCTCGCCTCGTCCGACGGCGCGGACGGGGCCTTCACCTGGCCGCAAATCTGGCGGACTCGCACGCTCTGGGCGATCCTGCTGTGCCGATTGATCAGCGATCCGGTCTGGTACTTCTGCCTGTTTTGGCTGCCGGGCTACCTGCAGGAAGAATCGGGCCTGTCGCTCTCGCACATGGGGCTGGTCGGGTGGATTCCGTTTCTGGCCTCGGATCTGGGGGCCATCGGCAGCTCGGCGTGGTCCGACTGGCTGGTCCGCCGCGGGCTGAAGCCGCTCACGGCCCGCAAGGCGATGCTCGCCGGCGCCGCCGCGCTGGCGCCGATGGTCGCCCTCACGCCCCACTTGCCGAACTACGTGGCGACGCTGGCGGTGTTCAGCGTCGTCGGCGCCGCGTCGCTGAGCTGGCTGTTCACGCTGAGCGTCGTCGTCGCCGAGACGTTTCCGGCGGCCAACGTCGGCAGCGTGCTGGGCATTGCCGCCGGCTGCGGCGCCGTCGGCGGCATGGTCTTCAACTATTACGTCGGCGAAATGCTGCAGACGGCCGGCGCGGCGCAAATCTTCGCCGTGATGGCCGCGCTCCACCCGATCGCCGCCATCATCCTCTGGACCCTGGTCCGCCCCGAACATCCCCCCGCGGACCCCCTCGCCCCCACCAACCTCGCCCCCGCCCCTGCCCCCTGACACCCGACGCCTGACGCCTCCCCCCTCTCCCCTGCCCCCTGCCCCTTGCCATGTCCCACATCCTCGAGCCATCGCGCCACACCCCCGTTCGCCACGACGTGGACGTCCTGGTCGTCGGCGGCGGCCCGGCCGGCATCATGGCCGCCATCGCCGCGGCCGAGAACGGCCTCCGCGTCATGCTGCTGGAGAGCCGCAGCTTCGTCGGCGGCAACCTGACCATCGGCCTGCCGGTGCTGGGGTTCCTCAGTCAGCAGGGCGAGCAGATCATCCGCGGCTGGCCCCAACGGCTGATCGACCGCCTCCAGGCCCGCAACGCCGCCAGCGAGCATCGTCCCTGCCCGCTCCACATGTCCATTACCCTCGTGGAGCCCGAGGCCGTGAAGTTCGTCGCGCTGGAAATGCTCCTGGAAGCGGGCGTCGAAGTCCGCCTGCACACGCTGGTCGCCGACGTGGTGAAGCAAGGCCATCAGCTCCGCGGCGTCATCACCGAGAGCAAGTCCGGCCGCGAAGCGATCCTTGCCAAGGTAGTCGTCGATTGCACGGGCGACGCCGACGTCGCCTACCGCGCCGGCGTCCCCTGCGAGCAAGGGGACGCCGCCGGGGGCATGCAGCCGCCGACGCTCATGTTCTGCCTCGCCGGCGTCGATACCGAGCGGCTCCGCCTGAGCATCGCCCACGAGCCGCGGACGTACCTCACCGATTTCATCCCCAACGAGTACTTCGGGCAGAACCAGCAGTTCATCGTCGTGGGCCTGCGCGAGCTCATCAAGCGAGCCCAGGCCGACGGGCTCTCCATTCCCACCGAGCGGACGATCATCATCACCGGCTTGCGCGAGGGCGAAGCGTGGATCAACATGACCCGCGTCAAGCAGGTCGACGGCGTCGACGCGACGAGCCTCACCCGCGGCGAGATCGAAGCCCGCCGGCAGATTGAAGACATCCAGCGCTACCTGACGGCGTACGTCCCCGGCTTCGAGCGGGCCTATTTCACCAAGACGGCGCCGTTTCTCGGCATTCGCGAAACCCGTCGCATCGTCGGCCGCTACGTGATGAACCGCGACGACGTGCTGGCCTGCCGGCGTTTCGACGACGCCATCGCCGTGGCCAGCTACCCGATCGACCTGCATCGCCCCAACGACGACGGCTGCACGCTCGAATGGTGCGGGGACTGCTACGACATCCCGTATCGTTCGCTCGTGCCGACGAAGGTCGCGGGGCTGCTCGTCGCCGGCCGCTGCATCTCGACCACCCACGAGGCGATGGCGGCCATTCGCGTGATGGCCCCCTGCATGGCGATGGGCGAAGCCGCCGGCCGCGCCGCCAAGCAGGCCGTCCGCCGCGGCGTGAATCCCGCCGACGTCAACGTGCCGGAATTGCAAGCCGAACTGCTCGCCCGCGGGGCCTATCTCCGCGCAGCGGCCGCGAGTTAGGCGCGAAGATCGCGCTTACCGCGGGCGGCGCCAGGTTTGGCCGCGCTTGTAGCGCTCCGCCCGGTCGACCACGACGGGGTCCCGGCTGGTGGCAATCACCTTATCCAGCGCCGGATGGAACTGGGCCTTATGGGGTTCCCGCAGCGGTCGGTCGTGCGCGAGCTCGACGACCGTCTCGCACGCCGCCTGGGCAAGCTGCGGATCATCCAGCAGCGGCGTGACGAACCGCAGCGTCTCCATCGAGCGGATCGCCGCCGCGCGGCGGACGACCAGCGCTTTATCTTCCGGCGATTCGCACATCTCGAACACGCTCCGCAGCAGGGCTAGCCGCTCCGCGTCGCTGCGGCCGTCGTCGAGCGGCGCAATGCGCACCAGCGCCCGCAGGGCCAATCGCCGATGCGCCGGGTGTTCGTCCGAAGCCGCCAGGTGGGCCAGGTGCGGCGCGATCGATGCATCCGGCCAATTGCACAGGGCCCGCAGGCCCAGTTCGTGCCGGTTGAAATCGGCGTCGGCGAGCGATTGCTGAACGACCGCCAGCGCCGGGGCCCCGCCCACCCGGCCCAGCGTGGAAAGCAGCGCCAGCCGCTCGTTGGGGGTTAACTTCTCCATCGCGGCCAGCAGCGGCAAGGCCCGCTGATCGGGCTCGGCGCCGCGGCTGCACACGGCGGCGACGGCGCGTTCGGCCGCGTCCCGCTCGGCGCCGCGAGGCGCCTTCAGCACCACGGCGACCATCGCCGGCACGTCGGCGGGACGGGCCAGCTCCGCCAGCGCGGAAATGGCGGCGCCGCGAACCTTCGCGTCGTCGCCGACGGCCAACTCCAAGAGCTGCGGCACGGCCTCGACGCCGCGGCGTTCTTTCAGCAAGTCGACCAGCGACGCCTGCAGCTCCGGCGGGGCGGCCTTCAGCTCGGCGGCCAGGGCGGCGACCGCCTCGTCGCCGGGGAGCCGCAGCAAGCTCCTTCTCGCGGCCGCCCGGATCGCCTCCGTGCCGCGGCCCAACCACCCCACCAGCAGCTTCACGTCGTTGGAGTTGCCGAGCGTGCCCAGCGACTCTAGCGCCGCCGCCCTCACGGCCTCGTCGGGCGTCGCGTCGACGAGGGCCAGGATCGCCGCGCGGGCCACTCGGTCGCCGCGATCGGCCAAGGCGCCCGCCAGGCCCGCTTGCGCCTCGGCCGGCAGGTTCGGCAGTTCGGCCGCCAAGGCCTTCGTCGCCGCCTCGCCCGGAAGCTCGCTGCGAACCTGGTCGAGCGCCAGGGCGCGGATGTCCTTGTCCGGGTCCCGCAGCAACTGGACGACCGCCTGAATGAGCTCGTCGGACGTTTCCTCCGCGCCAGCGTGCGCAGCGGCGCCTAGCAGTTGAGCGATCGCCACCCAGGCCGTAGCCAACCATGCGCAACGACGAGCGTTCACCGAAACCTCTTCCGAAGCAAAGCCCGCAATTAGCGGGCGGTCCACGGCGGGCCGCTGGCTAATCGGCCTTCTTGCCCGACGCCGCCAGCATGCCGCGGGTCGCGCCCAACCGCACGTGTTTCGGCTGCTGCGGCCCGGCCAGCGGCTTGTACACGGCCAGGGCTTCGGCCTTCTTGCCGGCCGCCAACAGGGCCTCGGCGCACGCCAGTCGAGCGTCGATGGCCTCCAGCTTGGCCTGCGGGTCGGCCGGCTTTGCGCTCTCCAGGGCGCGGGCCGCCTCGGGCGTGCGAATCCGGCCCAGCCCGATCACCGCCGCCCGTGCGACGGCCGGATCGCCGTCGCCGACGAGCCTCGCCAGCGCGGCGACGCTTTCGTTTTCGCCCCGCCCGGCCAACGACGTGACGACGCCGACCTTCTGCGAGCCGGCGACGCTCGCCAGGGCTTCGCGAAGCGCCTGGCCGGCCTCAGGGGCCGGGATCCGCTCCAGGGCGAAGCGGGCCATGTGCGACAGCTCCGCGCTGGGCAGCAGGGCCGCCAGCGCCGGCACGGACGCCGCCGTACCGATCGCCATCAACTTCCGGCAGACATAGTCCTTCGCGTCCCGCGAAACGTCCTCGGCGAGCACGGCGGCGAGCCGCCGTTCGAGCTGTTCGCGCGACGCCGAGTCGCCCGACGTGGCGACGACGGCTTCGTCAATCGGGGCCAGGACCGCTACGTCCGTCCCCCAATCGTAAGTCTTCAAGGCCTCAAAAGCTTGGTCCAGCATGCGAGCATCCGCTTATAAACGTGTGCGATTGTACGGGAGAATCAACAGGCGTCTCTCTTACTCACGTCCCAGGTCAGCGACTGGCGGCCCTTTGGCTTACAGCACCCACGGCTCGCGGCGGGCCCGGTCCAGGTATCGATTGGCCTCCTCATCGCCGGTGAACGTTTGGGCCGCGGCGTCCCACTTCAGCGACCGCCGCAGGTTGTAGGCGATCGTGCCCAGGTGGCTCACCGCAATGGTGTTCACCGCCAGCTCGATGTCGCGGAACGGCCGCTCGCGGGTCTTCACGCAGTGAATGAAGTCGCCGTAGATGCCGCCTTCGCCCTTGTAGACCGGCACGGGCTTCGCTTCGCGCTGCTGGCCCGGCGTGCCTTCGACCGCCAGGTTCTCGGTCTTCGGCCGGTTGTGGTAGAGGATGACGCCGTTGTCGTAGTGGAACGCCAGGTGATCGCCTTGTGGGTCGGCGATGTACTCGATTTCGACGGGCTGCTTTTCGCGGACGTCCACGGCGAAGGTCGCCCCGCCGAAGTGGTGGGCGCCCCAGTCGGTCATGCCGCCGCCGGAGTAATCGACGTACGAGCGCCAACTGCCGCCGGTCGTGGCGAAGCTACCGGAACACCGCAGCGCGTTGTAGGGCGCCCACGGGGCGGGCCCCAGCCACAGGTCCCAATCGATGTCAGCCGGCGTCTCTTCCGCCGGCAGGTTGCACAACTGCGACAGCGGACCAACGTTGACGTTGATCCACTTGATCGGCCCCAGCTCGCCGCTCCAGCACTTGTTGACCAGTTCCGTGTAGTCCTCCAGCACCCGCTGGCTGCCCCCGGAAACCACGCGGGCGAACCGCCGCGCCGCCTCGATCAGGAGCGGACCTTCGCGGAGCGTGCGGGTCTCCGGCTTCTGGCAGTAGACGTCCTTTCCCTGGCGGCAGGCCTCGACGACCTGAATGGCATGCCAGTGATCGGGCGTGGCGACGTGGACTGCGTCGATGTCCTCGCGAGCCAGCAGTTCGCGGTAGTCGTTGTACGTCTGGCAGTCCCGGTTCTGGTAGCGCTCGTCCACCTTGGCCTTGTACTTCTCGCGGACGCTCTGGCGGACGTCGCACAGAGCGACGTACTGCACATCGGGCCGGCCGAGGAACGCTTCCTGGTCCCACTGCCCCTGGTTGCCGATGCCGATGCCGCCCATGACGATCCGCTCGCTCGCCGGCGGGATCGCCCCCTGGCCTAGCGCGGCGGAAGTAATGACATACGGCGCGGCAGCGGCGGCGCCTGCCGTCTGAAGAAACCGACGGCGAGTCGGTTGATGCTGGCCACCCATGCTTGGAGCCCTTCCAATTTGTGAGACGTACGTGAGGAGCGGCGACCGTCGCTTCGCGGAACGAAACCTGGTCGCCAGGCGCGGTCGATCATAGACGCACCGCCGCCGGTTCGCAAATCGCCCGCCGACGCCTGATGCCCATGGCGGCAAGGAACGCCGCTCGGCGCCTCTAGCCCCGACCTAGCTAGGTCGAGGCTGCAGCGGGTACACGGCGCCACGGCGCGGCGCAAGCGTCGGCCACGCCGTTCCGCTTTCGCGTAACCGGAGCCGCATTGCTACCCAGGGCGGCGCGCCGCATTTATACTCAAGACGTCGCGAAAACGCGCAAAGCTCCTTGGCGCTCTCGCGCCGCATTCTCCGGAGGCCCGCCATGCCTGCCGACACGACCCGCACGCTCAAGTACGTTCTCGACGGCCTGATGCGGCGCTACCGCGAGCGGGTGCCCGACGTCGGCCGCGTGATCGACGCGATGGTCGCCGAGGGCGTCATCGCCTCGGCCGACGAGATCGAGAACGACCACATCGCGTTCCGCACGATGGGCGTGCCGCAGCTTGGCATCGCGTCGCTGGAGAAGATTTTTTTGCACCTCGGCTACCAGCGCCGCGACCGCTATGAATTCCCGGAGAAGAAGCTCAACGCCTTCTGGTACTCGCCGCCGTCGCCGGCCGATCCCCGCATCTTCATCAGCGAGCTCCGCGTGGGCGAGTTGTCCGCGGAGGCGGCCCGCATCATCCATTCGTACACCGCGGAAGTAACGAGCGACCCGGTCGATGCGCTCGATCTCGACGACGGGCCCGCGGTGGACGCGTTCCTCCACGCGCCGCTCTGGCGGACGCCGACGTGGCAGGACTACCAGCGGCTGGCCGCCGAGAGCGAATACGCCGCCTGGGTGATCTACAACCGCTATTACCTCAATCACTTCACGGTGAGCGTGCACAACCTGCCGGCCGGCTACAACACCGTCGAGCGGTTCAACGAGTTCCTCAAGCGACATGGCCTGAAACTGAACGATTCCGGCGGCGAGATCAAAACTAGCGGCGACGGGCTGCTGCTGCAGAGCTCGACGGTCGCCGAGATGGTCGACGCCGAGTTCGACGACGGCCGGGGCGGGGCGATCCGGCAACGGATTTCCGGCTCGTACGTCGAGTTCGCCGAGCGGCGCGTGTTGCCGCAATTCGCCAGCCTGCCGCCGGCTGCAATCCGCCGCCAACATCGCCGCGACGGGTTCGAAGTGAACAACGCCGACAAGATCTTCGAAAGCACCTACAGCGCGCAGACGGCCCGCCGCGCCGCGGGCGCGACGTATGAATGACGAATGACGAACGGGGAATGGCGGACCTTTCACCCAGCCAGCACTGGCGCCTTTCGCAGCTCAACCTCGAGATCGAGCGTCTGGAGTCGAAGGCCGCCGAGCTGGAGGCGGATCGCGTGCGTCTCCGCCGGCAAGTCGGGCAGGCCCGCCGCCGCCTGCGCTACCTCCGCGCCGCCCAGGCGACCCGCGGGCCGGCGGCGTCGTTCGAGCTGTGGAAAGTCGGCCTGCTGAGCGCCGGCCCGATCGCCATCGGGCTGTTGGTGCTGCTGGTCGCCGACCTGCTGCTCCCGGCGACCGTTAGCGGGCTGCTCGTCTTCCTCGTCGGCGCCGCGGCGGGCCTGGCCGTTCTGGCCCTGCTGAACTTCCATCCCGCCGACGCGCGCTTGGTAGCTGATCTTGAGGCGGCCGCGGGCGAGGCCGCCGAGCGGCAGGCCCGCGCCGACGACGTCGCGGCCGAGCTGGCTCGCGTTCGCGCCGACCGCAATCGCCTGGCGGACGAGCGGCGGGAGCTCATGGCCTCGGGCCAGGTCCAGCGGGCTGCACTGTTGCAGCGCCCCTGGAAGTCGATGGGCGAGATCGAGTGGGAGGACTTCGTCGTCGAGGTTTGCCGAACGCTCGGGGCGACGGTCGAGCGGCGGCCGGCGGCGGCGAAGCTTCCGCCGGTGCTGGTGATGCAGCTTGCCAACCGCACCGTCGCCGCCGTGACGCGGGGCCATGGGCAGGTCGTCGACAGCAGTACCGTAAATCTGGCGCTTCAGGCCCGCGAGCATTGCCAGGCGGAGAGCGCCGCCGTCATCATCAATCGCCGCTTCACCGGCGCCGCCCAGGACCTGGCCCGCCGCCGCGGCTGCACCCTGGTCGGCGTCGAGGAGTTTCCGGACTTCGTGCTGGGGAAGTTGGAACTGTAGCGAGGGCCCTTTGTGGCCGCGTTTCTCCGAAACGCGGACGGATCGGCCACGGCTCGTCCCTGAACTGATGCAACTACCGGCATGCCGTCAAACGCCCCGTGCGAGCGTCGGAGACGCTCGCCCACGATGTGTGGCTCAATGATGCCAATAGCCGTGATGGTGGTGATGATTTTCCGGACTTCGTGCTGGGGAAGTTGGAACTGTAGCGAGGGCCCTTTGTGGCCGCGTTTCTCCGAAACGCGGACGGATCGGCCACAGCTCGTCCCTGAACTGATGCAACTACCGGCCTGCCGTCAAACGCACCGTGCGAGCGTCGGAGACGCTCGCCCACGGTGTGTGGCTCAATGATGCCAATGGCCGTGATGGTGGTGATGATGGTGGCCGTGCCACCCGTATCCGGAGTAGAAGTGCACGACCGGGGCCGGACGCACGACCATCACCGGCGGGGGCGGGCTCACCACGACAGCCGCCGGCGCGGGGCTGATCACCGCCGGCGGGGCGGCGACGTAGCCGGAACGCCCCATCGACTGGGCGGCCATGACGACCCGATCGCTGACGCCGTTTTGCTTCAGGGCGATCAGTCCGTTGGGGCTCAAATCGAACCGGCCGCCGCGGGCGCGAATCGTGCTGATGATCAGGTCCTCGCTCAATCCGGCGCGGGTCATTTCCACCAGGTCGTAGTTGCTGACGGCCTGAGCGGCGACTTGCGCATTGGCCTGAGCGGCGACGCTCCCGCCGACCATCGCCTGCCGCTGATCGGCGCGGTCCTGGGCGTTGCCGACCAGTCCGCCCGCCAGGGCGCCGACGCCGGCGCCGATCAGGGCGCCTTCGCCGCGCTGTTTTTTGCCGCCGATGAGGGCGCCGGTGATCGCGCCCAGGCCGCCGCCGACGACGGTCCCGCCTAGCGTATCGTTCTGGTAGTAGCTGGGAGGCGGCTGGTAGTAGTATTGAGCGACTGCCGAGGGCGCCAGCGGCGCCGCCGCCAAGACTGCGAGCATCGCCAGAACCGCCAGCCGCTTGTCACCTACGCGGGTCGTCATCGTGGCACCGTGGTTGAGTGGCGCGCCGCCAGCGGGAGGTCGGAATGCGTAAACGCCGACGCGCAGAGGCGCGCAATCTGTATCGGCCCCGGCGGTTCGGCACAACAGCAAAACCGCGCCCGATGTGCGCCGCGCCCCGCCGTCACTACAATCACTGCTAGCACGCAGAATCCCGCTGTCGGCGTTCAGCGCGCGACGGCCGCCGGCAATTGCGCTTGCTCGCCCGGCGCTAGGATGCCTCGTCGGCTTCGGTCATTTGGCCGAGCGGCCGTTCCATTCAACTCATCGCCACGCCCCACGCACATGCCCACGGTCAGCACGAACGGCATCACGCTCTATTACGAGGAACAGGGAGACGGCCCGCCGCTGGTGTGCATCATGGGCATCACCGCCCCCGGCAGCGTCTGGCAACTGCACGTCGAAGACTGGAGCGAGCGTTTCCGCTGCATTACGCCCGACAACCGCGGCGTGGGCCGCAGCGACATGCCGCTGGGGCCCTACACGAGCGAGATGATGGCCGACGATTACGCCGGGCTGATGGACGCCCTGGGCATCGTCGCGGCGCGGGTGATCGGCTGCTCGATGGGCGCCGCCATCGCGCAGCAGCTTGCACTACGCTACCCGCCGAAGGTCCGCAGCCTGGTGCTGATGTGCCCTTGGGCCCGCTGCGACCGGTACGCCATGGCCATTTTCGAGCACCTGCGGCACATCAAGGCCCGCCTGACGCCGACCGAGTTCGTCAACTACCTGCAGCTACTGATCTTCACGAAGCGGCACTGGGACGACGACCAGGCGTACGCCGAGATGCTCGAGGCCCGCCGGCTCGCCGCCGAGGATCCCCGCCAGCAGCCGCTCCACGCACTGGAAGCGCAGGCCGAGGCCTGCATGCGGCATCACACGCTCGATCGGCTCGGGGAAATCGGCTGTCCGACGCTGGTCATCGGCGGCGAGGAGGATATCTTCACGCCCCGCTGGATGGCCGAGGAGATCGCCGCGCGGATCCCGCAGTGCGAGCTTCACCTTTACAAGAACGCCGGCCATGCATTCCACTGGGAATGCCTCGACGATTTCAACCCCCGCATTGCGCAGTGGTTCGCGGCGCATTGACGTCTCAACGGGGTCGGGACTCTTTTGCGACTGGCGGCTCTGTTCAACAGGGCGCGATTTCCAAGTCGCCAAAGAATCCCGACCCCCATCGGCATGTCCACGATTGACCATCCCCACGCCCTTTACCTCGGCCGCGAGTACGACCTGGCCGCCGGCGAGCTTCTGCCTGCGCCGCTGCTTTACGAGACCGACGACCTGACGACCCATGCCGTGTGCGTCGGCATGACCGGCAGCGGCAAGACGGGACTCTGCCTGGCGCTGCTGGAGGAAGCCGCGCTGCGGGGCGTCCCGGCCATTGCGATCGACCCCAAGGGCGATTTGGGCAATCTCCTGTTGGCGTTTCCGGAGCTGCAGCCGCGGGATTTCCTACCGTGGATCGACCAGGCCGCCGCCCGCCGCGAGGGCCGCACACCCGACGAGGAGGCCGCCCAGACGGCCCAGCGGTGGCGCCAGGGCCTGACCCAGTGGGACCAGGACGGCCAGCGGATCCGCCGCTTCACCGAAGCCGTCGACCGAGCGATATACACCCCCGGTTCCTCGAGCGGCTTGCCGCTGAGCGTCCTGAAATCCTTCGCCGCCCCCGCGCCGGCCGTCCTCGGAGACGACGACGCGCTGCGGGACCGCATCGATGGCGCCGCCACCGGCCTGTTGGGCCTGCTGGGCGTCGAAGCGGATCCGGCCAACAGTCGCGAACATATTTTGTTGGCCCGCATCCTCGAAGAGGCGTGGCGGGCCGGCCGCGATCTCGACCTGGAGACGATCATTCACGCGATCCAGCGGCCGCCGCTGGAGCGCGTCGGCGTCGTCGACCTGGAGAGTTTTTTCCCGGCCGCCGAGCGGCTCGCGCTGGGGATGCGGATCAACAACCTGTTGGCGTCGCCGGCGCTGGCCGCCTGGCTCGAAGGGGAGCCGCTCGACGTCCAGCGATTGCTTTACACCGACGCCGGCCAGCCCCGGCTGTCGATCCTCTCGATTGCGCATTTGGACGACGCCCAGCGGATGTTCTTCGTCACGCTGCTGTTGGGCGAAGTCGTCGCCTGGATGCGGTCGCAGCCCGGATCGTCGAGCCTGCGAGCCCTCCTGTACATGGACGAGGTGTTCGGCTACTTCCCGCCCTCGGCCAACCCGCCTAGCAAGCGGCCCATGCTCACCTTGATGAAGCAGGCCCGCGCGTTCGGCTTGGGATGCGTGCTGGCCACGCAGAACCCGGTGGACCTGGACTACAAGGGGCTTTCCAACGCCGGCACGTGGTTTCTCGGCCGCTTGCAAACCGAGCGCGACAAGCTCCGCGTGATCGAAGGGCTCGAAGGCGCCTCGGTAGAAGCCGGCGCATCATTCAATCGACGGCAGATGGAGGCGACGCTCGCGGCCCTTGACAAGCGGGTCTTTCTGCTGAACAACGTCCACGCCCCGACGCCCAAAATCTTCCAAACCCGCTGGGCGATGTCCTACCTCGCCGGCCCGTTGACCCGCACGCAAATTGGTCAGCTTATGGCCGCCCGCAAGTCGCTGCGCAGCGAGACAGGCCCGCCGCCGGGCGATGCTCCGCGGCCGGAAACGGCTCGCCGCCCGGTCGTCTCCGCCGAAATCAACCAGTGCTTTGTAAAGCCTGACCTGGAAATGCAGCCCTCCGCGGGCGAGCAGCTCGCGTATCGCCCGGCGCTGTTCGCCACGGGCAAGCTCCACTACGTCAGCGCCGCCGACGAGGTCGATCACTGGCAACCGTTCGCGGCCCTGCAGCCGGCGCACGGCAACGTCAGCCGGCCCGCCTGGGCCACGGCGCTGATCTTCCCGCAGCCCCCCGCGCTGGCCGACGGCCCCGCCGCTGCCGCCGGCTTTGCGGAATTGCCGCCGGAACTGGCGCAAGCAAAGAACTACCGCCGCTGGGACGACGACCTCATCGACCACCTTTACCAGACCGAGCGGCTGTCGCTCTTGCGGTCGAAGGACTTCAAGGCGTGCTCAGCGCCGGGCGAATCGGAGGAAGCGTTCCGCCAGCGGCTCGCCGCGCTCGCCACGGGTGAACTTGCGGCGCGCCGCGCCGAGATTCGCGCTCGATACGCCTCGCGGATCGAGAAGCAGCTCGAACGGGTGGCCGCCGCCGAAGCCAAAGCGGCCCAAGAAAAGGCCCAGTTTTGGACCCGCGTCGGCGGCATGGTCGGGCGGGCCGCCGAAGCCTCGTTGTCGGTGTTGTTTGGGCGCAAGTCTCGCAAGCGGCTGGTTACGTCGACCTCGGCAGGCGCCGCCGTCCGCCAGCGGCAACAGCAATCGCAAGCCGAGCGACGGCTGGCCGAGGAGTCAGCCAAGCTCCAAGCGCTGCGCGAGGCCGAGCAGGACGAGCTTGCCCAGCTCGACGGCGCCCAGCGCGCCGAGACTTTGGCCCTGGAGAAGTTCTCGCTCGCGCCGCGCAAAAGCGATATCGCCGTCGACCAGGTCGCGCTGGCCTGGGTTCCCTGGTTGGTCGCGGCCGACGGCGCCGTCCGCCCGGCGTACTGACGGCCGCGGCCGCGCGACGTGTCGCGGATTTCACCTTTCCCGCCGTCCCTGCACTAGCCCCCTCTCTGACGAACCATGTCCGAACGCGAACGCTGGATCGTTTACCCGCTGCTGTTTTTCGCCCTGGGCGCGGCCTTGCGCGATAAGTTCACGCAGGAAGTCCGCACCGACAAGCTGCGGGCCGGCCAGATCCAGTGCGAGGAGCTGCTGATCATCGACGCCGAAAAGCCCGACCGCGTCGTCGCCAAGCTCACTTCCAACGCGCCGCAGCGAAATCAGCCCAGCGGCGACCGCTACGGCGTGCTCGTCTTGATCGACAGCGAAGGCCGCGAGCTGTGCGGCGTCACCAACAACGCCTTGCAGGTCAATAGCATCAACTGCCAGAACCTCACGGTCGTCGACCCCTTGAATCCCCGCCAGCCGCTGGCCGTGCTCACCTCCGGCGCCGTGCGGCAGCCCGACGGTCGGAAAAGCCGCGTCGGCAGCTTGCTGCTGACCGACGACCAGGGCCAGTCGTTCTTCGGGCTGGCCGAGGACCAACTGCAAATGCGGCGGATCGTCTGCGAAGGGGTCGCCGTGGTCGATCCGGCCAACCCCAGCCGGGTGCTGGCCGGGCTCGGTTCGCTGGCGCTGCCGCCGCGAACCCCCGGCGGCAAGCCGAGGCGGTTCGGCGTGCTGGCGCTCAACAACGAGCGCTACAATCGGATCGTCGGCGTGCCGCTGGGCGCCGGCGCTCAGCCACGCGATGCGCAGCCAACCGGGCAGCCGGACGACCGGCAGCCGGCCGCCGATCCGCCCGACGAGGCGTCGCCGAGCGAAGGACCGGCTGATCCATCGAACGCGGCTGAGGATTCGGGCTCCGCGCCGCCCGCGGACCAGGCGCCCCCGTCGCCAAGCGACGGGACGGGCGACGCGCCGTCGGCGTAGTTTCGGGTTATGCCGGCGCCTGGGGAATCGGGCGATGGAATTTGCGCGGAAAACCCGATTGATCGCGTTGCAACGGCGTATCGGCCCACGCTAGTTTGTGGGAGGGCTTTGCCTGCCGTCTCGCCGGCCCTCACGGACGTCAGGTGGAGAACAAGGAGCACCCCATGCCGTTTGCACCCGCCACGAAGGCCGCCGCCAGCTTTCCCGCTCGATTCGGCCGCGACATCTTCACTTTCCTTCGCTTCGCCATGAGCCATCACGCGCCGGCGCCGGACCCCTCGATCAGCACGGTCGCGGAGCTGCTCCGCCGGCGGGCCGCCGAGCGGCCTGGCCAACCGGCGTTCGTCTTCCTGCCCGAGCCCGGCGCCGACGGCGCGGCCGCCGAAATCACCTGGACCTACGCCGAGCTGGATCGCCGGGCCGCGGCCATTGCGGCCGCCGTCAGCGAGCACGCAGCGCCGGGCGACCGCGCGGTGCTGGCCTTCGGTCCCGGGCTCGATTTCATCGCCGCGTTCTTTGGCTGCCTCTACGCCGGCGTCCTTCCGGCGCCTTCGACGTATCCCAAGCCCCGGCGGCCTTCGTCGCGGCTAGAGTCGATCGTCGCCGACTGCGCGCCCAAGGTCGCGCTGACGACCATCGGGACTCTCGGCATCCTCGAACTGGACGAGCAATCGCCGGCCGTGCGGCAATTGGCGTGGATCGCCGTCGACCGGGCCGCCAGCGACGGGGCGTCGATGCCGCCCGTCGGCCGTCGGCCCGAGCAGCCCGCCTTTCTCCAATACACGTCCGGCAGCACCTCGCAGCCGCGGGGCGTGATCGTGACGCATGCCAACCTGCTGCACAACCTGGAGCTGATCCGCAGCGGCTTCGGCCTGCAACAGGCGGAGGCCAGCAGTGTGCCGCAAACGGGCGTCTTCTGGCTGCCCGCCTTTCACGACATGGGCCTGGTGGGCGGGATCCTCACGCCGCTGTACGTGGGCGGCACGTCGTACCTGATGGCGCCGGCGGCGTTCCTGCAGCGGCCGCTGTCGTGGCTGGAGGCGATCTCGCGCACCGGAGCGGCGATCAGCGGGGCCCCGAACTTCGCCTACGACCTGTGCGTCCGCAAAACGACGCCCCGCGAGCGGGCGGCGCTCAACCTCAGCAAATGGCAGCTCGCCTTTTGCGGCGCCGAGCCGATCGACGCCGGCGTGCTGCAGGAGTTCGCGCGGGCCTTCACGCCCGCCGGCTTCAGTGAAAGCGCGTTCTACCCCTGCTACGGCCTGGCCGAGTCGACGCTCATGGTCGCCGGCGGCAAAGCCCACGGCCGGCTCAGCGTCTTGGGCGCCAGCCGCTCGCGGCTGAGCGCAGGCCAGTTAACGCCCGCCGACGACGCCGACCCGCACGTTCAGCCGCTGGTGAGCTGCGGCCGCCCCCTGGGCGATCAGCAGGTCCGCATCGTCGATCCGCAAACGTTCGAGCCATGCGCCGACGGCGCCGTGGGCGAAATCTGGATCCGCGGCCGCTCCGTCGCCGCCGGCTATTGGAACCAGCCCGAAGAGCTGTGGCAGACGTTCGGCGGCCGGCTGGCCGACGGCGCCGGCCCCTTCCTCCGCACGGGCGACCTGGGCGCCCTTCACGACGGCCAGTTGTACGTGACCGGCCGCGCCAAGGACCTCATTATCATCCGCGGCCGCAATCTTTATCCGCACGACGTGGAGCGGACCGCCCAGCAGGCGCACGACGGCGTGGAGGCCGGCGCGGCCTTCGCCGTCCCCGTCCATGGCCAGGAACAACTGGTGATCGCCCATCAAGTCGGCCGCCAGCACCGGCGCGGCGATCTGTCGGCCATCGTCCGGGCGATTCGCGCGGCAGTCGTTGAAGAACACGAAATCGACCCGTACGCCATCGTGCTGCTTCGACCGGGGGCGCTGCCGCTCACCTCCAGCGGCAAAGTCCAGCGCCATCGCTGCCGCGAGATGTTCCAGGCCGGCGCCCTGGACGAACTTACCCGCTGGACGCAGCCCTGCGAACCGGCCAGCGGCGCCGCCAGCCGATCGCCCGACGGCGACGCCGCCCCGCGACCCGAATTCCTCGACAACCTCGCGGCGCACACGGTCGAGTCGCTGACGCCGCTCGTTCAACGCTGGATGCTGGCCTGGCTCGACGATCACGTCGAACTGGCCAGCGGCGAATTGACGCCGACCGCGGCGTTCACCGAACTGGGCATGGACTCGCTAACGGCCTTGGAACTGAACGTCGAATTCGAGCAAGTGCTCGGCATCCGCCTGCCGCCGGCGGCCGCCTGGAGCTATCCGACGCCCGCCGCGCTGTCGCAGTACCTCGCGGAAACGCTGCTAGGGCTGGCGGCCGCCGACCCGCTGCCCGGGGTCGCGGACTCCTGGTTTGCGGCCATGGAAGCCGACGCCCGCTCCTAGACGAAACCGCCGATCCCATCCACGCCGTCACCGATCCGGCCTTGCCGCGGCGTCCACGCTCGTCGGCTGCACGGGCGTCGAGAGCGCCGGCTCCCCCGGTAGCGGCGGCAGCTCCTGCGGCGCGTCGGCGGGCTTCAATCCGTCCGGCTGGACGATCGGCAACAGCTCGCGATCCAGCGGCTGCTGGTCATACGGCCCGCGGCTGACGACCGGCGCCCGCGACGAGGCGTAGTTGAGCGGCCGCGGCTTGCCGCGGAGCGATTCCCGCTCGGCGGCGTCGGCATAGGCCTTCGCCGGCCGGCCCGACTCGCTCAGGACGACGCCGTCGTAGTCCAAGAGCGTCCCCTTGGCGTAGTGGACGTTCTTGACGGCGATCGCATACTCGGCCAGCGACTGGTAATGCCGGCTTTCCGCGTCGGCCAGTCGCCGCTGGGCCTCGAGCATCAGGTCCAGCGGCGCCTTGTCCGCATCGTAGGCCGCCTCGACGGCGGCCAATTGCTGCCGCGCGGCCTCCAGCCGCCGCGCCGTGGTCTGCGCGACGACCAGCGCCCGATCGAACTCCGCCACCGCGGAAGCGACGTCGTGGAGCACCAGGTGCTCCTGTTCGCGGAGAATCGCCCGCGAGCGCGTCAGGTTCAGCTCGGCGTTACGGACTGCCGCGGCGCCTCGCCGGAAGCCCAGCGGCGCCGATAGCTCCATGCCCAGTTGCCATTCCTGGAAGTCGCCGCTGGTGAGATCGGCGTAGGCGTTGTCGAATCGCGCTCGGCCCGTCGAATCGCTGTGCAGCAGGTCGTCGCCGAATCCGCGCCAGCGATAACGGCCGACCGCGTCCAACTGCGGCAGCAAGAAATTGCGGCTGGCGACGTGCTCCAGTTCGTACCGCCGGACGACCCACCGCTGCCGCCGCAGCTCGACGCGGCGCACCAGCGACTCGCGGCTGATTTGCGGCCAATCGAAGACGATCGGCGCGGTGACCGGTTCGTCGGCGGGGCGCATCAGCCGGCCGTCGCTGGGCGGCAGTCCAATCAGCATCCGCAGCCGGCGCTCGGCGACATGCACGCCGCCGACCGCGCGGAACGTACCGCCGCTGCTGCCGTTGTTGACGCTGGTGCCGTCCACCAGGCGCCCGGAAAGAGCGTTCTGCACTTCCTCCTGGAAGCGGTAGTATTGTTCGCGGGCTTGGGCCTCCTTCTCCGCCTCGCCACCCCGTCGGCTCGCCTTGTACAGGGCATGGATGCGGCGCCAGGTTTCCAGCGACGCATTCCGCGCGGCGATCTTGGCATCGAGATCGCGGTACGCGAAATACAGGTCCCAATATGCGTTCTCGACATTGCTCACCAGGTCGCGCACCGCGGCTTCGAAGTCGGTCAGCTCGATATCGGTGTTGACCCGCGCGACGAGCACGCCGTTGTACAAGCCCGGAATGCCGCTCGCGCCGGCGATGCGGTTGAACGTCGTCCCGCCGCCTTGCAGCAGGGGATGCCGCATCTCGGCTTCGACGTTGGTGTTCCACGCGCTGAAGAACAGGTTGCTGGGAGCGTTGTTCGAGTCGTAATCGATGTAATGCCGCAGGGCGAACTGCGAACCGGTGGCCGCCCGCTTGGCGAGCTGCGCCTGCACGACCGCGGCGTCCTGCTGCAGCAGGCGGGTGCCGCCGCCGAAGAACTCGTTGTTGAGCGCCCGGTCGTTCTTCTCGCCGAAGACGCTGGCGGTGAGCTGCGCGTCGAACGCGCTGAGCGCCGCGTCCAGGCCGAACCGCGGATCGGTTTCGACCACTGCCGGATCCCAGTGGGTCTCGACCTGGGCCGGCGTCTGGAGCACCGCCCCCCCGAGCTCGCGAATCACCTGCGACTCCGCCAACGCGCTGTGCACCGCTTCGTGCAGCGAAAGGTCCCAGTACTCCAGTTTTTCCAGCGACGTGAGCGTGAGCGGCTCGACGGCGGCCCACGAGTCCTCGCTAGCGCTGCAGGCGGTCGCCTCCGGGTATTCGACCTGGGCGGCGACCGCGGCGTAGCACTCGTCCGAGCAGGCCGTGAACGGCGGCGGCTCGCGCAGGCGACACCCCTCGGCGGCGATGAGCCAGCCGACCAGCAGCACCAGCCCGGGGTTTCGCGGCGTTTGCATGACCAGCCTGCGCCATGACCGGCTTCAAGCGCAACGCGGCCGCTGGGCCGGCGACGGAAGCCTTGCCTTCGATGTCGGCACGCCGCCGCCGGCAGAACGATCATTTCCCGCACGACCGCCACAGCCTGCGCGGGTTCCGCAGCTTAGCTGCCGCAAATGGTCTGCCGGCCCTGCCCCTTTTTTCAGCGCGCGGCAAAGGCCCCTGCCGCGCATGGATATACTGATTTCCATGGCCTTCACCGAAGCCCCCGACGCCGATGCTAGCTGGTCGCAGCTCGAACAATCCGTCGAGCGGCTTCACGCGGCTGCGCGCATGCCGCTAGCGGCGAGCGAGTTCTACCGGCGACTTATCGAAGAATCGTGCGCCGCGCTGGGGGCGCTGGGCGGCGCCGCGTGGAGAGCCCATGCGGGCGGCGTCGAGCTGATCTGCCAGTTCAGCGACGAGGCCGGCGACGCGCCGCCCGACACGGCCGCACGCCGGACTCGCGTGCAACGCGTTCTAGCGCAGGGCGTGGCCGCCATCAGCGACGCGCCCTCGGCCAGCGGCCAGCCGCGGCGCGACTGGCTAGTGGCGCCCGTGGTGGATGCAGCCGCGGGCGAGCGGGCCGACCGTCAGCCGCGGGCGGCGGTGGAGTTGTGGTTCGCCTCGGGGGCTTCGCCGCTGGTGCAACAGGGTTGGCTCCAGTACGCCGGCGCCGTCGCCTCGGTCGCCGCCGATTTTCAAGCGCTGGACGAGCTGCGCCGCTTCCGCGAACGCGCGGAGATCCAGCAGCCGGCCGTGGAACTGCTTCAGCGGCTGCAATTGACGCGCGGTTTAGCGAGCGCCGCCGCGGAGATCGCCAATGAAGGGCGACGCCTCGTCGGCTGCGACCGGCTCAGCGTCGTCGTGCGGACTGGCGGCCGCTGGCGGCTGCTTAGCACCAGCGGCGCCGCGCAAGTCGGCCGCGGCGACCTTGCACGAAGCTTGGAACGGCTGGCCGAACAAGTCGGCGCCTGGAACGAACCGATCGAACATCCGCCGCACCTTCGCGGCGCCGGCGACAGCGCCGACGCCGCGGAACGGCTGCCTGAGCCGGTCGGCCGCGTCGTCGAGCGCCACGTCGACCTGTCGCACGCGCGAACGTTGGCGGCCGTGCCGCTAGGCTTCGAGACGCCGGCGGCCGGCCCGCTCGAGGAGCGCCCAGCTACCACCTGCCGGCCAGCCCACGGCGCCGACGCGGTGCTTGTCGCCGAGTGGTTTCATGCCGGCGACGTTTGCCGCCGAAGTCGGCTGGCGGAGCTGGCCGAGCTGTGCGGGCCTGCCCTGGCGCGAGCGGCGGCGCTCGATCGGTTCCCGGTCCGCATCGCGCTGGGCTGGTCGGACCGCATCGCCGCTGTCGTCGGACCCCGCCGAGCGGCGCGGCGGCTGGTCTACGCCAGCGTTGCCTCCGCGGCGGCGGCCGCGCTGGCGTTCATGCCGGCCCCGTGGTGCGTCGACGCGCCGGCGACCTTGCACGCCGCCGTCGAGCGCGACGTGTTCGCCGCCACGACCGGCGTCGTCGACGAGCTTCGCGTCGCCCACGGCGACATGGTCAGCCAGGGCGACGTCCTGGTGGTGCTGAAGGACGCCGAGCTCGACCTGCAATTGCAGCAAGTCCGCGGCGAAATCGACGCCGCGCGCAAACGCCTGGAGACGCTGGCCGTGGCCCGCACCGACCGGCGGCTGCGCGACGAAGAGAACGACGGGCGATTGCCGCTGTCGGCCGAGCAGCGGCAGCTCGAGCAGCGGCTGGCGAGTCTCGACGCTCAATATGGCTTGCTGGAAGCCCGCCGCGAGGCGCTCGCGATTCGCAGCCCGATCGCCGGCCAGGTGCTCACGCAGGACGTACACACGCTGCTCAAGTCGCGGCCGGTCGACCGGGGCCAGGTGCTGCTGACGATCGCCGACGCCTCCGGCGGTTGGGAGGCGGTGGCCCGGGTGCCGCAGCGCCACGTGGGCCGCATCGTCGAAGCGCAAGGCGAAGCCGCGGCGCCGCTGGAGGCGAGCGTGCGGCTGGCGGGCGACGTCGCGGCGCGGCATGCCGGTCGCGTGGTGGAGATATCCTCCGCGGCGCCGCTGGAGGCCGACGGGCTGGAGGCGCCGGCCCGGCCGGTCGATGTCCGGATCGCCCTGGTCGGCGAGGCGCCCGCGGCGGCTCGTCCGGGGATGACCGCCGCGGTTCGCATCTATTGCGGGCGGCGATCGCTGGGTTATGTATGGCTGCACGACGTGGCCGCGACGGTCTACCGCTGGCTGACGTTTTGACGCGACCGGCAGATGGCGAGTCTGTTTTTAAAAAAGAGGGTCCTCAGCGGAATTCGTGGGTGAGTTGACGTTGCTTGGCGGGGCGCGGGGGAAGGGACCATGAGGCCCCAAGGTCCCTTCCCCCGGACCCCCAAC